>NZ_JBJGYM010000005.1:0-287641 GCF_054049995.1 Geodermatophilus sp. SYSU D01106 | reverse complement strand
ACAGTGTTACGGCGGCCATGGCGAGAGGGAAACGCCCGGACCCATTCCGAACCCGGAAGCTAAGCCTCTCAGCGCCGATGGTACTGCCCTGGAGACGGGGTGGGAGAGTAGGACGCCGCCGGACAACTCCTCACAGGAAGGGCCCCCACCACCCGGTGGGGGCCCTTCCTGCATTTCCGGGATGCGCCGTGACGGAATGCGTTGTGCGGGGAGCGGCGGCGCACTGTCAGCGCCGGCGGATCTCCTTCGTCGTCGCCCCGACGTTGTCGGCGAGCCAGGCGTTCAGCGCGGTGAGGTCCCGCCAGGCGGTGCGCACGCGCTCGAGCGCGTCCGGCCCGTGCAACCAGTCCGCGTACTCGAACAGCCGCCCGGCGTGCAGCGAGCGGTGGCGCAGCAGGTCGGCGCGGCCGTCGTCGACGTCGTAGCCCTTGGGCACGCGCGTGAGCCGGTCGCCGGACACGTCCCACCCGCCGGCCGCGAGGCGGTCCACCTCGGCGCGCAGCCGCGGACCCTGCACGTCGTCGGCGACCGCGCGGCGGTAGCGCTCCACCTGGTCGGACTCCAGGCGCCACGCGCCGCCGGCCACCCGCAACCCCTCCGCGGAGATCTCCACGTACCAGGCGCCCGCCCCGCGCCCCTCCGGCACCGCGACGGCGCCCTGGTGGGTCTTGTACGGGGTCTTGTCGTGGCTGAAGCGCACGTCCCGGTACGGACGGAAGAGCTTGGCCGGCCCGAACTCCGGGGCGAGTGCGTCCACCAGGGCCTGCACGGGAGCGCGCACGCACGAGTCGTAGACGGCCTTCGACCGGGTCCAGTACGTCTTGGAGTTGTCGGCCTCCAGGCCCTCGTAGAAGACGAGCCCCTCGTCGGGGAACCCGGTGAACGTCATGCCCCGCCTCCCAGCAGCGTGTGCCAGCGGACCTCGCGCAGGGGATCCGCCCCCGTGTCGAGCGTGCGGACCCAGCCGTCACGGTCCCAGCCGGCCGACTCGAGGAACCCCGCCGTCACGGTGTCGAGCTCGGCCAGCCAGGCGACCAGCCGCACCGCACCGGCCGCCGTGGCCCGGTCGGCGACCGCGGCGAGCAGGCGGCTCCCGTGACCCCGGCGGCCCCACCGCGGCTCCACCAGGACCAGGACGAGCTCGGTGACCGGCCCGTCGTCCTGCGGCTCCGCGGGCGCCACCGCGGCGAAGCCGACCACCTGGTCGCCGTCGAGCGCCACCAGCACCTCGTGCCGCGCCGAGGGCGGGTCGGTGACCGCCGCCGCCCAGGACGCCGCGACAGCCGCGCCGTCCCAGGACTCGAGCACCGCGCCGGGCACCGCGCCGGCGGGTGCCGACCGCCAGGCCAGCTCCTGGACGCGGGCGACGTCGGCGGCGTCGGAGGGGAGCGCCGGGCGCACCGACACCTCCGCCGAGCCGGTCAGGCGCGGGAAGACGGGACGGGGCTCCACGCGGGCAGCCTAGGTCGGCACCGGGACGCGGACCGTCACACGGGCGGGGCAGGATCCCCTCCGTGCCCGCACCGACCGCCGAACGGCTCCCCGCCGCGCTCGCCCGGCGCATCGCGCTGGCCGCCCAGGGCTTCGCCGAGCCGCGCCCGGCGGGCGTCGTCGACAGCCGGCAGCTGCGGCGCACCACCGAGCGGCTGGGCGTCGTCCAGATCGACTCGGTGAACGTCGTCTCCCGCTCGCACTACCTGCCCTACTTCAGCCGGCTCGGCGGTTACCGGCGGCCGGTGCTCGACGACTTCATCGGCCGCCGGCACGAGGTGTTCGAGTTCTGGGCGCACGAGGCCTCCTACCTGCCGGTGCGGCTGCACCCCCACCTGCGCTGGCGCATGGCGGCCGCCGAGGAGCAGGCCTGGGGCTCGATGGTGCGCATCCAGCGCGAGCGGCCCGGCTACGTCGCCGAGGTGCTCGACCGGGTGCGGGAGAGCGGCCCGCTCAAGGCCAGCGACCTCGCCGAGCAGCGCCCCGACCGGCCCGGGCAGATGTGGAACTGGCACGCGGGCAAGGTCGCGCTGGAGTGGCTCTTCTACACGGGGGCGCTCACCGCCCGGCCTCGCACGACGTCGTTCGAGCGGGTCTATGACCTCACCGAGCGGGTGCTGCCCGCCGCCGTCGTGCAGGCGCCCACGCCCGAGCCCGCCGACGCCGTCCGGGAGCTCGTCCGCACCGCCGCGCGCGCCCTCGGCGTGGCCACCGAACGCGACCTGCGCGACTACTTCCGGCTCCGGCCTGCCCAGGCGCGGCAGGCGATCGCCGAGCTGGAGGAGGCCGGGGAGCTGGCGCCGGTCGAGGTCGCCGGCTGGGGCGTCCCCGCCTGGCTCGACCCGGCCGCCCGCCGGCCCCGGTGGATCCGCGCGCGGGCGCTGCTGTCGCCGTTCGACTCGCTCGTCTGGGAGCGGCCGCGGGTCGAGCGCATCTTCGGCTTCCGCTACCGCCTGGAGATCTACACGCCGGCCGCCCAGCGGGTGCACGGCTACTACGTGCTGCCCTTCCTGCTCGGCGACCGCCTCGTGGCCCGCGCCGACCTCAAGGCCGACCGGCAGGCCGGCGTCCTGCGGGTGCAGGCGGTGCACGCCGAGGAGGGCGTCGACCGCGCGGAGGTGGCGGACGCCCTCGCGGCCGAGCTGCGGCTCGCGGCGTCGTGGCTGGAGCTCGACGACGTCGCGGTCGCCGGGCGCGGGAACCTCGCGGCCGACCTCACCTCCGTGCTGCCCGCCCGGCGCACCGTCGTCGCCTAGGCTGGCCCGCCGTGGGGAGCAGCAGCACCGGAGTCGACACCCAGTACGAGGACCTGCTCCGGCGGATCCTGGAGACCGGGACGCCGAAGTCCGACCGCACCGGCACCGGCACCGTGAGCACCTTCGGCGAGCGGCTGCGCTACGACCTCTCGACGTCGTTCCCGCTCGTCACGACGAAGAAGGTGCACTGGCGGTCGGTCGCCGTCGAGCTGCTGTGGTTCCTCCGCGGCGACGGCAACGTGCGCTGGCTGCAGGACAACGGCGTCAGCATCTGGGACGAGTGGGCCGACGCGGACGGCGAGCTCGGGCCGGTCTACGGCGTCCAGTGGCGCTCGTGGCCCACGCCCGACGGCGGCACGGTGGACCAGATCCAGGGCGTCCTCGACACGTTGCGGAAGGACCCCGACTCCCGCCGCATGGTGGTCTCCGCCTGGAACGTGGCCGCGCTGCCGGAGATGGCGCTGGCCCCGTGCCACGCGCTGTTCCAGTTCGCCGTCCACGACGGCCGGCTGTCCTGCCAGCTCTACCAGCGGAGCGCCGACATGTTCCTCGGCGTCCCGTTCAACATCGCCAGCTACGCGCTGCTGACCCGCATGGTCGCCGCGCAGGTCGGGCTGGAGCCGGGCGACTTCATCTGGGTCGGCGGTGACTGCCACGTGTACAGCAACCACGTCGAGCAGGTCCGCGAGCAGCTGTCCCGCGAGGTGCGGCCGTTCCCGACGCTGGAGATCGCGCCCGCGCCGTCGCTGTTCGACCACCGCTTCGAGGACCTCGTCCTGCACGGGTACGACCCGCACCCGGCCATCCGCGCCGCCGTCGCGGTCTGAGGTGCCGGTCTCGCTGATCTGGGCGCAGGCGCGCGACCGGGTCATCGGCGCCGACGGGCGGCTGCCCTGGCACCTGCCCGAGGACCTGCGGCTGTTCAAGCGGCTGACCACCGGCTCCACCGTCGTCATGGGCCGGCGCACCTGGGAGTCGCTGCCCGAGCGCAACCGGCCGCTGCCCGGGCGGCGCAACGTCGTCCTCACCCGCGACCCGGCCTGGGCCGCCGACGGCGCCGAGCGGGCCGGCTCCCCGGAGGAGGTGCTCGCCGCCGCCCCCGACTGCTGGGTGATCGGCGGCGCGGAGGTCTACGCGGCGTTCCTGCCGCACGCCGCCCGGCTGGTGGTCACCGACGTCGACCTCGCCGTCGACGGCGACACCCGCGCTCCCGCGCTCGGCGGGGAGTGGCGGCGGGTCGCCCGGACGCCGGAGGACGGCTGGGCCACCTCGTCGTCGGGCCTGCGGTACGCGGTCGGCGAGTACGAGCGGGCGCCCGCTGCCGGGACGGTCGCCGTTCCCGGCGGTCGGTAGATTCGACCGCATGACCACCGACCCCGCCCGGCCCTTCGGGCGCGTCCTCACGGCGATGGTCACCCCGTTCGCCGAGGACGGCTCGATCGACCTCGCCGGGGCCCAGGAGCTGGCCGCGCACCTCGTCGACCGGGGCGCCCACGACGGCCTGGTCGTCCTCGGGACGACGGGGGAGGCGCCGACGGTCAGCGACGCCGAGAGCCGCGCCGTCCTCGAGGCCGTCCTCGACGCGGTGGGCGACCGCGCCGTCGTCGTCGCCGGGGTGGGCACCAACGACACCGCGCACAGCATCGACCGGGCGCGCGACGCCGAGCGGCTGGGCGCGCACGGCCTGCTGGTCGTGACGCCGTACTACAACAAGCCGCCCCAGGCCGGGCTGCTGCGGCACTTCACCTCGGTCGCCGACTCCACCGACCTGCCGGTGATGCTCTACGACATCCCGCCGCGCTCGGTGGTCCCCATCGAGGTCGAGACGCTGGTCCGCGCCGCCGAGCACCCGCGGATCGTCGCGGTGAAGGACGCCAAGGCCGACCTCGGCGCCGTCGCCTGGACCCTCGCCCGCACCGACCTCGCCTACTACTCCGGCGAGGACATGCTCAACCTGCCGCTGCTGGCCCTCGGCGCCGTCGGCGTGGTCAGCGTCGTCGGGCACCTCGTGGGCCCGCGCCTGGCCGAGCTCATCGCCGCCGTCGAGGCCGGCGACCTCGTCAAGGCGCGCGAGGTCAACGAGGCCCTCCTGCCGGTCTACACCGGCATCTTCCGCACCCAGGGCGTCATCATGGTGAAGGCCGCACTGCGCGAGCTCGGGCTGCCCGCGGGCCCCGTGCGCCCGCCGATGGTCGACGCCACGCCCGAGCAGATCGCGCAGCTGCGCGCCGACCTCGCCTCCGGAGGCGTCCCCCTGTGACCGTCAGCTCGGCCGGACAGGCCACCCAGCCGCACCTCGACCTGAAGGCCCCGCCGCCGCTGCCGGCCGGCGGCCTGCGCGTCATCGCCCTCGGCGGGCTGGGCGAGATCGGCCGCAACATGGCGGTGCTCGAGTTCGACGGCAAGCTGCTGGTCATCGACTGCGGCGTGCTGTTCCCCGAGGCCGAGCAGCCCGGCATCGACCTGATCCTCCCCGACTTCGGCGTCATCGAGCACCGCCTCGACGACGTCGAGGCCGTCGTGCTCACCCACGGGCACGAGGACCACATCGGCGCCATCCCCTACCTGCTGCGGCTGCGCGGCGACATCCCGCTGGTCGGTTCGCGGTTCACCCTGGCGCTGGTCGCGGCGAAGCTGCGGGAGCACCGGCTGGAGCCCACGCTGGTCCAGGTGGCCGCCGGCGACGACCACGTCGCCGGGCCGTTCCACTGCGAGTTCGTCTCGGTCAACCACTCGATCCCCGACGCGCTCGCCGTCGCCGTGCACACCCCCGCCGGCGTCCTGGTGCACACCGGCGACTTCAAGATGGACCAGCTGCCCCTCGACGGCGTGCTCACCGACCTCGGCGCCTTCGCCCGGCTCGGGCTCGAGGGCATCGACCTGCTGCTGGCCGACTCCACCAACGCCGAGGTGCCGGGCTTCGTCGTCCCCGAGCGCAACATCGGCCCCGTGCTGGAGGACGTCTTCCGCCGCGCCACCCAGCGGCTGATCGTCTCCAGCTTCGCCAGCCACGTGCACCGCATCCAGCAGGTGCTCGACGCCGCCGAGGCGCACGGGCGCAAGTGCGCCTTCGTCGGGCGCTCGATGGTCCGCAACATGGGCGTCGCCCGCGACCTCGGCCTGCTGCGCGTCGCGCCGGGCCTCATGGTCAGCCTCGACGAGGCCACGAGCATGCCGCCGGAGCAGGTGGTGCTGGTGAGCACCGGGTCGCAGGGCGAGCCGCTGTCGGCGCTGGGCCGCATGGCCCGCGGCGAGCACTCGCAGGTCACCATCGAGGCCGGCGACACGATCGTGCTGGCGTCCTCGCTCGTGCCCGGCAACGAGACCGCCGTGTACAAGGTGATCAACGGCCTCGCGCGGCTCGGCGCCACCGTCGTGCACAAGGAGACGGCGATGGTGCACGTCTCCGGGCACGCCCCGGCCGGCGAGCTGCGCACGCTGCTCAACGTGGCCAAGCCCCGCTACCTCATGCCCGTGCACGGCGAGTGGCGGCACCTGCGGGCGCACGCGGCGCTGGCCGAGCAGACCGGCATGCCGGCCGACCGGGTGCTGCTCGCCGAGGACGGCGTGGTGGTCGACCTCGTCGACGGCAAGGCCTCCATCACCGGGTCGGTGCCGGTGGGCAACGTCTACGTCGACGGGCTCAACGTCGGCGACGTCGGCGAGGAGTCGCTGCAGGAGCGGCGCATCCTCGGCGACGAGGGCTTCGTCGCGCTCACCGTCGTCGTCGAGCCCTCCACCGGCACCATCGTGCGGCCGGTGCACCTGTCCACCCGCGGCTTCTCCGACGACCCGAAGGCGTTCGACGAGGTGCTGCGCCTGGTCGAGGACAACCTCACGCGCGAGCTCTCCGACGGCCAGCGCGACGCCCACCGGCTCTCGCAGGTCATCCGCCGCACCGTGGGCAAGTGGGTCAGCGACCGGTACCGGCGCCGGCCGATGATCATCCCGACCGTCCTCGAGGTCTGACGCCGGCGGCCGGGGCTGAACGCCCCGGCCGCCGCGGCCGTACCCCTCCGTGTGCGGCGCCCGGTCCGCGGGCGCCGCGATCTCGGAGGGGACTGCCATGCGACCCACGACCCTGCGCGCCGGCACCGCCGCCGGCGCGTCGGCGTTCGCCCTGCTGCTGCTCACCGCCACCCCGGCCGCGGCCGGGCCCGGCGGCCCGGGCGGCCATCCGGGCGGCCACCAGAGCGGCACCGCCGTCACGACCACCGCGGACGGCGGCCCCGGGTCGCTGCGCGCCGCGGTACAGGCCGCCAACGCCGCCGGCTCCGGGACGATCGTGCTCAGCGCGCGCACCTACCGGCTGGCGCTCGCCGGCGCCGACGACGTCGCGGCCACCGGCGACCTCGACGTCACCGGGCACCTGGTGGTCGAGGGGCGCGGCGCCACCGTCGACGCCGCCCGCCTGGACCGCGTGTTCGACGTCAAGCCCGGCGCCTCGCTGACCCTGCGGCAGGTCACCGTCACCGGCGGGGCCGTCTCGGGCACGCCCAGCGCCACGGGCGGCGCGTCCGGCGGCGGGGTGCTGAACGCCGGCACCCTCGTCGTCGACCGGAGCACCGTCACCGGCAACACCGCCACCCGCGCGGGCGGCGGCATCGAGGCCACCGCCGGGTCGACCACCACGGTCACCCGCTCCACGCTGTCGCACAACGCGACCGGCGCCGCTCCCGGCAACGGTGGCGGCCTGCACCTCACCGGCACCGGCACCGTGTCCGTCGACCGCAGCACCGTCACCGGCAACACCGCCGCGGCGGAGGGCGGCGGGCTGTGGAACTCGGCCACCGGCACGATGACCGTCAGCCGCACCGTGGTCAGCGGCAACACCGCCAGCGGTGCCGCGGCGGACAACGGCGGCGGCGGCCTGTTCAACGACGGCGGCTCGCTCACCGTCGACCGCAGCGAGGTCCGGGGCAACGCCGCGACCGGCACCGCGGGCTCCGGTGGCGGGCTGTTCACCAACGGCGGCTCGCTCACCGTCACCCGCACCGTCGTCGACGGCAACGACGCCCGGCGCGCCGGCGGCGGCATCGAGGCCCTCGCCGGGACGACGCGGGTGGAGCGCAGCCGGCTCACCGGCAACACCACCGGCCCGATGCCCGGCAACGGCGGCGGCCTGCACCTCACCGGCGCGGGCACCGTGGAGGTCGACCGCAGCACCGTCACCGGCAACACCGCCGCGAACGAGGGCGGCGGGCTGTGGAACTCCGAGCCGGGAGTCATGACCGTCACCCGGTCGACCGTCAGCGGCAACAGCGCCCCGGCCGGCCCCGACGTGTTCCAGGACGGCGCCGGGGACGGGTTCACCGTCGACGGCGCGACGGTGCCCGGCGAGGTCTGACCGCGCCACGGGCAGAGGGGGGCGCCGACCACGGGGCGGCGCCCCCCTCGTCCGCGGTCAGAACTCCGAGCGCACCACCACCGCGCCCGACGCGTCCACGACCTCGAAGGCGACCGCGTCGTCGCGCAGCACCGAGGAGTTGAGGTTGCAGCGCAGCTCCGCCGCGCCGATCCCGACGAACTCGCCGGCCGGCACCTCGCGGCCGTCGTCGTCGGTGACCGCCACCCGGAAGACCTCGCCGTCGGCGAAGCCGGTGCCGGTCAGCTTCACCTCCACGCCCCAGGTGTGCGGCACCAGGTCCGCGGTGGCCCGCACCCCCGGCTCCACGGCCTGCACCGCCACCGGCTCCAGGGGCGGCGGGTCGGGCACCGGCCGCACCAGCCACCCGACGACGCCGCCGGCCGCGGCCACGCCGGCCACCGCCGCGGCGGAGAGCGCGCGGCGGCGCACGGCCGCGCGGCGCAGCGGCACGACCTGCCGCCGCCGCTCCTCGGCGATCCGCGTGAGCACGCGGGCGCCGAGGTCGGGCGGGGGAGCCGGCGTCTCGTCGAGCGCCCGGGGGTCGACGGCGGCCAGCCGCGCGGCGAGCGGCGCGATGTCGGCGAGCTCCGCCCGGCAGTCGGCGCACCCGTCGAGGTGGGCGCGCACCCGATCGCGCTCGGCGCCGGTCAGGTGCCCGAGCGCGTAGGCGCCGAGCTGCTCGCGCAGCTCCCGGTGCTCGTCCCCGTGTGCGCCGGTCACGGCTCGACCCCCATCTCGTCGAGGGCCAGGCGCAGCGCCTTGAGCCCGTAGAACACCCGGCTGCGGACGGTGCCCACCGGCACCCCGAGCTCGGCGGCCACCTCGCCGTACGGCCGGCCGCGCAGGTGGGTCTGCACGATCGCCGCCCGGTGCTCGGGGCTGATCCGGCGCAGCGCCTCCTCGACCACCCACGCGTCGACCAGGCCCTCGTCGGCGGCCGCGGCCGGGGGCGTGTCGGCGCCGGCGTCGTCGGTCAGCTGCCGCTGCCAGGGGCGGACGGCGAACCGCCGCGCCTCGTCGACCACCACGTTGCGCGCGATCGCGAACAGCCACGTGCGCAGGCTGGCCAGCTGCGGGTCGAAGGAGTCCGACGCGCGCCAGGCCCGCAGGAACACCTCCTGGACGACGTCCTGCGCCGCGCCGCCGTCGCCGAGCTGGCGCAGCGCGAACCGGTAGAGCTCCGGCCCGTGGGCGGCGTAGGCCGCCTGCACGTCCAGGGGCTCCGCCGCCGCCCGTGTGTGCCGTCCCATCCGCGACCTCCCGGCGCGCCGACTGCGTCGGGGAGGCGTACGGCCGCCGGGCCCCGCTGGTTCAGCGCCCGCTCACCGGACGACGGTCACCGGCTCGACGCCCTCCCCGGCCGGCAGGTGGAAGCCCCACACCTGCGCGTAGAAGGACAGCTCGCCGTCGAGGGCGGCGCGGATGTTCCCCGCCCGGCGGAAGCCGTGCTGCTCGCCCTCGAACAGCAGGTACACGTGCGGCACGCGCCTGGCGCGCAGCGCCGCGACCATCACCTCGGCCTGCTCCGGCGGCACCACGGCGTCCTCCGCGCCCTGGAACACCGCGAGCGGGGTGTCGAGGGCGTCGACGTGGCTGACGGGGGAGCGCTCGGCGTAGACGGCGGCGCCGGCCGGCCACGGCGCCACCAGCCCGTCGAGGTAGCGGGACTCGAACTTGTGCGTGTCGGCCGCGAGCGCCGCGAGGTCGGCGACGCCGAAGTGGCTCGCGCCGGCGGTGAACGTGCCCGGGCGCAGGGTGAGCGCGGCCAGCGTCGTGTAGCCGCCGGCCGACCCGCCGCGGATCGCCATGCGGGCCGGGTCCACCCGCCCGGCGTCGGCGAGGTACCGGGCGCAGGCGGCGACGTCATCGAGGTCGAGCACGCCCCAGCGGCCCTGCAGCGCGTCGCGGTAGCGGCGGCCGTGACCGGTGGAGCCGCGGTAGTCGACGTGCGCGACGCAGAACCCGCGCGAGGTGAAGTACTGGATCTCCGGGTTCAGCGTCCGGTCGTGGGCCGACGTCGGCCCGCCGTGCACCATCACCACCAGCGGCGGCAGCTCGCCGGCCGGAGGGGTCACGTCGGGGTTGGTGGGCGGGTAGACGTGCGCGTGCGCCTCGCCGATGCCGGTGCCGCGGTCCTCGGTCGGGAAGACGACGTGCTCGGGCACCGACAGCCACGACCGGTCCAGGCCGAGGTCGCGGGCCGGCCGCAGCACCGCGGTGCTCCCGTCAAGGCCGGCGCGCAGCGCCACCGGCTCGCTGGTGGGGCCGCCGGCCGAGCAGACGACGCCGTCGCCGTCGGGCGTCAGGTACCGCAGCACCGGCCAGCCCGGCAGCGGCACCTCCGCGACCGACCCGTCCGGCTCCCGCACGACCAGCGCGTCGTCGCCGGCGAGCACCACCCGGCCGCCCGGCAGGACGGCGAACGAGCGCGAGCCGAACAGCCACTGCGGGCCGGCGAGGTCGCGGCCCAGGTCGAGCGCGACCTCCGCGTCCGCACCCGGCTCCCGGCGCCACAGCGCCCAGACGCCGGTCCGGTCGCAGGCGAACCACAGCGTGCCGGCGTCGTCCCAGGTCGGCTGCACCACCGACTCCCCGGGGCCGCCGGCCACCACGGTCTCCGCGCCGGAGGCGTCGCGGACCACCAGCTGCGCGGCGTCCCACGGCATGTGCGGGTGGTCCCACTGCAGCCACGCCAGCTGCCCGTCCGGGCCGGGCCGGGGGTCGGAGACGAAGTCGGGCCCGCTCACCAGCACCTCGGCGCCGCCGTCGGGGAGCACCCGCACGACCTCGTTGACGACGTCGGCGGCCGCGCCGCCCGCGGTGTGCGTCTCCCGGACGGCGAGCAGCGCGCCGTCGCCGGTGGGCGTCAGGTCGGCGTACCGGACGCCGGCCGGCAGCTCCGGCTCCGGGGTGACGGCGACCGGGCCGTCCGCGCCCGGGTCGAGCCGGTACAGCCGCTGGTCGGCGAAGTGCGTGAACCAGAGGGTGCCGCCGGCGACCGCCCACGCCGCGCCGCCGTACTCGTGCACCCGGGTGCGCGCGTTCCACGGCGCGGGCAGCGCGTCGGTGACCGCGCCGCCGGCCGACCGGCGCACCAGCGCCGACCGCCCGCCCTCGCCGGGGCGGGACTCCGACCACCAGACGTCGTCCCCGTCCACGGCGACCTCACCGAGCCGGGCGGCGGCGCGGACGACGAGCGCCGAGGTGACCGGGGTGGGCCAGCTGCCGTACGGGACGGCCGGGGGAGGGGACACCGGTGGGGTCATGGGGGCGACCGTAGGCGGGGGACACGACTCCTCGCCTGCCTGGGAGAGGCCTGGACGGCGGCTACCGTTCGACGCATGCCTGCCCGCACCACGCCCTCGCGCCGGCCGGCCGGGTCGGCCCCGAAGGGCCGGTCCGGGTCGACGGCCTCGGGGAAGCGTCCGGCGCCGCGCACGCCCGCGCGCAACGGCAACCGCAAGCCCCCGGCCCGCAAGCCCGCCCCCGCGAAGGGCCCCGGCGCCGCCGGGGCCGCCTGGCGCGCCGCCTCCGGCGCCTGGGGGCTGGTCGCCCGCGGCGCCGGCAGCCTGGCCCGCTCGATCGCCCGCCCGGAGGAGGCCGAGCCGCTCGCGCCGGAGCACCGCCGCGACGGCGCCGGCCTCGCCGTCCTCGGCCTGGCCGTCGTCCTCGGCGCCGCCGCCTGGTTCGACGGGATCGGCCCGGTCGGCGCGGGGATGGCCGACGCCACCCGCTGGGTGGTCGGCTCGCTGGTCCTGCTGCTGCCCGCCGTCCTCTTCCTCGCCGCGCTGCGGCTGCTGCGCCGCGCCCCCCGGCCCGAGGCGCGCGGCCGGCTGGCCATCGGCTGGGTGTGCGCCACCGTCGCGGTGCTCGGCATCGCCTCCGTCGTCGGCACGCCCGCCGACCCGGTGGCCGGCGAGCCCGGCACCGGCGGCCTCGTCGGCTGGGCGGTCGGCACGCCGCTGACCGCGGGCGTCGGCGCCGTCGTCGCCGTCGTGCTGCTGTCCCTGCTCGCCGTCTTCGCGGTGCTCGTGCTCACCGCCACCCCGCTGCACCAGGTGCCCGAGCGGCTGCGCGCCTTCGTCGACCGGGTCACCGGCCGCGGCGACGAGGAGTGGGACGAGTACGAGGACGAGGACGCCTACGAGGAGGACGAGGAGCCCGCGCCGCCGCGGCGCGGCCGCCGCGCCCGCGCCGCGCTCGACGAGATGCTCGCCGACGAGGCGGCCGACACGCACCCGACCGGCCCGATCGACCACGTGCCGACCGCCGACGTCCGCGAGGCCGTCCGGCACGAGCCGGCCCCCGAGCCCCCGGCCGCGGCCGCCGCGCCCCGGCCGGCCGTCGTCGACCGCACCGCGCCGCCGGAGGACCTGCCGCCGGCCGAGGAGCCGCAGCAGCTGGTCATCCAGCCCGTCGAGGGCGACTACGTGCTGCCCTCGCTCAGCACGCTGCGCCCCGGCACCCCGCCGCGCGCCCGCTCGTCGGCCAACGACGCCGCGATCGAGGCCATCACGCGGGTGCTCGAGCAGTTCAACGTCGACGCCGCCGTCACGAGCTTCACCCGCGGCCCCACCGTGACCCGCTACGAGATCGAGCTGGGCCCCGCGGTCAAGGTCGAGAAGATCACCGCGCTGACGAAGAACCTCGCCTACGCGGTCGCCAACGACAACATCCGCATCCTCGCGCCGATCCCCGGCAAGTCCGCCGTCGGCGTCGAGGTGCCCAACACCGACCGCGAGACGGTCAGCCTCGGCGACGTCATGCGCTCGCAGGCGGCCAAGCAGGACCCGCACCCGATGCTGGTCGGCCTCGGCAAGGACATCGAGGGCGGCTTCGTCTGCGCGAACCTCGCGAAGATGCCGCACCTGCTGGTGGCCGGTGCCACCGGCGCCGGCAAGTCGTCCTGCATCAACTCGCTGCTGACCTCGCTGCTGCTGCGGGCGACGCCCGACCAGCTGCGGATGATCCTGGTCGACCCGAAGATGGTCGAGCTGACGCCCTACGACGGCATCCCGCACCTGATCACGCCGATCATCACCGACCCGAAGAAGGCGGCCACCGCGCTGGCCTGGCTGGTCGAGGAGATGGAGCAGCGCTACCAGGACATGCGCGCCACCGGCGTCCGGCACATCGACGACTTCAACCGCAAGGTCGAGCGCGGCGAGATCACCGCCCCGCCCGGCAGTGAGCGGGTCTACCGGCCCTACCCCTACATCCTCGCGATCGTCGACGAGCTCGCCGACCTGATGATGGTCGCCCCGCGCGACGTCGAGGAGTCGATCGTCCGGATCACCCAGAAGGCGCGCGCGGCCGGCATCCACCTGGTGCTCGCCACGCAGCGGCCCTCGGTCGACGTCGTCACCGGCCTCATCAAGGCCAACGTGCCCTCGCGGCTGGCGTTCTCGACCTCCAGCCTCACCGACAGCCGGGTCATCCTCGACCAGCCGGGCGCGGAGAAGCTGATCGGCATGGGCGACGCCCTGTTCCTGCCGATCGGCGCCGGCAAGCCGATCCGCGTCCAGGGCGCCTACGTGTCCGACGCCGAGATCGAGGCGGTCGTCGAGTTCACCAAGCGCCAGGCGGAGCCGGAGTACCGCGAGGAGGTCTTCAGCGCCGCGCAGGGCGAGAAGAAGGAGATCGACGAGGACATCGGCGGGGACCTGGACCTGCTGTGCCAGGCCGTCGAGCTCGTGGTCACCAGCCAGTTCGGCTCGACGTCGATGCTGCAGCGCAAGCTGCGCGTCGGGTTCGCCAAGGCCGGCCGGCTCATGGACCTCATGGAGACCCGCGGCGTCGTCGGCCCGTCCGAGGGCTCCAAGGCCCGCGACGTGCTGGTCAAGCCCGACGAGCTGGAGTCGGTGCTGTTCACGCTCCGTGGCGGCACCCTCCCCGGCGGCGAGGACTGAGCCCCCGAGCGGGGAGGGTCACCCCGTCGCGGGCCGGAACGGTCGCGGACAGCACCTACGATGGTCCGGTGAGCGCTCCGACCGGCCCTGCCCGCACCGTGGCGGTGGTGACCCTCGGGTGCGCCCGCAACGAGGTGGACTCCGAGGAGCTGGCCGGCCGGCTGGCCGGCGGCGGCTACCGCCTGGTCGACGACGCCGAGGGCGCCGACGCGGTGCTCGTGAACACCTGCGGGTTCATCGAGTCGGCGAAGAAGGACTCGGTCGACGCGATCCTCGCCGCCACCGACTCCGGCGCCCGCGTCGTCGCGGTCGGCTGCATGGCCGAGCGGTACGGCTCCGAGCTCGCGGGCGCGCTGCCCGAGGCCACCGTGCTCGGCTTCGACGACTACGCCGCGATCGGCGACCGGCTCGACGACGTCCTCGCCGACCGGCCGCTGGTGCCGCACACGCCCCGCGACCGCCGCACGCTGCTGCCGATCAGCCCGGTCGAGCGCACGGCCGCGGTGGCCGCCCCGGAGGCGCCCGCCATCCCCGGTCACGGCTGGGTGCAGCGCCGCCGGCTGGCGTCCGGGCCCACGGCGGCGCTCAAGCTCGCCTCCGGCTGCGACCGCCGCTGCGCGTTCTGCGCCATCCCCACCTTCCGCGGCTCGTTCGTGTCCCGCCCGCCGGCCGACGTGCTCACCGAGGCGCGCTGGCTGGCCGGCCAGGGCGTCACCGAGCTGGTGCTGGTCAGCGAGAACTCCACCTCCTACGGCAAGGACCTCGGCGACCTGCGCTCGCTGGAGCGCCTGCTGCCGCAGCTGGCCGCCGTCGAGGGCATCGCCCGGGTGCGGGTGGCCTACCTGCAGCCGGCGGAGCTGCGACCGGGCCTGCTCGAGGTCATCGCCACCACCGACGGCGTCGCGCCGTACTTCGACCTGTCCTTCCAGCACTCCTCGCCGGGGCTGCTGCGCCGGATGCGCCGGTTCGGCGGCACCGACGACTTCCTCGCCCTCGTCGAGCGGGCCCGCGCGCTCGCGCCGGAGGCCGGGTTCCGCACCAACGTCATCCTCGGCTTCCCGGGGGAGACCGAGGACGACGTCGCCGAGCTCGAGCGGTTCCTCACCGGCGCGCGCCTGGACGCCGTCGGGGTCTTCGGCTACTCCGACGAGGAGGGCACCGAGGCGATGGGCCTGCCGGGCAAGCTCGACCAGGCCGAGATCGACGCGCGGGTCCGGCGGATCACCGACCTCGTCGAGGAGCTCACCGCCCAGCGCGCCGAGGACCGGGTCGGCACCCGCGTCGAGGTGCTGCTGACCGAGGACCTGTCGGCGGAGGAGGGCCCCGGCGTGTGGGCCGGCCACGGCGCCCACCAGGACCCCGACGCCGACGGCACCACCACGGTCACCGGCGTGCCCGACGGCGCCCGCCCCGGGCAGCTGCTCACCGCCGAGGTCGTCGACACCGACGGCATCGACCTCGTGGCGGCCGCACTGGTCCCGGCCGCCCGGTGAGAGCCCGGTGAGCGCCGTCGCCCCCGACCCGGCGGCGACCCCGCCGTCGTCGGCCCGCCTGGTCAACCTGCCCAACGCGCTCACCGTGCTGCGGCTGGCCGTGGTGCCCGTGTTCGCCGTGCTCCTGCTGTCCGACGGCGGCATGGACGACGACCGCCGCGTCTGGGCCACGGTGTTCTTCGCCCTGGCGATCATCACCGACCGGTACGACGGGCTGATCGCGCGGCGCACCGGGCAGGTCACCGAGTTCGGCAAGCTCGCCGACCCGATCGCCGACAAGGCGCTCACCGGCACCGCGCTCATCGGCCTGTCGGTGCTCGCCCTGCTGCCCTGGTGGGTGACGCTGGCGATCCTCGTCCGCGAGGTCGGCGTGACGCTGCTGCGCTTCTGGGTGATCCGGCACGGCGTGATCGCCGCCAGCCGCGGCGGCAAGGCCAAGACGGTCGTCCAGGCGCTGGCCATCGGCCTGTACATCCTGCCGCTGACCGGGCTGCTGGCCACCGCCCGCTGGTGGGTCATGGCCGTCGCGCTGGTGCTCACGCTGGTCACCGGCCTGGACTACGTGTACCGGGCGCTGACCCTGCGCCGGACGAGCGCCCGGGCGATGCGCGCCGCGGCCGCCCGCCGCGCGGCCGGGCCCACCGGCTCGCGCACCGACACCGCCGCCTGAGTCCCCCGGGGGGAACGCCCAGGCGGGTGCAGCTGTTACGCCATGAGCGGACGCGGCCCCGCCGGCCCGGGAACCGACGGTGGCTCCGCGTACCGTGGGCGCACGGCACCCCCGGGTGCCGCCGCTCTTCCCTCAGCCAGACAGGAGACGGCCATGACGCTGCTGCGTACGGAGCTCGGGCGGACCCTGCGCGGGCACCGGCTGCGCCAGCGGCGGACGCTGCGCGACGTCTCCGGTGCCGCCCGGGTGAGCCTGGGCTACCTCTCGGAGGTCGAGCGGGGGCAGAAGGAGGCCTCCTCCGAGCTGCTCGCCTCGATCTGCGACGCCCTCGACGTCGAGCTCGCCGACCTCCTCGCCGAGGTCAGCACCGAGCTGCGCGGCCCCGCCGTCCGCGTCCGCCCGCTGCCCGCCGGTGTCGCCGCCGGGGTCCCGGCCGACGACGCCGCCGCGGCGGCCGCGGCGAGCGAGGACGCGCCCGCCGCCGAGACGCTCGTCCCCGCCGGCGCCGAGCCGGCGCTCGCCCTGGTGGGCGCCACCAGCCGCGCCGCCCACCGGGCCGGCGCCGCGGTCTCGCTGGCCGCCTAGCACCCCGACGTCCCGTCCGACATCCGCCCGGTGCCCCGCGGGGCACCGGGCGGTCGCGCGCCGGTCGTGGCAGGCTGGGACGACGGTCTCCCCGCCGCGGGTGACCGGTTGCTGCAGGCCACCAGCGGAGGTCGCCGTGCGGTACCTGTTCCGCCCTCCGGGCACCGACGGTGCCCGTCTGCTCGCCCTGCCCTGGCACCTGCCGCTCGAGGAGTGGCCGCCGGAGCTGCTGCTGGAGGTGCCGCAGCGCGGCATCTCGCGGCACGTCGTCCGCTTCGTCGCCGAGCAGGGCCGCGTGTTCGCGCTCAAGGAGATCTCCGAGCACCTCGCGCGGCACGAGTACGCGCTGCTCGCCGAGTTCGAGGCGGAGGGCCTGCCCTCGGTCTCGGTGCTCGGGGTCTGCGTCGACCGGCCGCACGGCCAGGACGCCATCCTGGTCACCCGCTACCTCGAGTACTCGATGTCCTACCGGTACCTGTTCTCGCGGCCCAGCGCGCGGCAGTCGGTGGACCAGCTGATGGACACCCTCGTGGTGCTGCTGGTCCGGCTGCACCTGGCCGGCGTCTTCTGGGGTGACTGCTCGCTGTCGAACACCCTCTTCCGGCTCGACGCCGGCGCCCTGGCCGCGCACCTGGTCGACGCCGAGACCGCCGAGCGGCACGCCCAGCTCTCCCGCGGCCAGCGGCACTACGACCTGGACCTGGCCCGCGAGCGGGTGGGCGCCGAGCTGCTGGACCTGCAGTTCGGCGGCCTGCTGCCCGACGGCGTCGACCCGATCGAGGTGGCCGACAGCCTGCAGGGCCGCTACGCGTCGCTGTGGGACGAGGTCACCCACGAGGAGGTCTTCCGCACCGACGAGCAGCGCTACCGCGTCGCCGAGCGGCTGCAGCGGCTCAACGACCTCGGCTTCGACGTCGGCGAGATCGAGCTGGTCACCGACGACGAGGGTGCCCGCCTGCGGGTGGAGACCCGGGTGTCGGCGCCCGGGCAGCACCGCCGCGAGCTGATGCGGCTGACCGGCCTGGAGGTGCAGGAGAACCAGGCCCGGCGGCTGCTGAACGACCTGCGCTCCTTCCGCGCCTACCTCGAGCAGAAGGAGGGCCGGCCGGTGTCGGAGCCGGTGGCCGGCGCCCGCTGGCTCGCCGAGGTCTACCAGCCGGTCATCGAGTCGATCCCCGCCGAGCTGGCCGGCCGGCTGGCCCCGGCGGAGGTCTTCCACGAGGTGCTCGAGCACCGGTGGTTCCTGTCGGAGAAGGCCGGCCGCGACGTCGGCACGACCGCGGCCGCGCGCTCCTACCTCCGCAACGTGCTGCCCTCGACGCCCGAGGAGCTCACCACCCCGTCGGTGATCGCCACCCGCCCCTGAGCGGGACACGGGGGCGCTGGTCACGAGGCGGACACGCCCGGGTTGCGCCCCGTTGTGGGCTGGGCCACGGTACGGGAGCGCGGTGATCGTCGGTGCTCGCCGAAACGGAGGCGATGAGTCTTGTCCATCGCAACAGGTCGGATCCCGGGGGCCGGAGGCAGCGGTAGTCCGCATCGCCGACGGCGACCGCGGCGCGCGATCGGCGGCGCGGCCGCCGCTCTCGTCGTCGCCTCGACGCTCGCCGCGTGCGGCGGAGGCGGCGACAGCGGTGCCACCCCGGTCCTCAACTGGTACATCAACCCCGACTCGGGCGGTCAGCAGACCATCGCCGACCGGTGCTCGGAGGAGTCCGGCGGCGCCTACCGGATCGCGGTGTCGATCCTGCCCCGCGAGTCCTCGGCCCAGCGCGAGCAGCTCGTGCGGCGCCTCGCGGCCAACGACGCCTCGATCGACATCATCAGCCTGGACCCGCCCTACATCCCGGAGTTCGCGCAGGCCGGGTTCCTCGCCCCGGTGCCGGAGGACCTCGCCGGCCGGGTCACCGAGGGCGTCGTCCAGAGCTCCATCGAGGGTGCGACGTGGGACGACGAGCTCGTCACCGTCCCCTTCTGGGCCAACACCCAGCTGCTCTGGTACCGCAAGTCCGTGGCCGAGGCCGCGGGTCTGGACATGAGCGGGCCGGTCACCTGGGAGCAGATCGTCCAGGCCGCCCAGGACACCGAGACCATCGTGAGCGCCCAGGGCCGGCGGGCCGAGTCGCTCACGGTGTGGTTCAACGCCCTCATCGAGTCCGCGGGCGGCTCGGTCATCGCCGAGAACTCGACCGACCCGGAGCAGATCCAGCTCGGGCTCACCGACGAGGCCGGCCAGCGGGCCGCCGAGGTGATGGCCCTGGTCGCCGACTCCGGCGTCGTCGGCTCGGCCTTCTCGACCTCGAGCGAGGACACCAGCGCCACGCAGTTCGAGTCCGAGGACGGCGGCTTCATGGTCAACTGGCCGTTCGTCTGGTCCCGCGCGCTCAGCGCGGTGGAGGCGGGCACCCTCGACGCCTCCGTGCCCGACGACTACGGCTGGGCGCTGTACCCGGCCGTCGACGAGGGCACCCCGAGCGCGCCGCCCTACGGCGGGATCAACCTCGGCGTGGGCGCCTTCAGCGACAACGTCGACCTGGCGTACGAGGCGACCGAGTGCATCGTCTCGGACGAGAACCAGGCCGAGTACATGATCACCAACGGCAACCCGGCGTCGTCGCAGGCGGTCTACGACGACCCGGAGGTGCAGGAGGCCTTCCCGATGGCCGACACCATCCGGGAGTCGCTGGAGCAGGCGGCCCCGCGGCCGCAGACCCCGTACTACAGCGAGGTCTCCGGCGGTCTCCAGCGGGAGTACCACCCGCCGTCGTCGGCCTCGGCCGACTCGGGCCAGCGCGCCCAGGACCTCATCGGCGCAGTCCTGCGAGGGGAGCAGCTGCTGTGACGCAGACGACCCTCCCGCCGGTGGAGAAGACCCAGCCGGTCTCCTCCCCGCGCGGGACCATCAGCGACCGCTCGCGGGCGGAACGCAAGCTCGGCTGGCTGCTGGCCGGCCCGGCGTTCCTGGTCATGCTCCTGGTGACCGCCTACCCGATCCTGCAGGCGGTCTACTACTCGCTGTTCAGCTACCGGCTCACCGACCCGGAGAACCGGTCGTTCAACGGCCTGGAGAACTACTGGGTGGTCCTCAGCGACCCGCTGTGGTGGCAGTCGGTGTTCATCACCCTCGTCATCACGGTGATCACCGTCGCCGTCGAGCTGGTGCTCGGCTTCGGCCTGGCGCTGGTCATGGTCAAGGCGCTGCGGTCGATCCGTCCGGTGGTCCGCGCGGCGATCCTCATCCCGTACGCGGTCATCACCGTCGTGTCGGCCTTCGCCTGGCAGTTCGCCTTCAACATCAACACCGGCTTCGTCAACAGCTGGTTCGCCTGGCTGCCCGGCGTCGACGCGACCACCGACTGGTTCGGCGGCACCGGCACCTCGCTGTTCGTCATCTGCCTGGCCGAGATCTGGAAGACGACGCCGTTCATCTCGCTGCTCCTGCTCGCCGGCCTGGCGCAGGTGCCCGAGGTGCTGCAGGAGGCGGCGAAGGTCGACGGCGCCACGCGGTGGCAGCGGATGGCGCGGGTGACCATCCCGAACATGAAGGCCGCGATCATGGTGGCCCTGCTGTTCCGCACCCTCGACGCGTTCCGCGTGTTCGACAGCATCTACATCATGACCGCGGGGGCCAACGGCACCGAGTCGGTGTCCTTCCTCGCCTACCGGCAGACGATCGCGCGGGTGGAGATCGGCCTGGGATCGGCGGTCTCCGTGCTGCTCTTCCTCGCCGTCGTGCTGATCGCGTTCCTGTTCATCAAGGGCTTCAAGGTCGACCTGGCCCAGGCGAGAGGTGAGCGCTGATGTCGTCGAGGTCGAAGGTCTGGTGGGTGGTCGGTGGCGTCCTCATCGTCATCTACTGCCTGTTCCCGATCGCCTGGATCGTCTCGCTGTCGTTCAAGGCGCCGTCGGACATCTCCAACCAGTCGTTCCTGCCGACGGACCCGTCGATCGAGAACTACTCGACGATCCTCACCGGCTCGGCGAGTGACCTGTTCCTGCCGGCGCTGCGCAACAGCTTCGGGATCTGCCTGATCGCCACGGCGATCTCCTGCATCCTGTCGATGTTCGCCGCCTACGCGATCGCGCGGCTGGACTTCCCGGGGAAGAAGCTCATCCTCGGCACCGCGCTCGCCGTCGCGATCTTCCCGGTCATCTCGATCGTCACGCCGCTGTTCAACCTGTGGCGGCAGATCGGGCTCTACGACACCTGGCCCGGGCTGATCATCCCGTACCTGTCCCTGACCCTGCCGATCTCCATCTGGACGATGTCGGCGTTCTTCCGGGAGATCCCCTGGGAGATGGAGCAGGCCGCGCAGGTCGACGGCGCGACGACGTGGCAGGCGTTCCGCAAGGTCATCGTCCCGCTGGCCGCGCCGGGCGTCTTCACCACCGCGATCATCGCCTTCTTCATCGCGTGGAACGACTTCGCCTACGGCATCTCGCTCACGTCGACGGACGCCTCCCGGCCCGTCCCCGCCGCGCTGGGTCTGTTCACCGGCGCCTCGCAGTTCGAGGACCCGACGGGGGCCATCGCCGCGGCCGCGGTGATCGTCACCATCCCCGTCGTCGTCCTGGTCCTGCTCTTCCAGCGGCGCATCGTCGCCGGCCTCACCAACGGCGCGGTCAAGGGCTGACCGGCCGTGCTCCCCACCCCTCCTCCGTCCGAAGGGGACGAGATCTGATGGCCTCCATCGAGATGCGCAACATCGTCAAGCAGTACGGCGACGGCTACCCGGCCGTGAACGACGTGAGCCTGGACATCGCCGACGGCGAGTTCATGATCCTCGTCGGGCCGTCGGGCTGCGGGAAGTCCACCCTGCTGCGGATGATCGTCGGCCTGGAGGACATCACCAGCGGCGACATGGTCATCGGCGGCAAGCGGGTCAACGACCTCGCCCCGCGCGAGCGCAACCTGTCGATGGTCTTCCAGAACTACGCGCTGTACCCGCACATGACGGTGTTCGAGAACATCGCCTTCCCGCTGCGGCTGTCCAAGACGCCCGACGACGAGGTCCGCCGCCGCGTGCAGGAGGCCTCCGACGTCCTCGAGCTCAAGGAGCACCTCGAGCGCAAGCCGGCCAACCTCTCCGGTGGCCAGCGCCAGCGGGTGGCCATGGGCCGGGCGATCGTGCGGCAGGCCGAGGCGTTCCTCTTCGACGAGCCGCTGTCCAACCTCGACGCCAAGCTGCGCGGGCAGATGCGCACGGAGATCTCCCGGCTGCAGCGGCGCCTGGGCATCACCACGGTCTACGTGACCCACGACCAGACCGAGGCGATGACGCTGGGCGACCGGGTCTGCGTCCTGCGCAAGGGCAAGATCCAGCAGGTCGCCTCGCCCCGGGAGCTCTACGAGCAGCCGGTCAACCTCTTCGTCGCCGGGTTCATCGGCTCGCCGCCGATGAACTTCCTGCCGGCGAGCCTGGAGGGCACGACGCTGTCGACGCCGTTCGGCCCGATCGCGCTCGACGAGCAGCGCGCCGCCGCCGTCCGGGGCCGGGACCTGCTGCTGGTCGGCATCCGGCCGGAGTACTTCGAGGACGCCTCGCTGGTCGACGAGGCCAAGCGGCCGCTCGGCTCGACGTTCCGCGCGCGGGTCGACGTCACCGAGTGGCTGGGTGACTCGCAGTACGCCTACATCCCCTACGAGGCGCCGGAGGCGATCACCGCTCAGCTGCGCGACCTGTCGCGCGAGCTGGACTCCGAGGAGCTGCGCACCCAGGCGATCGTGTCGATCGACTCGACCAGCCGGATCCGGGAGGGCCGCGAGGCGGAGTTCTGGCTGGACAGCCGGAAGATCCACGTCTTCGACCCCCAGACCGGTGAGAACCTCACGCGGGACGCGGAGGCCGGCGCCCGGCTGACGCAGATGGCCACCGAGGACCGGGTCGAGCAGGTGGAGCACGCGCAGTCCACCGGCCAGACGGTGAGCGGCCAGAGCTCGGGCCCCTCCGGGGCGCACCGCGCCACCGCCTGACCGCGATCGTGGACGACCGCCGTCCGTGGTGGCGGACGGCGGTCGTCCACGAGGTCTACCTGCGCAGCTTCGCCGACGGGAACGGTGACGGCCTGGGGGACGTGCCCGGCCTGCGCGAGCGGCTGCCGTACCTGGCCGGACTCGGCGTCGACGCGCTGTGGGTGACGCCCTGGTACCCCTCGCCGATGGCCGACGGCGGCTACGACGTGAGCGACCACCGCGACGTCGACCCGCGGTTCGGCACGCTCGACGACGTCGACGCGCTGCTCGCCGACGCGCACGCGCTCGGCCTGCGCGTGGTCGTGGACCTCGTCGCCAACCACACCTCCGCCGAGCACCCCTGGTTCCGCGCCGCGCTGGCCGGCGGCCCGGGCGCGCCCGAGCGGAGCCGCTACCTGTTCCGGGACGGCCGCGACGGCGGCGCCGCCCCGCCCAACGACTGGATCAGCGCCTTCGGCGGGCCGGCCTGGACCCGGGTGACCGAGCCCGACGGCCGGCCCGGCCAGTGGTACCTGCACCTGTTCGCCCCCGAGCAGCCGGACCTGGACTGGACCTCACCGGAGGTGCAGGAGGAGTTCGACGACGTCGTGCGCTTCTGGCTCGACCGCGGGGTCGACGGCATCCGCGTCGACGCCGCGCCGGCCATGGCGAAGGTGCCCGGGCTGCCCGACGCCGGCCACCTGCCGGGTGCGACGTTCGCCAGCAGCGAGTGGGTGGGCAACCCGCACTGGGACGTCGACGAGGTGCACGAGGTGTTCCGCCGGTGGCGGCGCATCGGCGACACCTACGACGGCGACCGGCTGTTCGTCTCCGAGGCGGTGGTCAACGGGCCCGAGCGGCTGGCGCGCTACGTCCGGCCCGACGAACTGCACACCACCTTCAACTTCGACTACCTCAAGGCGCCGTGGGACGCGGGCGCGCTGCGGCGGGTGGTCGACGGGACGCTGGCCGCGCTGGCGCCGGTCGGCGCGCCGGCCACCTGGGTGCTGTCCAGCCACGACGAGACCCGGCACGTCACCCGCTTCGGCCGGGCGCACAGCGGCGCCGCCGTCATGGGGTTCGACGCGGCCGGTCCCGCCGACCTCGCCCTGGGGCTGCGGCGGGCGCGCGCCGCCGCGCTGCTCACCCTGGCGCTGCCGGGCGGCGCCTACCTGTACCAGGGAGAGGAGCTCGGCCTGCCGGAGGTCGAGGACCTGCCCGAGGAGTCGCTGCAGGACCCGACGTGGGAGAGGTCGGGCCGCACCGCCCGGGGCCGCGACGGCTGCCGGGTGCCGCTGCCGTGGTCGGGGGAGCGGCCGCCGTTCGGGTTCGCTCCGGACGGCGTGGCGCCGTGGTTGCCGCAGCCGGAGGGGTGGCGGGCGCTCACCGTGGCCGCGCAGGACGCCGACCCGTCCTCGACGCTGTTGCTGTACCGGGCGGCGCTGCGGCTGCGCCGGGAGCTCCTCGGCGAGCAGCCGCTGTCCTGGCTCGACCTCGGCGACGGCGTGCTGGCCTTCTCCCGCGGGCCGGGGTTCCGGTGCGTGGTCAACCTGTCGGACCGCGCCGTCCCGCTCGACGGGCTCGGCCGGGTGCTGCTCGCCAGCGGGGACGCGTCCGCGGGGCTGCCCCCGGACACCGCCGCCTGGCTCGCGCCCTAGGCGGTCGCCCGCTGCTCCTTCGCGGCGGCGAGCTCGGCGGCGGTGGGCGGGTCGGCGCCGACGCGGGTGCAGTTGAGCGCGGCGACCAGCGCGGCGTCGTCGACCAGGGCGAGCAGGTCGTCGTCGGACAGGGCCTCCAGCGCCGCGCGGCCGGTGATCCCGGCGCCCAGCAGCCCGGCGAACAGGCCCGCGGCGAGGGAGTCGCCGGCGCCGACGGTGTCGGCCACGGTCACCCGCGGCGGCTCGCGGTGCAGCAGCGGGCGGCCGGGCCGGGCGATCCGCAGCGGGTCGCCGCCGTCGGTGAGCAGCACCAGCGCCGGGCCGCGGCCGGCCCAGCGCCGGGCGGCGTCGTCGAGGTCGGTCGTGTCCGGCTCGAGCCAGGCGAGGTCCTCGGCGCTGACCTTCACCACGTCGGCGACGGCGACCAGCCGGTCGAGCCGGGCGCGGACGCCGTCGGGGTCGTTGCCGAGCGCGGCGCCCACCGGGCCGCCGGCCAGCATGGGCCGCAGGTTGGGGTCGACGCTGACCAGGGCGGTGCCCGCCAGGCGCTCGGCGAGCGCGGCGATCGCCTCGGACCCGGGCGGCGTCCAGGAGGAGATGGACCCGACGTGCAGCAGCGCCGTCCCCTCGGGCAGCGCGGCGTCGAGCTCCGCGCCGGTCCACTGCCAGTCGGCGGCGCCCTGCACGTGGAAGCCGTAGTCGGCCGAGCCGTCGGGGGAGAGGCCGACGACGGCGAGGCTGACCGGCTCGGCCGCGGCGACGAAGCCGGAGACGTCGACGCCGGAGAGCTCGGCGTGCCGGCGCAGGGCCGGCGCCATGGGGCCGGTGCCGAGGCGGGCGAGCAGCGCCACCCGGGTGCCGAGCCGGCCGGCCGCGACGGCCACGTTGAGCGCGTTGCCGCCGGGGCGGGCGACGTAGTGCGGGGCGGTGCCCTCCGGTCCGGCGTCGGCGCCGGCGACCGGGAGGAGGTCGACGACGAGCTCGCCGAGCACGGTGAGGACGGGGCCGTCGCTGTCCATCGCCCGACCCTAGCGGCGCGGGTCGTCCCCCGCGGGACACCCGGGAGTCCCCGGACGGGGGAGGTCCGCAGGACCGGGGGACTCCCTGCTGGGCCGGGTACCGCTGTTGCTGGGACGATGGGGGAGGAGGACCGCCGTCGACGACGGCGGTGCGCAGGAGCCACGAGGCGGCGCCGGACGGGCGCCGGAGCAGGAGGAGCTCGCCATGCCCAACCCGATCGTCAAGCTGTGGCGGTACCTGACGGCGTCGGCCAACGCGCAGATCGACCAGCGCGCCGACCCCAAGATCCAGATCCAGCAGGCGATCGAGGCCGAGCAGCAGCGGCACCAGTCGCTGGCCAACCAGGCGGCCGCGGTGCTGGGCAACCAGCGCCAGCTGGAGATGCGGCTGAACCGGCAGCTCGGCGAGGTCGAGAAGCTGCAGGCCTCCGCCCGCCAGGCGCTCGTCCTCGCCGACCAGTCCCGAGGCCGCGGTGACGCCCCCAAGGCCGCCGAGTACGAGCAGGCCGCGCAGGCGTTCGCCACCCAGCTCGTCGCCGCCGAGCAGGCGATGGAGGACCTCAAGCGCAGCCACGACGAGGCGCTGCAGGCCGCCGAGCAGGCGCGCGGCGCGGTCGAGCAGAGCCGGATGCGGCTGCAGACCACGCTGGCCGAGCGCACCAAGCTCATGAGCCAGCTCGAGCAGGCCAAGATGCAGGAGCACGTGGCCGCGTCGATGCGCCAGGTCAACGAGCTGTCGGCACCGGGCAACACCCCGAGCCTGGCCGAGGTCCGCGACAAGATCGAGGCCCGCTACGCCAACGCGCTGGGCCAGGCCGAGCTCGCGCAGACCTCCGTCGAGGGCCGGATGCTCGAGGTGCAGAAGGCCACCCTCGACGTCGCCGGCGCCTCGCGGCTGGAGCAGATCCGGGCCGGCATGGGCGGCGGGCAGACGCCGGCCGTCGAGAGCGGCACCGGCGCGGCCGGCGCGATCGGCCCGGGCGCCGCGTCGCCGTCGTTCGAGAAGACCGAGCAGACGGCGCAGCGCCCCGAGAACGCCTGACGCACCGCCGCGGCCCGGCTCCCGCTCTCGGGTGGAGCCGGGCCGCGGCGTGTCCGGGGCGTGCCTAGGTGGCGCTGGCGAGCGGCCGCGGGTGGTCGGACTCCCCGGTGCGGGCCATGGGGTCGACGGGGGCATCGGTGGCCTGGCAGGTCGGGCACCAGTAGGTGATCCGCTCCTGCAGGTCGGGGCCCTGGTCGCCGCGCAGGATCGGGGTGCCGCAGCGGTAGCAGGGCTTGTCCTTGCGGCCGTAGACCCAGTGGTCGCGGCCGCGGCGCAGGTCGCCGGTGGTGCTCTGCTCCGGGCGGTCGCGGTTGGCCAGCATGAGGGCGCGGGTGCGCTCGACCAGCCCGGCGAGGTCCTCGACGTCGGCCACCCGCATCCAGGGGTGCACGCCGCAGACGAACATCCCCTCGACCTTGTAGAGGTTGCCCGGGCCGCAGAGGTTGCGCTGGTCGAGGATCGCGACGCCGATCTGCTGGTCGGGGTGCGACCGCAGCCGGCGCAGCGCCTCGTCGAGGTCCCAGTCGGGGCCGAGGACGTCGGGGCCGAGGTGCCCGACGACGGTGTCCTCCTGGCTGGTGCGCACCATCGCGACGTCGTGCAGCCGGTAGCCGACGCAGTCCCACCGGTCGGTGGCCAGGACCGCGCGGATGGAGAAGGCGGGGCCGCCGTGCCAGCGGGCGCCCTTCTTGTAGATGTGCCAGCTGCCGTCCATCCGGTAGTGGGTGCGCAGCGTCCAGCCGTCGGTGAAACGGGTCAGCATGTGCTTGCCGCGGGGGACCACCTCGGCGACCGTGCGGCCGGCGAGGTCGGTGGCGGCCAGCTGCGGCACCCGGAGCTCGCCGCGGCGCAGCGTCTGGCCGGCCAGCGCGGTGTTCATCCGCTGGGCCGCCAGCCAGACGGTGTCTCCCTCGGGCACCCGTCCAGTGTCCCCTGGACGCGAAGGGCGTGCTCAGGAGCGAGGGACGTCACGCCCGGGCGGGGAAGCACCGGGCGCCGCGCGGCGCTGAGGGTGCCGTGCAGCGACGTCCCGACCCGCGCGACCCGGCCATCGCCCCAGAGCACGTGGCGGGGGTGGCCGAGCCGGTGACGGTGACCGTGGCCCGTGACGTGCGCCCCGAGCAGCGGGCGCCGTTCGAGGAGTGGGCCGGGGAGATCCTCGGCCTGGCGGAGCGGTTCCCCGGCAACCTCGGCACCAGCCTGCTGCGCCCGGGCGCCGGATCCACCCGGTACCACCTGGTGTACCGGTTCGCCGACGGCGAGTCGCTGGCTCGCTGGGAGCGGTCGGCCGAGCGGCAGGCGGCGCTGGAGCGCGTGGAGCACCTGTCCGGCGGCGCCGACTACGCGCGCGTGGCCGGCCTGGACAGCTTCTTCACCGCGATGACCCCGCCGCGGCCCGGCCCGCGCTGGCGGCTGACGGTGCTCACCATCGCGGCCGTCTTCGCCATCACGCTGGGCTTCCAGCTGCTGGTGGCCCCGCACGTCGGGTCGTGGCCGCTGCCGTTGCGCCTGCTGCTGTCGGCGACCGTGGTCGTCGTGCTGCTCGGCCAGGTGGTCATGCCGCGGCTGACCCGCTGGTTCGGCCCCTGGCTGCGCGGCCGCCGCTGACGCCGGTCCCGCGGACGGGACCGGCGTCGGCCGGTCTCAGTCGAGCGGGCGGACGCCGGCGGCGCTGACGCCCCGGGAGCCGGAGGTGCGGGAGAACGCGACCCGCTGGCCCTCCTGGAGCTCGCGGTAGCCGCCGGTCTCCTCGATCTCGGAGAAGTGCACGAAGACGTCGTCGCCGCCGTCGTCGGGCGTGATGAAGCCGAAGCCCTTGTCGGGGTTGAACCACTGCACGGTGCCCTGCGCGTCACCGCCGGCGTCCCCGCCGCGGCCGGCGGAGCGAGCCGGGCGCTGGTCGCGGCCGCCCCGGTCGTCGCGGCGGTCGTCCCGGCGCTCGCGCGGCGCGGGCCGGTCGTAGCCGCCGCGCCGGCCGCCGCCGACCAGCCGCACCGACTCCGCCTGCAGGCCGCGGTTGCCCTCGACCAGCTCGAACTCGACGCGGTCGCCCTCCTCGAGCTCGCCGCCGCGCCCGCTGAGCGCGGAGACGTGCACGAAGACGTCCTCGGGGACGATGAACCCGAAGCCGCGGTCGGCGTCGAAGCGCGCCACGGTGCCCGAGACGACGATCCCGCGAGGCGCCCGGCCGCCGCCGGAGCGGCCGCGGTCGTCGCGGGAGCCGCCCCGGTCGTCACGGCCGGAGCCGCGGTCGTCCCGCCGGTCGTCACGGCGGGCGCGGGGCGCGCCGCCGGTCGGGCGGACCCGGTCGGCCTGGGGGCCACGCGGGCCGGGGCTCGCGTCGTAGTCGACCGGCTGCCCCTCGTCGAGGGTGCGGAAGCCCCCGGTGTCCTCGATCGACGAGAAGTGGACGAACACGTCGTCCCCGCCGTCCTGCGGCTCGATGAACCCGAAGCCCTTGTCCGCGTCGAACCAGCGGACCGTGCCGGCTGCCATGTCTGTATCCCTCATCCCTCACGTACTGCGACGGTCAACGGTACGCGTCCCGCGCGCACCGGCCCCAGTTCAGCCGCGCAGGCGTAGCCCACGCGGGGTGGCCGCGAAGCCGGCGGCCTGCAGCGCCGACGACAGCGGGGTGTCCTGGTGCACCGAGGCGCCGTCGGCCTTCTGCACCACCATGCGGCCCAGCGCCCCGGCGGCGACGGCGCCCGACAGCGCGGTGGCCGCCTCCTTGAGCGTCTGCTCATCCTCGGTCCACGACAGCAGCGTCTTGCCGCCGCGCTCCACGTAGAGCACCAGGTCGCCGTCGACCAGCACCACCAGCGCGCCGGCCTTGCGCCCGGCGCGGTGCCCGGTGGGCCGCTTCCCGCCGCCGGTGCCCTCGCCGACGTCGACCGCGACCTGGTCGGCCGACTCGCCGTCGGACGGGCCGGTGCGGTCGGGCCAGGGCAGCGCCGCGCCGTAGACGTTGGCCGGGTCGGTGGCGGCGAGCACGACCGCGCCCTCGGGCGCGCGGTCGGGGGTGGCGAAGGCGCGCAGCCGGTCGACCGAGCCCGGCGTGCCGAACTGGGCGGCGCCCAGGGTCTCGACGAAGTAGCCGCGGCGGGCCCGGTTGTTCTCCTCGAACGCACGCAGCACCGGGTAGACGGCGGAGAACCCGCCGGGCACCTGCTCGGCCATCACCGCGCCGCGGGTGAGCACGCCGTGCCGCTCGAGCAGCGCCTCGGCGCGGGCGGTGGTGCGCCGGGTCGGGTTGGGCTCGCGCTCGGGCAGCCGCGACCACCGGCCGGCGACCGTGGGCGGGCCGGTGCGGGTGGGCATCGCCGGGCGGCCCAGGCGCGGGCGGCCGTAGCGGGTGCGGTCCACCCGGGCGCGCGGAGGAGCCGGGGCGCGCTTGTGCGTGCCGCCCCCGGACAGCCGGGTGCGCAGCGGGGCGAGGGTGTCGTTGGTGAGCAGCCCGGCCCACACCAGGTCCCACACGACGTCGGCGAGCGCCGTGTCGTCGGTGGCGCCGACCAGATCGGACAGGCCGCGGAAGAACACCGCCTGCCCGGCCGAGAGCTGCTCGAGGACGGCGAACCCGACGCCGCCCTCCTCCGGCAGCTCCACCGGGTCGGGCAGCAGCAGCGGCGCGAGGTCGGCGGGCACGAGGCTCACCCAGCCGTCACCGCCGGGCAGTCCGCCGGCGCCGGCCCACAGCACCTCGCCGGCGCTGGTGAGCTCGTCGAGCATCGCGGGGCGGTAGTCGCGCACCCGGGACGGCAGCACGAGCGACTCCAGCGCGCTGGCCGGCACCAGCGCCCCGGCCAGCTGCTCGACCACCGCGAGGACGCCGTCGACGCCGCGCATCCGGCTGCCGACCGACTGCCAGGACGGGGTGAAGCGGGCCAGCGTGCCGATCGGCACCGGCTCGACCTCCTGGCGCAGCTTGGCCAGGCTGCGGCGGCGCACCGAGCGCAGCACCTCGGCGTCGCACCACTCCTGCCCGGTGCCGCCGGGCCGGAACTCGCCGGTGACCAGCCGGCCGGTGCCGACCAGCCGCTGCAGCGTGGCGGTGACGATCGCGACGCCGAGGCCCAGGCGGGTGGCCACCTCGGTGGGCTGGAACGGGCCGTGCGTGCGGGCGTAGCGGCCGACGAGGTCGCCCAGCGGGTCGGCGACCGGCTCGGTGAACGCCTCCGGGACGCCGACGGGCAGCGCGGTGCCCAGCGCGTCGCGCAGCCGGCCGGCGTCCTCGATGGCGACGTGCCGCTCCTCGCCGGCGATCCGCACGACGATCGCCCGCCGTGAGGCCACCAGCTCCGCCAGCCACTCCGCCGGGACGCCGCGCGGCGCCGCCTCGGCCGGGGTCAGATCGCCCAGGCCGCGGAGCAGGTCGGAGGCGCCGTCGACGTCGCGGGGGTGCCGCTCGGCCGGCAGCCGCTGCAGCTCCCGCTCCACCTCGGCCAGCGCCTCGGCGTCGAGCAGCTCGCGCAGCTCGGAGCGGCCCAGCAGCTCGGCGAGCAGGCCGGTGTCCAGGGCCAGCGCCTGCGCGCGGCGCTCGGCCAGCGGGGCGTCGCCCTCGTAGAGGAACTGCCCGACGTAGCCGAACAGCAGCGACTGGGCGAACGGGCTCGCCGCCTGCGTCTGCACGTCGACGACGCGCACCCGCCGCGAGCGGACGTCGCGCATCAGCTCGACCAGGCCGGGCACGTCGTAGACGTCCTGCAGCACCTCGCGGGCGGCCTCGAGCGTGATGGGGAAGCTGGAGAACTCGCTGGCCACGCTGAGCAGCTGGGCGGCGCGCTGGCGCTGCTGCCACAGCGGGGTGCGCCGGCGCGGGTCGCGGCGGGGGAGCAGCAGCGCGCGGGCGGCGCACTCGCGGAACCGGCTGGCGAACAGCGCCGAGCTGCCGACCTCGGCGGTCACCTCCCGCTCGACGTCGTCGGGGTCGAGGACGGCGAGGTCGGCCTCGGGCGGCTCGCCGGTCGTGTCGGGCAGCCGCAGCACGATGCCGTCGTCGGAGTGCATGGAGGCGACGTCGACGCCGTAGCGCTCCCGCAGCCTCGCCGCGAGCACCAGCGCCCACGGGGCATTGACCTGCGCGCCGAAGGGGGAGTGCACGACCAGCCGCCAGTCGCCGAGCTCGTCGCGGAACCGCTCGACCAGCAGCGTCCGGTCGTCGGGCAGGTGGCCGGTGGCCGCCTTCTGCTCGGCGAGGTAGGCGAGCAGGTTGGCCGCGCCCCAGTCGTCGAGGCCCGCAGCCTGCGCCCGCTCGCGGCCCCGCTCCGGCGTGGCCGAGCCGACCTCGCGGAGGAACGCCCCCAGCGCCCGGCCGAGCTCGAGCGGCCGGCCAGGGGCGTCGCCGTGCCAGAACGGCATCTTCCCGGGCTGGCCGGGAGCGGGGGAGACGAGCACCCGGTCGTGCGTGATCTCCTCGATCCGCCACGACGACGAGCCGAGCAGGAAGACGTCGCCCACCCGCGACTCGTAGACCATCTCCTCGTCGAGCTCACCGACGCGGCGCCCGCCGGAGCCCTCGCCGCCGACGAGGAAGACGCCGAACAGCCCGCGGTCGGGGATCGTGCCGCCACTGGTGACCGCCAGCCGCTGCGCGCCGTTGCGGGCGGTGAGGGTGTCGGTGACCCGGTCCCAGGTCAGCCGCGGCCGCAGCTCGGCGAACGCGTCGGAGGGGTAGCGGCCGGCGAGCATGTCGAGCACGGCGTGCAGCGCGGAGTCGGGCAGGCCGGAGAACGGCGCGGACCGGCGCAGCAGCGCGCCGACCTCCTCCACCGTGCGCGGGCCCTCGGACACGATCGCCACGATCTGCTGGGCGAGCACGTCGAGCGGGTTGCGCAGGTAGCGGATCGACTCGATCGCGCCGGCCTTCATCCGCTCGGCGACCAGGGCGCACTGCACGAGGTCGCCGCGGTACTTGGGGAACAGCACGCCGCGGCTGACCGCGCCGACCTGGTGCCCGGCTCGGCCCACCCGCTGCAGGCCCGCGGCCACGGTGGGCGGTGCCTCGACCTGGACGACCAGGTCGACCGCGCCCATGTCGATGCCGAGCTCGAGCGACGACGTCGCCACCACCGCCGGCAGCTGCCCGGACTTCAGCGCCTCCTCGACGACGGCGCGCTGCTCGCGGGACACCGAGCCGTGGTGCGCCGCGGCGACCGGCCGCACGCCCTCGGGGACGCCGCCGCCGGAGCCGGCCTGCGCCATGAGCGCCGCGGCGTTGGTGCCGGGCGGGACCGGCTCCCCGGTGACCCGCTCGTAGGCCATCTCGTTGAGCCGGCTGGTCAGCCGCTCGGCCAGCCGGCGGGAGTTGGCGAAGACGATGGTGCTGCGGTGGGCCTCGACCAGGTCGAGCACCCGCTCCTCGACCGCCGGCCAGATCGACGTCCGCGGCTGGTCGCCCGCGGCCGAGCCCTCCAGCTCGCCGGTGGGCTGGCCCAGCTGGCTCATGTCCTCGACCGGCACGACGACCGAGAGGTCCCACTGCTTGACCGACGGCGGCTGCACGACCTCCACGGGCCGGCCGCCGGCGAGGAAGGTGGCCACCTCCTCGATGGGCCGCACGGTGGCCGAGAGGCCGATCCGCTGCGCCGGGCGGTCGAGCAGCTCGTCGAGCCGGTCGAGGGAGACGGCCATGTGCGCGCCGCGCTTGCTGTCGGTGACGGCGTGCACCTCGTCGACGATCACCGTCTCGACGCCGCGCAGCGCCTCCCGCGCCGAGCTCGTGAGCATGAGGAACAGCGACTCGGGCGTGGTGATGAGGATGTCGGTGGGCCGCCGGGTGAAGGCCCGCCGCTCGTCGGCCGGGGTGTCGCCCGAGCGGATGCCGACGGTGATCTCCGGCCGGGGGAGGCCCAGGCGCATGGCGGCCTGCCCGATGCCGGCCAGCGGCGCGCGCAGGTTGCGCTCGACGTCGACCGCCAGCGCCTTGAGCGGGGACACGTAGAGCACGCGGCAGCGCCGGCTCTCGTCGACCGGTGCGGTGCTGGTGAGCCGGTCGAGCGACCAGAGGAAGGCCGCCAGCGTCTTGCCCGAGCCGGTGGGGGCGACGACGAGGGCGTGCCCGCCGCTGCTGATGGCCTGCCAGGCACCCTCCTGGGCGGCCGTGGGCTCGGCGAACGCGCCCGTGAACCAGGCCCGGGTGGGCGCGGAGAACCGGTCGAGAGCGGGCACGTCCCCAGTGTCCCCGCGGGTACGACAGTCCGCTGGCCTGCGCGTACGCCGCGGGCGGAGGGTCGCCCGGACGGAGGGTGGCGTGCGGCACACTGCCGGGCATGCGCTCCTCCCTCTACGAGGCCGACCACGAGGACTTCCGGCAGACGGTCCGCACGTGGCTGGAGAAGAACGTCGCCCCCTTCCACGGCCAGTGGGAGCGCGACGGGATCGTGCCGCGCGAGGTCTGGCTCTCCGGCGGGGAGCAGGGCCTGCTCGGCTTCGACGTCGACGAGCGGTACGGCGGCGGCGGGGTGCGCGACTTCCGCTACAACGCCGTCCTCGACGAGGAGGTCACCCGCATCGGCGCCAGCGGCCTCGGCTTCGGCCTGCACAACGACGTCGTCGCCCCCTACCTGCGCGACCTGTGCACCGAGGAGCAGGCGCAGCGCTGGCTGCCCGGCTTCTGCCGCGGCGAGCTGATCACCGCCATCGCGATGACCGAGCCCGGCACCGGAAGCGACCTGCAGGCCATCCGCACCACCGCCCGCCGCGACGGCGACGAGTGGGTGCTCAGCGGCGCCAAGACGTTCATCACCAACGGGATCAACGCCGACCTGGTGATCGTGGTGGCGCGCACCGACCCCGACGCCCCCGGCGCGAAGGGCACCAGCCTGCTCGTCGTCGAGCGCGGCATGCCCGGCTTCACCCGCGGCCGCAACCTGGACAAGGTGGGTCTCAAGGCGCAGGACACCGCCGAGCTGTTCTTCGACGAGGTCCGCGTCCCCGCCGCCAACCTGCTCGGCACCGAGAACCGCGGCTTCGCCCACCTCATGGAGAACCTGCCGCAGGAGCGGCTGTCGATCGCCGTCGGCGCGGTCGCCGCCTGCGAGACGGTGCTCGCGCAGACCCGCGAGTACGTGACCGGCCGGACGGCGTTCGGCCGGCCGGTCGGCAGCTTCCAGCACAGCCGCTTCGTGCTCGCCGAGCTCACCACCGAGACGACGATCGCGCGCACCTTCGTCGACGAGTGCGTCCGCCAGCTCGGCGCCGGGGAGCTGACCGCCGTCGACGCGGCGATGGCCAAATACTGGACGACCGAGCTGCAGAACAAGGTGGCCGACCGCTGCCTGCAGCTGCACGGCGGCTACGGCTACATGGACGAGTACCCGGTGTCCCGGGCCTGGCGCGACGCCCGCGTGCAGTCGATCTACGGCGGCACGAACGAGATCATGCGCGAGATCATCGGCCGGTCGCTGGGGCTGTGACGGGCCGGTGACGACGCAGCAGGCGGCGCCCGACGTCGCGCGGGTCCAGCGGCGCACCGTCGGCATCCTGTCGGGCGCCGTGGCACTCGCGGGCCTGGGCGTCACCGTCGGGATCACCATCGGCGGACTGCTCGCCCGGGAGGTCGCCGGCAGCGACGCCGCGGCCGGCCTCGGGCAGACCGCCGGCGTCCTCGGCGCCGCGGTGCTCGCCGTCCCGCTGGCCCGGCTCTCCGACCGGGCCGGCCGGCGCGCGGGGCTCGCCGCCGGCTACGCCGTCGCCGTCGCCGGTGCGCTGGTCACCGTGCTCGCCGCGGCGCTGTCGTCGCTGCCCCTGCTGCTCGCCGGGCTGTTCGCCTTCGGCGCCTCCACCGCGTGCGGCCTGCAGGCGCGCTACGCCGCCGCCGACCTCGCGACGCCGGAGCGCCGCGGCCGCGACCTGTCGCTGGTGGTCTGGGCGACGACGGTCGGCTCGGTCCTCGGCCCGAACCTCGCCGCGCCCGGCGCCGCGCTGGGGCGCGCGGTCGGCCTGCCGGAGCTCGGTGGCGGCTTCGTGGTGTCGGCGGTGGGGTTCGCCGTCGTCGCGGCGGTCCTGCTGGCCCTGCTGCGGCCCGACCCGCTGCTCCTGTCGCGGCGGCTGGCGGGCGGCGACGGCGCGCGGCCGGCCGGCAGCCGCGGGCGCACCCGGGCGGCGCTGCGGGAGGTGTGGGCCTCGGCCGACGGGCGGCTCGGCGTGGTCGCCGTCGTCGTGGCCCACTCCGTGATGGTCGGCGTCATGGTCATGACGCCGGTGCACATGGGGCACGCCGGCGGGCACGACGACGCGACGACGCTGCGCCTCGTCGGCGTGGTGATCAGCGTGCACGTGGCCGGGATGTACCTGTTCTCCCCGCTCGTCGGCTGGCTCGCCGACAAGGCCGGCCGCCGGGCGACCGTGGCCGCGGGCGGGGTCCTGCTGCTGGCCGCCGCGGCGATCGCGGGCACCGCCCCGCCGGAGGCCGCGGGCCGCCTCGGCGTCGGGCTGCTGCTGCTCGGCCTCGGCTGGTCCTGCGGGCTGATCGCGGGCTCCACGCTGGTCACCGAGTCGGTGCCCGCGGCCACGCGGCCCGCCGCGCAGGGCGGCACGGACCTGCTCATGGGGCTCGGCGCCGCCGTCGCGGGGGCGGCCGGCGGGCCGCTGCTGGCGGCCGGCGGCTTCGGCCTGGTGGCCGGCGTCTCGGCGGCCCTGGTGCTGCCGCTGGCCCTGGTCTGGGCGCTGCGCCGCTGACTCCTCAGCGGCCGCGCATCCCGCGCCAGAGCAGCACCAGCGACACGAGCATGCACAGCGCGATGCCGATCTCCAGGACGGTGTCCCAGGTGGCGGAGCCGGTGGTGGGGAACACGGCCTCACCCTAGTCCTGCTATCGTGAAGCAACTTCATGGTGTAGGGGGCTCACGATGCCGGACGACGCCCGGGTGGCCGCGCTCGACCGGGTGCTGGAGCTGACCGTCCTGCTCGGCCGGGACATGACGGCCTCGCTGGCCGCCTCCGGCCTGACGGTGGCCCGCACGACGCTGCTGTGGCACCTGCGCGCCGCCGGCCCGAGCACCCAGCGCGCACTGGCCGACGCGCTCGGGGTCAGCGCCCGCAACGTCACCGGCCTGGTCGACGGGCTGGCCGCCGCCGGCCTGGTCACCCGCGAGCCCCACCCCGACGACCGCCGGGCCACCCTCGTCACGCCCACCGCGCGCGGGCGGGAGCTGCTCGACGAGCTCGGGCGCGGGCAGGCCGAGCTCGCCGGCCAGCTGTTCGGCGGGCTGCCGCCCGACCGGCTCGACGCGCTGGTGTCCGCCCTCGACGACGTCCTGGAGCGGCTGCGGCCGCTGGTCCCGGGCAGCGCCGCGGAGGAGACCCCGTGAGCGCCGCGGGGCTCGTGCGCCGCGCCGTCGCCTTCGAGCTCGGCACCTGGCGCAGCCTCGGGCGCTGGGTGGCGCGCCGGCCAGACGTCCCGGCCGGCGCGGAGGCGTTCGGCTACGTCTCGGCCGCCTCGCCGGTGCTGTGGACCTTCGTCGTCCTGTCGGCCGTCGAGATCCCGCTGGTCGACTGGTTGCTGCCGTGGCCCGCGGCGCGCGTGGCGCTGCTCGTCGTCGGCGTCTACGGGCTGCTGTGGATGCTCGGCATGCTCGGGGGGATGCACGTCCACCCGCACACCGTCGACGACGAGGGGCTGCGCGTGCGCAACAGCTTCGCCGTGGACGTGCGGGTGCCGTGGGAGGCGATCGCGGCGGTCCGGGTGCGGCGGCGCTCGGTGGAGGGCTCGCGCACCGTCGTCGTCGCCGAGGAGGGCGGGCGGCGGGCGGTGTCGGTCGCCGTCGTCGCCTCCACCCAGGTCGACGTCGAGCTGCGGACGCCGCTGGTGCTGCCGCTCGCGCGCACCGGTGGGCGGCCGGTCGACGAGCTGCGCCTGGCCGCCGACGACCCGGCCGCGCTCGTGCGGCGGCTCCGGGCGGGCCTGGCCGGGCACGCGGCCGCCACCCCCGACGCGGACGCGCGCTAGCGTCGGGGCGTGCGCCTGCAGGAGTTCTGGTCCCGGCTCGACGAGCGGTTCGGGTCGATGCGGGCGCAGAGCGTGGCGCGTGACCACGTCTTCTCCGTCCTCGGCGGGCGCACCGCCGTCGAGGCGCTCGAGGCCGGGCTGCCGGTGCGCCGCGTGTGGCTGGCCATCTGCGAGGAGTTCGACGTGCCCCTCAAGGAGCGCTGAGCCCGCTCCCGGAGGGGCGGCCGTACTCCGCGCGGAGTACGCGGCGCCCGGCAGGTGCGTCCCGGCGGCGGACGCGCTGGGTGCCCCGCCGTCCCTAGCGTCGACGGCGTGATCGAGATCCGTGGACTGACCAAGCGCTACGGCGACCGCACCGCCGTCGACGACCTGACCCTCACCGTCCACCCGGGCCGTGTCACCGGCTTCCTCGGGCCCAACGGGGCAGGCAAGTCGACGACGATGCGGGTCGTCGTCGGCCTCGACCGGCCGACCGCCGGCACCGTCCGGGTGGACGGCCGCCGCTACGCCGACCTCGCCGTCCCGCTGCGCGCCGTCGGGGCCCTCCTGGAGGCCCGCTCCGCGCATCCGGGGCGCACCGCCCGGGACCACCTGCGGGTCCTCGCGTCCACCGCCGGGCTGCCGCGCTCGCGCGTGGACACGGTCCTCGAGCTCGCCGGCCTGACGCCGGTCGCCGACCGCCGCGTCGGTGGCTTCTCCCTGGGCCTGGGCCAGCGCCTCGGCGTCGCGACGGCGCTGCTGGGCGACCCCGCCACCGTCGTGCTGGACGAGCCGGTCAACGGCCTGGACCCCGACGGGGTCCTGTGGATCCGGACGCTGACGCGGCAGCTGGCCGCCGAGGGCCGGACGGTCCTCGTCTCCTCGCACCTGATGAGCGAGATGGCCGTGACCGCCGACCACCTCGTCGTCCTCGGCCGCGGCCGGCTCGTGGCCGACGAGCCGACGGCCGCGGTCCTCCGGCGGGCCGGGACCCGGTCGGTGCGGGTGCGCAGCCCCCGCCCCGACGACCTCGTGGGCGTCCTCGCCGGTGACGGCGTGAGCCTGGCCTCGCCCGAGCGGGGACTGCTGGAGGTCCAGGGGCTGGGCGCGGACGAGATCGGCGACCGCGCCCTGCGCGCCGGCATCCCGGTGCACGAGCTGACCCCCGTGTCGGCCTCGCTCGAGGAGGCCTTCATGGACCTGACCCGCGACGACCGGGAGTACCGCACCGACCTGCGGCAGGAGGCCCTGACGTGAGCGACCGGACCAGCACCCGCGTCCTCGACGCACCCGGCGCGGGCCGCGCGCCCCGGGGGCCCGCCGGCGGCGGTCCGGGCGGCCTGGTCGCCGGCCAGTGGGCCGCCGTCCGGTCCCTGCGCACCACCTGGTGGGTGCTCGGCGGGGCGTCCGTCGCGATGGTGCTGCTCTCCCTGCTGTTCACCGCGACCGCGGGAGCCGGGGACCAGGGCGGGCCGCCCGGCCTGGACCCCGCCGACCCCGTCGGGCTGAGCCTGGGTGGCTACAACCTGGCGGCCCTGGCGGTGGGGGTGCTGGGGGTCCTGCTGGTCACCGGCGAGTACACCAGCGGCACGGTGCGGGTCCTCTTCGCGGCGGTGCCCCGCCGGTGGCCGGTGCTCCTGGCCCGTTCCGGCGTCCTCGCCGTGGTCACCGTGGTCGCGACCTCGCTCGCCGCGCTGGCGGCGTTCCTCGTCGGGCAGGCCGCGCTCGGCGACACCGGGGTCTCGCTCGCCGACGACGGCGTGGCCCGGGCGGTGCTCGGCGCCGGCCTGTACGTGACGGCGATCGGGGTGCTCGGCACCGCGCTCGGGTGGCTGCTGCGTTCGACCGGAGGGGCGGTCGGCACGTTGTTCGGCGTCGTCTTCCTGCTCCCGGTGCTGGGCGGCCTGCTGCCCTCGAGCTGGGGGCCCGACGTGGTGCGGTGGCTGCCGGGGCAGGCCGGCGCGAGCATCGTGCAGGTCGCGACCGGCCCCGGCGAGTTCGCCCCGTGGACGGGGTTCGGGGTGCTCTGCGGCTACCTGGCGGTCCTGCTCGCAGCGGCGGTCGTCACGGTGCGGCGACGCGACGCGTGACTTCCGGACCGGGAGGCGCGGGCGGCAGCATGTCGTCCGTGCGGCGGGTGGGCGGGTCGGTGGTGTGGTCGGTGGGGCCCGTGGTGGCCGGTGCCGTCCTCGCCATCGGCCCGCTGGTGCGCTTCGGTGGCCCGACCGCGGCGGAGGTCGCCGTGACCGCCCTGGCCTGGGCGCCCGCGGTCGCCCGCGCGCGGGCGCCCTTCGCCGCCTTCCTCGCCTCTGCCGCCGTCGTGGTCGGCTGGTGGGTGCTGCACGGGCTGGAGGCCCGGGCGCTGCTCCCGGCCGGGGTGGCGGTGTGGTGGCTGCTGGTCTGGGTCGCCGACCGGTGCGATCCGCGGCGCGTCGCCACGGCGCTCGGGGTCTGCCTGGTGGTGCCGCTGACCCTCGGTGCAGCAGCCCTGACCGGCCCTGGTGACGGTGCCGCCGTGGTGCCGCTGGTCGCGGTGACCGTGACGGCGGCCGTCGTCGGGCGTGACCGGCGGACCAGGCGGGCCTACCTGGTGGCGCTGCAGGACCGCGCGGAGCGCGCCGAACGGGAGCGCGACGCGCGCGCCCGGGTCGCGGTCATGGAGGAGCGCGCGCGGATCGCCCGCGAGCTCCACGACGTCGTCGCGCACAACCTCTCGGTGATGACGGCGCTGGCCGACGGCGCCGGGTACGCGCAGGACGGCGAGCAGGCCGCCCGGGCGGTGCGGCAGATCGCCACGACCGGACGCGAGGCGCTGGCGGAGATGCACCGACTCGTCGGCGTGCTGCGCACCGACGACGACGGCCCGGGGCGTGCGCCGGCGCCCGGTCTCGACGGACTCCCCGCGGTCGTCGAGCAGGTCCGGGCTGCCGGGCTCCCGACCTCGCTCACGGTGACCGGCCGGCCGGCCCCGCTCGTGGCCGGCGCCCAGCTCGCCGTCCACCGTCTCGTGCAGGAGGCGCTCACGAACACCCTGCGGCACGCGCGCGGGGCGCGATCGGCCGCCGTGCGCCTGGACTGGCGCGCGGGCGAGCTCGCCGTCGAGGTGACCGACGAGGGCGGGCCCGCCGTCCTGCCGGAGCGGCCCGGGCACGGGCTGGTCGGCATGCGGGAGCGCGTCGCGGCGTGGGACGGCACCGTCGTGGCCGGCCCGCGTCCGGAGGGTGGCTGGCGCGTCGCCGCGGTCCTCCCGCTCGCCGTGGTCGGCGCCGAGGGTGCCGGGACGGCGGCGCCGTGAGCACCCGCGTGCTGCTCGTCGACGACGAACCGCTGGTCCGGCTCGGCTTCTCGATGGTGCTGCAGGCCCAGGACGACCTCGTCCTGGTCGGGGAGGCCGGGGACGGCGCCCGGGCCGTCTCGCTGACGCGTGAGCTGCGGCCGGACGTCGTCGTGATGGACGTCCGCATGCCCGGTGTCGACGGCGTCGAGGCGACCCGGCGCATCGTCGCCGAGGGGCTGTCCAGCCGGGTGCTGGTGCTGACCACCTTCGACCTGGACGAGTACGCGTTCGCCGCGCTGCGGGCCGGCGCGAGCGCGTTCCTCCTCAAGAACGCCGAGCCCGCGGAGCTCCTCCGGGCGGTGCGGGCGGTGGCCCGCGGCGACGCGGTGCTCTCCCCGCGGGTCACCCGGCGGCTGCTCGAGACGCTGGCGCACCGGCTGCCCGCGGTCACGCCGCCCGACCCGCGCGTCGCCCTGCTCACCGAGCGCGAGCTCGAGGTGCTCAGGGCGGTCGCCCGCGGGGAGTCGAACGCCGAGATCGCCGGCGTGCTGGTGCTGTCGGAACTGACGGTCAAGACGCACGTGGCCCGCATCCTGGGCAAACTGGGTCTACGCGACCGCACGCAGGCCGCGGTCTTCGCGCACACGCACGGTCTGGTGTGAGGGACCTGGCGTCCTCCGCGTGTCGCTCGACTCGAACACGTGTTCGTCCTACAGTGGCGGGCGCGTCCACAGGGAGGTCGTCCCTCCACAGGTCCGGTCGGTCCCCGGAAATGTCAGACCCCCGGCCTAGCGTCGCCTCCGACACCGCATCGACTCCACGACACGCGACTTCCCGAAGGTGAGCAGCATGGCAACGCTCGACCGCGACAAGGCCCTCGACATGGCCCTCGCCCAGATCGACAAGCAGTTCGGCAAGGGCTCGGTCATGCGCCTGGGCGACAGCGCCGCCCAGGCGATCAAGGTCATCCCGACCGGCTCGATCGCCCTCGACATCGCCCTGGGCATCGGCGGTCTGCCGCGCGGCCGCGTCATCGAGGTCTACGGCCCGGAGGCCTCCGGTAAGACCACCGTCGCCCTGCACGCGGTGGCCAACGCCCAGGCCGCCGGCGGCATCGCGGCCTTCATCGACGCCGAGCACGCGCTCGACCCCGAGTACGCCCGGGCCATCGGCGTCGACACCGACGCGCTGCTGGTCAGCCAGCCCGACACCGGTGAGCAGGCGCTCGAGATCGCCGACATGCTGATCCGCTCCGGCGCGCTCGACATCATCGTCATCGACTCCGTGGCGGCCCTCGTCCCCCGCGCCGAGATCGAGGGCGAGATGGGTGACAGCCACGTCGGTCTGCAGGCCCGCCTCATGAGCCAGGCGCTGCGGAAGATCACCGGTGCGCTGAACAACTCCGGCACCACCGCGATCTTCATCAACCAGCTGCGCGAGAAGGTCGGCATCGTCTACGGCTCGCCCGAGGTCACCACCGGTGGCCGCGCGCTGAAGTTCTACTCGTCGGTCCGCCTCGACGTGCGCCGCATCGAGACCCTCAAGCAGGGCACCGACGCCGTCGGCAGCCGGGTCCGGGTGAAGGTCGTCAAGAACAAGGTCGCCGCCCCGTTCAAGCAGGCCGAGCTCGACCTGCTGTGGGGCCACGGCTTCAGCCGCGAGGGCGGCCTGATCGACGCCGGCGTCGAGCAGGGCTTCATCCGCAAGTCCGGCGCCTGGTACACGTACGAGGGCGACCAGCTCGGCCAGGGCAAGGAGAACGTCCGCACGTTCCTCCGCGACAACCCCGACCTCGCCGACGAGATCGAGAAGAAGGTCAAGGAGAAGCTGGGCATCGGCCCGCAGGTCGACGCACCGGCCGCCGAGACCGCCGACTTCTGAGCCGCCCCGTGACCGGCTGGCCCGGCCCGGCCTCCGAGGAGGCCGACCCCGAGCTGACCGGCCGCCCCGGCGGCCGGCGCGGACGCCGGACCCGTGCACCGGGTCCCGGTGACCGTGCCGGCCGCGGGCGGCGGCGCGCCGGGCCGTCCCCTGACCCGGACGGCCCGGCCGCCGCCTTCCCCGGCCAGGACTCCGGCCTCCCCGAGGGCGCGGTGGACGGGGACCCGGCCGACGAGGCCGGCGATCCCGAGTCCGTCGCCCGCGCCATCTGCCTGCGGGCGCTCACCGGTGCCGCCCGTACGCGGCAGCAGCTCGCCGACCTCCTCGAGCGGCGCGGCATCCCGGAGGAGGCGGCCACCGCCGTCCTCGACCGGTTCACGGAGGTCGGGCTGATCGACGACGCCGCCTTCGCCCGGGCCTGGGTCACCTCCCGCCAGGCCGGCCGCGGCCTCGCCCGCCGCGCCCTGCGCGCCGAGCTGCGCGCCAAGGGCGTCGACGGCGAGGAGGCCGAGCAGGCCCTCGCCGAGGTCGACGACGACGACGAGCGGGCCGCCGCCCGCCACCTGGTCGAGCGGCGGCTGCCCGCGCTGCGCCGCGTCGACCGGCAGACCGCCACCCGCCGGCTGATCGGCATGCTCGCCCGCAAGGGCTACAACGGCGGGCTGGCCGCCGGCGTCGTCCGCGAGGTGATGGACGAGACCGGCTTCGGCACCGAGGCCCCCGACGCCGACGGCTGAGACACCGAGGACGCCTGACCCGCGCCGCCCGAGCCCGCGCCGCCTGCGGTGCCACTCGCGCTGTCCACCGCCCTGCACGACCCGCGCAGGCCTGTCCGCCCCGCGCGGACGACACGCGGGGCTCCGGGCCCGGCGGGCCTAGCGTTCCGGCATGGGCGTGTCCGAGGTGGTCCCCGGCCTGCACCTGCTCCCGCTCGGCATCAGCAACGCCTACCTGTGGCGCCACGACGGCGGCGTCACGCTGGTCGACACCGGCCCGGCCGGCAGCGCGCCCGCCATCGCCGAGGCGCTCGGCGCCCTCGGCCTGCGCCGCGAGGACGTCCGCCGCGTCGTGCTCACCCACTTCCACGACGACCACGTCGGCTCGGCCGCTGCGGTGCGCGCCTGGGGCCGCGCGCCGGTGGTCGCCGGCGCGGCCGACGTCCCGGTCATCCGCCGCGACCGGCCCGGCCCCGAGCCGGTGCTCACCCCCGGCGAGCGCGCCCTGCACGCCCGCGTGTCGACGGGGCTGCCGCGGGCGCCGGCCTGCCGGGCGGCCACACCGGTCGCCGACGGGGCCGACCTCGGCGGCGGCGCCGTGGCGGTGGCCGTGCCCGGGCACACGCCCGGCAGCCTCGCGGTGCACCTGCCCGCGGCCGGTGTGCTGATCACCGGCGACACGGTCGCCGAGCACGAGGGCGGGCTGGTCCTCGGGCCGTTCAACGCCGACCGGGCGCGTGCCTGGGACTCGCTGCAGCGCCTGGCCGGGCTGGAGGCCGACGTCGTCTGTCCCGGCCACGGGCAGCCGGTCGCCGGGGGAGCGTCCGCGGCCCTGCGCGCGGCCACCGACCCCTTCGGCTGAGCGGTCCGGTCAGCCGGCGACCGGGATCCCCCTCACCTGGGTCGGCAGCCCGGCACCGGGGGTCACGGCCGGCATGGCGACCGTGGGGAGCGTCGTCACCGGCGGCACGACCGGGGAGACGGCGGGCGCCCCGGGGACGGAGGCCGGGGGCAGCGCGGGAGCGGCGGCCGGCGGCGTCCAGGCCGTCAGGTCGATCGCCACGCCGTCGGGCGACTCGTCGTCGTCGACCAGGCCCGCGTCCTCCTCGGCGGGCGCGGCGGCCAGCCAGCGCGCGATCTGCTCCTCGAACGCCGGGCCGGGCCGCGGCGAGGGGCGGTCCACCGTGCCGACGAAGGTCAGGTCGCGCTCACCGCCGTCGGCGGCCCGCAGCACGATGCGGCAGCGCGCCCGCCGGTGCCGCGCCGGCGGCACCACCTCGCGGACGACCGCGGACTCCGCCAGCGCGGCCTCCGCGAAGCGCGGCGCCGCGGCACGGAGCCGGTTCACGAACTCCTGCGCGGCGTCGGCCTGCCCCTCGGGGACGCGCACCAGGGACGGCAGCGGCGGCACGACGGGGCGGAGAGCGGTGTCCACGCCGTCTCTCTCGGCAGCCACGCCCCGGAGCCGGACGACACACGGGGCCGTCGCGGACCGCGGGACGCGCGGGACACCGCGTGACCGTCCGGTGACCGCCGCATCCGCCCCGCCCGGCCCACCGGCCACCCGGGGCGCACGCACCCCGCGGCCCGCCGGCGCCGGTCAGGGCGTCGCGGCCACCCCGCTGCCGCCGCCCATCTGCGCGTCGGCCGGCAGCTCGACCTGCCCGGTGCCCGCCGTCTTGCGGTTGCGGCGGGTGCGCTTCTCCACGTACTTCGCCAGCTGCGAGAGCAGCACGTTGACGACGATGTAGATCAGCCCGGCCGCCACGTAGAGCTGGAAGGTGTAGCGGTTGCCGAAGCTGAAGTTGAAGAACTCGACCAGGCTGCGCGCGGTCCGCAGCAGCTCCAGGTAGCTCACGATGAAGCCGAGCGAGCTGTCCTTGAGCAGGACGACCAGCTGCGCCACCAGCACCGGCAGCATCCGGCGGACCGCCTGCGGCAGCAGGACGAGCGTCATCACCTGGGTCTTGCGCATGCCGAGGGCGAAGGCGGCCTCGCGCTGCCCGCGGTCGACCGACAGGATGCCGGCCCGGAAGATCTCGGCCAGCACGGCCATGTTGTAGAGCGTCAGCCCCAGCACCAGCGCCCGGAAGGCGGTCATCGGGACGCCGACGGTCGGCAGGAACAACAGGCAGAACAGGATGAGGATCAGCAGCGGCACGGCGCGGAAGAGCTCGATGACCACGCCCACCGGACCGCGCACCCACGCGTGGTCCGACAGCCGCCCCACGGCCAGCAGCGCGCCGAACACCGTCGCGAGCACCATGCCCACCGCGGCCACGCTCAGGGTGTTGAGCAGCCCCTCCCCGAGCGCCTGCGGCACCCCCGACGCCGGGTCGAACAGCACCGCCCAGCGGTCGGCCTCGAGCTGGCCGTTGGCGCCCAGGCGGTAGAGCGCCAGCCCGATCAGCGCCGCGATGAGCAGCGCGCCGACGACGGTGCCGATGCGCTGCCGGCGGCGGGCGCGCGGCCCGGGCAGGTCGAACAGGACGTTGGTGCTCATCGGACGATCGCCACCCGGTTCTCGACCACCCGGATGAGCCAGGCGGAGGGCAGTGTGATGACCAGGTAGCCGGCGACGACGGCGGCGAAGACGGCCAGCAGTTGATCGGCGTTGGCGTTGGCCAGGCGCTGCAGCGCCGCGGTCAGGTCGGTGACGGCGAACCCGGCGGCGATCGAGGTGTTCTTGGCCAGCGCGATCCACACGTTGCCCAGCGGCGGCACGACGGTGCGGAACGCCTGCGGCAGCACGATCTGGCGCAGCGACTGCCCGAACGTCAGCCCGAGCGCGCGGGCGGCCTCGGCCTGCCCGGACGGGACGGCGTTGATGCCCGAGCGCAGCGCCTCGCAGACGAACGCCGCGGTGTAGAGCGACAGGGCGGCGACGGCGGTGATGAAGCGGCTCGGGAACTGCAGGTCGATCTGCACGATGCCGAAGGCGAGGAAGAAGAACACCACCGTCAGCGGGGTGTTGCGGAAGACCTCGACGTAGAACGTGGCCAGGCCGCGCAGCGGCGCGATCGGGCTGACCCGCATGCCGGCCAGCACGGTGCCGAGCACCAGGGCGCACACGCCGCTGACCACGGCCAGCGAGAGCGTCGTCAGGAACGCGCTCCACAGCAGGTCGGCGTTGTCACTCAGGAACTGCATCGCGCCTCGTCGTCAGGGGGAGGTCGTCAGGGGAGGTCGCCAGGGAGAGCTGGTCGGGGCCCGTCGTCCGGGCGCGAGCCGGTGCCGCCGGGCGGGGAGACCCGCCCGGCGGCACCGCGGTGCTCAGTAGCGGTCGACCGACGGCGGCTCGGGGGCCTCCTCGCCGGTGATCGCACCGGCGGTGCGGTCCCAGGCGTCGGCCCAGCGGCCGTCCTCGAAGGACTCCTCGAGCACGTCGTTGACGAAGTTGCGGAAGTCGGTGTCGCCGAGCTCCATGCCGATGCCGTAGGGCTCCTCGGTGAAGGGGTTGCCCACGAGCTCGAACGCGCCGTCGCTGCCGGCGACCAGGCCGGTGAGGATGACGTTGTCGGTGGTGACGGCCTGGACCCCGCCGTTGCGCAGGTCGTCGGCGCACTTGGAGTAGACGTCGTAGGTCACGAGGTTGGCCTCGGGGTACTCGTCCCGGATCCGCTGGGCGGGGGTGGAGCCCTCGACCGAGCAGACCGTCTTGCCGGCCAGGTCCTCCGGGCCCTCGATGCCCTCGGGGTTGCCCTCGGCGACCATGATGTCCTGGCCGGCGACGTAGTACGGGCCGGCGAAGTCGACGACCTGCTTGCGGGCGTCGTTGATCGTGTAGGTGGCCACGACCATGTCGACCTGGCCGTTCTGGATGAACGGCTCACGGTTGGCCGACACCGTCTCGGTCCAGGTGATGCCGTCCTCGGGGATGCCGAGCTCGGCGGCCACGATCTTGGCGATCTCGACGTCGAAGCCCTCGGGGGCGCCCGACTGCGGGTTGAGCAGGCCGAACCCGGGCTGGTCGTACTTGGTGCCGATGGTGATCGCGCCGGCCTCGTTGAGCTCGGCCATCGTCGAGCCCTCGGGGAAGTCGACGTCCTCGGCGGCGGTGGGGGCGCTGGACGCCGACTCCTCGGCCTGGCTGCCCGCCTCGCTGGAGCAGGCGGCGAGGGTGAGGCCGAGGGCGGCGAAGGCCGCCACCTTCCGGGTGGTGCGCATGGGGTGTCCTCCCGTGGGTTCTAGTGGTTGAGGATCTTGGAGAGGAAGTCGCGGGCCCGCTCCGAGCGCGGGTTCGAGAAGAACGTCTCCGGCTCGGCGGCCTCGACGATCCGGCCGCCGTCCATGAAGACGACGCGGTTGGCCGCCCGGCGGGCGAAGCCCATCTCGTGGGTGACGACGACCATGGTCATGCCCTCGCGGGCCAGCGTCGTCATGACGTCGAGGACCTCGTTGATCATCTCCGGGTCGAGCGCCGACGTCGGCTCGTCGAAGAGGATCACCTTGGGGTCCATCGCCAGCGCCCGGGCGATTGCCACCCGCTGCTGCTGGCCGCCGGACAGCTGTGCCGGGTACTTGTCGGCCTGGTGGCCGACGCCGACCCGGTCCAGGAGCTCCCGCGCCCGCTGCTCGGCCTGCGCCTTCGACTGCCGGCGCACCTTCGTCGGGGCGAGCGTGACGTTCTCGAGGATCGTCTTGTGCGCGAACAGGTTGAAGCTCTGGAACACCATCCCGACGTCGCTGCGCAGCCGGGCGAGCGCCTTGCCCTCCTCGGGCAGCTTCTCGCCGTCGATGCGGATCTCGCCCTGCTGGATCGTCTCGAGCCGGTTGATCGTCCGGCACAGCGTCGACTTGCCCGAGCCCGACGGCCCGATGACGACGACGACCTCGCCGCGGTCGATCGAGAGGTCGATGTCCTGCAGCACGTGCAGCTCACCGAACCACTTGTTGACGCCGGTCAGCTGGACGAGAGGTCCTCCGGCTAGCTGGCTGGTCACCAGGAGGACCCTAGGGCCGCGCGGGGACGCGGTGGTCCCGGGGCCGTCACGATCCAGTAACGGAGTCGGTGACGCCGTGTGACCGGAGCCGCGCCGTACCCTCGATGCCGCCATGGGAACCGAGGTCGACAGCCCGCAGCGCACCTACCGCGTGCGCACCTACGGGTGCCAGATGAACGTGCACGACTCCGAGCGCCTCTCCGGCCTGCTCGAGGCCGCGGGGTACGCCGCCGCGCCCGAGGGGGCCGACGCCGACGTCGTCGTGCTCAACACCTGCGCGGTGCGGGAGAACGCCGACAACCGCCTCTACGGCAACCTCGGCCACCTGCGCCCGGTCAAGGACGCGCACCCGGGGATGCAGATCGCCGTCGGCGGGTGCCTGGCGCAGAAGGACCGCGGCGAGATCGTGCGTCGCGCGCCCTGGGTCGACGTCGTCTTCGGCACCCACAACGTCGGGTCGCTGCCGGCGCTGCTCGAGCGCGCCCGGCACAACGCCCAGGCCCAGGTGGAGATCGCCGAGGCGCTCGAGGTCTTCCCGTCCACGCTGCCCGCCAAGCGGGACTCGGCCTACTCCGGCTGGGTGTCGATCAGCGTCGGGTGCAACAACACCTGCACGTTCTGCATCGTCCCGTCGCTGCGCGGCAAGGAGGAGGACCGCCGGCCCGGCGAGATCCTCGCCGAGGTGCAGGCGCTCGTGGACCAGGGCGTGCTCGAGGTGACCCTGCTCGGCCAGAACGTCAACGCCTACGGCGTCGGCTTCCGCGACCGCGGCGCCTTCGCCGACCTGCTGCGCGCCACCGGCCGCATCGAGGGCCTGGAGCGGGTCCGGTTCACCAGCCCGCACCCGCGGGAGTTCACCGACGACGTCATCGAGGCCATGGCCGGGACGCCGGCGGTGTGCCACCAGCTGCACATGCCGCTGCAGAGCGGCTCCGACGACGTGCTGCGCCGGATGCGCCGCGGCTACCGGCAGGAGCGCTACCTCGGGATCATCGACCGGGTCCGCGCCGCGATGCCCGACGCCGCCATCACCACCGACGTCATCGTCGGGTTCCCCGGCGAGACCGAGGCCGACTTCGAGCAGACCCTCGAGGTGGTCCGGCAGGCGCGCTTCGCCAGCGCCTTCACCTTCCAGTACTCCAAGCGCCCCGGGACGCCGGCCGCCGAGATGGACGGCCAGCTGCCCAAGGAGGTCGTGCAGGAGCGCTACCTGCGGCTGACCGCCCTGCAGGACGAGATCAGCTGGGCCGAGAACCGCGCGCAGGTCGGGCGCACGGTGGAGCTGCTGGCCGCGGCGGGGGAGGGCAGCAAGGACGCCCGCACCGGGCGGATGAGCGGCCGCGCCCGCGACGGGCGGCTGGTGCACTTCGCGGGCGGCGAGGGCGTGCGCCCGGGCGACGTCGTCGAGACCGTCGTGACGGCGGCCGCGCCGCACCACCTGGTCGCCGACGGGCCGCTGCTGTCGCACCGCCGCACCCGCGCCGGCGACGCACACGAGGCCGGCACCCGGCCGACGACGCCCGGCGTCTCCCTGGGCATGCCGTCGATCGGCGTCCCCGCGCCGCTCCCGGCGACCGCCGGCTGCTGACCGGCAGCCGGCGTCAGCCCGTGCGCCGTCCCAGGCAGACGAGGCCGGGGCGTGGGTCCCACGGCGGGTGGTCGGTGAAGCCCATCCGGCGGTAGAGCGAGATCGCCGCGGACCGCCACTCCCACACGCTGAGCCGGAGCGTCCCGGTCCCGGCCTCCGCGCACCGCCGGACGGCGTCCCGGAGGGCCAGCTCGCCCAGCCCCCGGCCCCGCTCCGCCGGCTCGACCCAGAGCCGCTTCAGCTCGGCGGTCGACCGGTCCGGCGTCGGCGCGAGCACGTACGTGCCGACGGCGCCCGCGTCGTCGTCGAGGAGGAGGAAGAGCCGGCCGGTCGCGGGCCGCCCGGCGGCGATCTCCGCGCGGTACGCGGAGGGGAGCCGGGCGGTGTCGTCGACCGGGCGGCCCTTCTCGCGCTCGGTCGTGAGGTGGTAGGCGGTCAGCATCCGCCGGACGGCGGCGTGGTCGCCGTCGCCCGCCTCGCGCACACGGACCCCGGGGGCGTGCCCCGGCCCGGTCACCGCCGGGCGGCCTTCTCGGCCTCGGCCAGCCACTCGCGGCGGGTGGCCAGGTCGGCCTGCGCCTGCGAGATGCGCCGGGTGTCCCCGGACGCCTCGGCCTTGGCCAGCTGCTCCTCGGCCTTGGTCACCGCCGCGCGCATCGAGGTGACCATCGGGTTCTCCGGGGCGGTGCGCACCCGGCCGGCGTCGGCCGCGCCGCGCACCCGCTGCTCGACGGCCTGCATGCGGTCCTCCAGCGAGCGCATCGCGCCGCGCGGCACGTGGCCGATCGCGTCGTAGCGCTCCTGGATCCGCCGCAGCGCCGCCTGGGCGCCGCGCAGGTCGGTGGAGGGGTCGAGCTTCTCGGCCTCGGCGAGCAGCTCCTCCTTGGCCTGCTGGTTGGCGGCCTGCTCGCTGTTGCGCGCCTTGTCGGACTCGGAGCGGGCGCTGAAGAAGACGTCCTGCGCGGCGCGGAACTGCTTCCACAGGTCGTCGTCGCCGTCGCGGCCGGTGCGCGGCACGGCCTTCCACCGGTCCATCAGCGAGCGCATGGCGGCGCTGGTCGGGCCCCAGTCGGTCGACGCCGACAGCCGCTGCGCCTCGGCGATCAGCTCCTGCTTGGCCGCCCGCGCCTCACCGCGCTGCGCGTCGAGCGCGGCGAAGTGCGCGCCGCGCCGCCGGCCGAAGGCGTCGCGGGCCGCGGCGAACCGGGTCCACAGCGCCTCGTCGGTCTTGCGGTCGATACCGCGGATGGTCTTCCACTCCTCGACGATCGCCTTGAGGCGGTCGCCGGCGGCCTTCCACGACGTCGACTCCGCGGCGATCTGCTCCGCCTCGGCGGCCAGCGCCTCCTTGCGGGCGACCTGCGCGGCGCGGGCGGCGGCCTTCTCGGCGCGCGACTCGGCGGCCGCGGAGTCGGCGGTCTCCACCATCGCGCGGGCGCGGGCGGCCAGGCCGTCGAGGTCGCCGACGGCGGTGGCGGTGGGGATGGTCTCGGCGAGCGCCTGCGCCTTGGTCTTGATCTCCGAGGGGTTTCCGGTGTGCGCCTTGAGCCGCGCCTCGAGCAGCGACACCTCGGTGGCGAGGTCGTCGTAGCGGCGGGCGAAGTGCGCGAGCCCGGCGGCGGGCTCGCCGGCCTGCCAGGACCCGACGGCGCGCTCGCCGTCGGCGGTGCGCACGTAGACGGTGCCCTCGTCGTCGACCCGGCCCCACTGCGCGGGGTCCGAGGTGGCGGCCACCGCGGTCTCCGGGGCGTGCGGCACCGGGGCGGCCTGCTCCGGGGCGGCCTGCTCCAGGGCGGCCTGCTCCGGGACGGCCTGCTCCGGGGCGGCCTCGGCCGGGACCTCGGCGGGGGTCTCCGCGGTGGGCTCGGTCGTCGGCTCCGCGACGGGCGCCGCATCCGCCGTCGGGTCGGCCAGCGCGGCCGCCTCCGGGGTGGGGGCGGCGGGCGTCCCCGCGTCGGGGGTGACCGCGTCGGGACCCGCCGTCTCGGGCGTGGGGACCTGCTGCGACCCGTCTCCGGGGTTCTCCGTGCTCGACACGCACCGCAGTGTCCCACGCCGCATCCGCGACACTCGTGCGGTGAGCAGCCCGCCCGGCCCGACCGGCACGCCGCCCCTGTCGGTCGCCTTCTGCCCGTGCCCCCCGCTGCTCCTCCCGCGGGTCGCCGGCCGCGCCGCCGCGGACACCGCCGGGCTGCGCGCCGCCTGCGCCACGGCCCTCGACGCGCTGCTCGCGGCCGGTCCCGAGGTCGTCGTCCTCGTCGCCCCCGACGCCGAGGGCCGCTACGGGCAGGGCGACGCCGGGGACCTGCGCGGCTTCGGCGTCGACGTCGAGGTGCCGCTGTCCGGCGGGGTGCGTCCGGGCGGGCGCCGGACGCCGCCCGGCCTGACCGTCGGCGCCTGGCTGCTGGACGAGGCGGGGCACACCGGGACCCGGGTGGGCGCCGGCCCGCGGGACCTCGCCGCCGTCGTCGCGGGGCTGTCCGGGACGGTCGGCGTGCTGGCGCTGGGGGACGGGTCGGCGCGCCGCGGCGTCAAGGCGCCCGGCCACCTCGACGAGGCCGCCGCCCCCTTCGACGCCGCCGTCGCCGCCGCGCTCGCGACCGGGGACGCCGCCGCGCTGGCCGGCCTCGACGCCGCCGAGGGGGCGCGGCTGATGGCGGCCGGCGTGCCGGTGTGGCGGGCGGTCGGGGCGCTGCTGGCCGGGCGCCACGTCGAGGCGCGGCTGCTCGCCGACGAGGCGCCGTTCGGCGTCGGCTACCTGGTGGCGTCCTGGACCGCCCGGTGACCGCGGGGGGTGCGCTGCCGCCCGTGGTCGCGGTGGTGGGCCCCACCGCCACCGGCAAGACCGCGCTGGCGGTGGAGCTGGCGCAGCGGCTCGGCGGCGAGGTGGTCAACGCCGACTCCATGCAGCTCTACCGCGGCATGGACATCGGCACCGCCAAGCCCGACGCCGCCGAGCGCCGGGGCGTGCCGCACCACCTGCTCGACGTCTGGCCGGTGCGGCAGGCGGCGTCGGTGGCGGAGTACGCGCGGCTGGCCCGGGCGGAGGTCGACCGGCTGCGGGCGGCGGGCCGGCTGCCGCTGCTGGTCGGCGGGTCGGGCCTGTACGTGCGCGCCGCCCTCGACGACCTCGACATCCCCGGCACCGACCCCGCCGTGCGGGCCCGCCTGCAGGCCGAGCTGGAGGCGTCCGGGCCCGCTGCGCTGCACGCCCGGCTGGCCGCCGTCGACCCGGCCGCCGCGGCCGCCGTCCTGCCCTCCAACGGCCGGCGGATCGTGCGCGCGCTGGAGGTGGTGGAGCTGACCGGCGGGCCGTTCCGCGCCACGTTGCCCGAGCCGCGGCCGCACTACCCGGCCGTCGTCGTCGGCCTGGACCGGGAGGTCGCCGAGCTCGACGGGCGGGTCGCCACCCGGGTGGACCGGATGTGGGCGGCCGGGTTCGTCGCCGAGGTGGAGGCGCTGGTGGCCGAGGGCCTGCGGGAGGGCCCCACCGCCTCCCGGGCGCTCGGCTACGCGCAGGTGCTCGCCCAGCTCGACGGCGAGCTGACCCCCGAGGAGGCGCGCGAGCGCACGGTGTCCACCACCCGCCGTTTTGTCCGCCGGCAGCGGTCGTGGTTCCGCCGCGACCCGGCGACGGCGTGGTTCGACGCCGCCCGCCCCGACCTCGCCGGCGCGGTCGAGGCGCTGCTCGCCGGCCGTACGATCGGGCGGTGAGCGACCGGTTCCTCCTCGGGCACGGCACCGAGAACGACTTCGTCGTCCTGCCCGACCCCGACGGGGACCGCTGGCCCGAGGACCGCCTCGACGCCGCCCTCGTCCGGCGCCTGTGCGAGCGCCGGTCCGGCCTCGGCGGCGACGGCGTCCTGCGGGTGGTGCGCAGCCGGCACGTGCCCGACGCCCCCGCCGTCCTCGGCGATCACCTCGACGCGTGCGAGTGGTTCATGGACCACCGCAACGCCGACGGCTCGCACGCGGAGATGTGCGGCAACGGCATCCGGCTGTTCCTGCACGTGCTGGTCACCGAGGGCCTGCTCGACCGCGCCGCCTGCGCCGACGGCGTGCTCGTGGGCACCCGCGGCGGGCCGCGGCGGGTGGGCGCCGACGCGGGCGGCGGCTACTGGGTCGACATGGGCCCCGCCCGGCCGTTCGGGCGCGGCGAGGCCACCGTCGCCGGGCGGGCGTTCCCCGGCCAGGCGGTGTCGATGGGCAACCCGCACCTGGTCTGCCTGACCGACGCGGACCTCGGCACCCTCGACCTGACCGCCCAGCCGGGCTTCGACGACGGCCTGTTCCCCGAGGGCGTCAACGTCGAGTTCGTGCAGGTGCTGGCGAGCCCCGCCGAGGGCGCCGACGCGCACGTCCGCCTGCGGGTGCACGAGCGCGGGGTGGGGGAGACCCGCTCCTGCGGCACCGGCGCGTGCGCCACGGCCTACGCGGCGCTGGCCGCCCGGTCGCCGGAACCCGAGGGGCCGCAGCACGGCACGGTCGTCGTCGACGTCCCGGGTGGGCGGCTGACGGTCGACGTCTCCCCGGCGACGACGGTGCTGCGCGGCCCCGCGGTCGTCGTCGCGACCGGGGACCTCACCCCGGAGTGGCTCGGGGCCTGACGCCGGTCAGGATGGGGCCGGGGCGTCGTCGAAGAAGCCGGTCAGCCGGCGGATGCGGCCCTCGTCGTCGACCTGGACCACGTCGAGGCCGGTGAGCACCGTCGTGCCGGCGGCGTCGGTGATGCGCCAGTGGAACAGCGCGCTGTCGTGGTGGCGCACGGGGCGGCTGGTCACCTCCACGCGGCCACCGGCGAGCTGCTCCTGCGTCCCGGCGATGTGGTCGGAGAGCGCCCGGCGCCCGGTGACGTGGGCGAGCGGGTCGCAGTAGACGCCGTCGGGCGCCCAGGCCCGCTCGAGCAGGGACAGCCGCTCTGCGGCGTCGGTGGCGAGCCAGGCCGCCCCGTAGGCGTCCACGGGGTCGAGGTGGTCGGCAGTGGTCACGGGGTCTCCTCCGGGAGGACGGGGGTGCCGGTGAGGCCGGCGAGGGGGTCGGTGCCGCCGAGCGTGCCGGAGCTGCCCAGGACGGCACAGCGGAGGAAGCCGGTGCTCGGCAGCAGCCGGTGGGCCTCGTGCCGCGCGACCGCGGCGGCGTGCTCCGGCCGGTGGTAGGCCCACGTGACGGCGTCGCGCAGGGTGCGCCACGCGGAGAAGGTGAGGACGGCGCCGTCGTCCGGCGCCTGGACGAGCGCGGCCAGGGAGCCGGGGGCGTCGCGCACCTGCCGGCCCAGGACCCCGAAGCGCTCGAGGAACTCCCCGGTGCGCGCGGCGTCGTCCCCCAGCCCGGCCAGGGTGATCACGGCGGCGGCGCCGGTCACCTTCCCGCGGCGGGGGAGCCGGTCGAAGGGGCGGGCGCCGCCGGCGAGCACCGCGTCGCCCCGGTAGGACACCGGCTGGACGACGACGTGCCAGGCGGCGCGCACCGGGCCGCCGGGCGCCGGTGCCGCGCGCAGCGCCTCCACCGGGTCGTCCCACGTCCCGAGGACCGACCACCAGGTGCCGGGGTCCTCGGGCAGCTCGGCCCGTCCGGCACCGGCGATGCCGGCCTGGCTGGACGCGGCACCGGCGGGCCGCCAGGGGCACACCGCGGCCGGGGCCTCCAGTTCCAGGGCCGTCCACGAAACGTACACCGCACACCTCCTGTGTGAACGGCATCAACATAGGCCGAGGTGTGAACGGCGTCAACATCAGTGGCAGGATGCGGTCGTGACGGCGCGGGCGACCTACCACCACGGCGACCTCAAGGCGGCGCTGGTCGAGGCCGCGGTCGCCGCCGCGCGGGAGGGGGGCGAGGCGGCGGTCGGGCTCAACCGGCTGGCCGCAGGCCTGGGGGTCTCGGCCTCCGCCGCCTACCGGCACTTCCCCGAGGGGCGGGAGGACCTGCTCGTGGCCGTGGGGGACGTGGGACGCCGGCGGCTGGCCGAGCGGCTGGCGGCACGGATCGCCGACGCCGACGCCGACGCCGAGCCGGCGCCGGGCACCGCGACGGCGGCGCGGCGCCGGTTCCGCGCCTCCGGCCGCGCCTATGTGGAGTTCGTCCTCGACGAGCCCGGGCTGTTCCAGGTGGCCAACCGGCACGACCGCGGCCGCCTGCCCGGCGCCGACCCGTTCGGCGTCCTGGAGGCATGCATCGCGGACCTGGTCGACACGGGCGTCCTCGACGAGGACCGGCGGACCGACGCCGCGGCCGCGGCCTGGGCCGCCGTGCACGGGCTGGCGGTGCTGCTGACCGAGGGCCCGCTGCGCCGGCTGCCGCCCGACCGCCGGGAGCGCGTGCTCGAGCGCACCCTCGACATGGTCGAGTCGGGACTGTGACCCGGCCGGGCCCGCAGCGGGACCCGGCCGGCTGCCGCTAGCGGTCGGCCGCGGGGTCGTCCGGGGTGTCGGCGCGGGTCTCCGGCTCGTCGGTCGGCGCCTCCGGCTTGTCGCCGGGGCCCACGTTGCCGGTGCCGCGCGGCTCGCCGCGACCGGTGTCCTGGTCGGCGCCGCCGAAGGGGTTGCGGGGGACCTCGAGGCCGGCGGGGTCGCGGCCCGGGTCCTCGATGCCCTCGCTGCTGCTGGTGCTCACGGGTGCCTCCTGGGGTCGGCGTCGTCGTCGTGGTCCTCGTCGCGCCCTACCCGGCTCCCCGCGGGATGCACCTGACCCGTTTCGGTGTTGTACCCGGCGTATGACGACTGCAGAGAAGACAACCCAGGTGACCGCCGCTCCCGCCCGTGTCACATTGGACGTGATGACGACCGCACAGAACCGCGCCGTGCTCGCCGACGCACAGGACCGGGCCGACCGTGCCGCCTCGCCGGCCGACGTCCGCCCCGCCCCGGCCGGGCAGTGGGACACCGGCGACGACGTGGACGGGACCACCGGCTCCTACGACCTCGAGGCGCGTGGCGCGCTGCGCCGCGTGGCGGGCCTGTCCACCGAGCTCGCCGACGTCAGCGAGGTCGAGTACCGGCAGCTGCGCCTCGAGCGCGTGGTGCTCGTGGGCGTCTGGACCGAGGGCACCCAGGCCGACGCCGACCGCTCGCTGGCCGAGCTGGCCGCGCTCGCCGAGACGGCGGGCTCGGAGGTGCTCGAGGCCGTGAGCCAGCGGCGCGACAAGCCCGACGCCGGCACCTACGTGGGCTCGGGCAAGGCCGCCGAGATCCGCGACATCGTGGCCGCGACCGGCGCCGACACCGTCATCGCCGACGGCGAGCTGACCCCCGGCCAGCTCAACGCGCTGGAGAAGATCCTCAAGGTGAAGGTGGTCGACCGGACCGCGCTGATCCTCGACATCTTCGCGCAGCACGCCACCAGCCGGGAGGGCAAGGCCCAGGTCGAGCTGGCGCAGATGCAGTACATGCTGCCGCGCCTGCGCGGCTGGGGTGAGTCGCTGTCCCGGCAGGCCGGTGGCCGCGTCGCCGGTGGTGGCGGCATCGGTACCCGCGGTCCGGGTGAGACGAAGATCGAGACCGACCGCCGGCGGATCCGCGCGCGGGTGAGCAAGCTGCGCCGCGAGATCGCCGGCATGGCCACCGCGCGCGCCACCCAGCGCTCGGCCCGCGGCCGCAACGCCGTCCCGAGCGTAGCGATCGCCGGCTACACCAACGCCGGCAAGTCGAGCCTGCTCAACCGGCTGACCGGGGCGGGCGTGCTGGTGGAGGACGCGCTGTTCGCCACCCTCGACCCGACGGTGCGCCGGGCCCAGTCGCCCGACGGCCGCGAGTACACGCTCACCGACACCGTCGGGTTCGTGCGGCACCTGCCCCACCAGCTCGTCGACGCGTTCCGGTCGACGCTGGAGGAGGTGGCCGGCGCCGACCTGCTGCTGCACGTGGTCGACGGCTCCGACCCCGACCCGCTCGGCCAGATCGACGCGGTGCACGTGGTGCTGCGCGAGATCGACGCCGCCGCGGTGCCGGAGCTGATCGTCGTCAACAAGGTCGACGCCATGACCGAGGACGACGTGCTCACCCTTCGTCAGGCGCTGCCCGGCGCGGTGTGGGTCTCCGCGCGCACCGGCGAGGGCATCGAGAAGCTGCGCGAGATCGTGTCGGCGCGGCTGCCGCACCCCGACGTCGAGGTCGAGGTGCTGGTGCCCTACGACCGGGGCGACCTTGTGGCCCGCGTGCACCGCGACGGCGAGGTGCTCAGCGAGCTGCACGAGGCGGCCGGCACCCGGCTGACCGCCCGCGTCGACGGGGGCCTGGCCGCGGCGCTCGAGCGGTTCGCCGTCCCCGTCGCCTGACCGCTCCTCCCGCGTCCCCTCCCGGCGTCCGCCCGGGTGTCCGGCCCCCGCCGGTCACCCGGGCGGCTCGCCGTCCCCCGTTCGGGAGGTCACGGGTGGGTCACGGGCCGGTACCGTGACGACGTGACCAGCGGCCGTGTCATGAGCGGCGCCGTGCGGGGCGGGACGCCGGCCGACGGCGACGCGTCCGTGCCGCCGCCCGCCGTGCGCGCAGGCCGGCCGCCGTGGTGGCTGCTGCTGGTCGCGTTCGCCGTGACGGTCGCGGTCACCGCCGACCTGCTCAGCCGCGGCGTCCTCGAGCGGCTGGACCTGCAGGTCTCGGAGGTCGTGAGCAGCTGGGACCTGCGGGACTCGCCGGCCTACTGGCCGGTCTGGGTGGTCACCCAGGTCGGCGGCCGCGGCACCATCCTCATCGTCTTCGCCGGGCTGGTGGCCTGGCTGTGCGTGCGCGGGCGCACCCTGCTGCCCCTGGTCCGGGTGCTCACCGCGCTGGTGCTGCTCACCGTCGTGGTCTACGCCTTCAAGTTCAGCACCGGCCGGACCGCCCCCGCCTACCCGGGGTCCTTCTTCCACCGCGACGGCGCCAGCTACCCCTCCGGGCACGTGGCCAACGCCGTGCTCATGTGGGGCGTCGCGCGCTGGCAGGCCGCCGAGTACGCCCTGCCCCCGCGCGTGCAGACGCTGCTGTGGTGGCTCGCCGTCGTCGGCCCGGTCGCCACCGGGATCGCGATGGTGTCGCTGGACTTCCACTGGGTCACCGACGCGGTCGTCGGCGCGGCTGTCGGGCTGCTCCTGCTGGGCGTGGTGCACGCACTCGACGCATCCGTCCTGTCACGCTGGGCGAGTGCCCGAGCCGGCCGTCCTCCCGCCTAGCGCGACCGCGCGCGCGGGACGGGCATCTGCCGCGGTCCTCGCGCCGGTCCTCGCGCTGGCCCTGGTGCCCGCGCTGCTCGCGGCTCCCGCCCGCGCGGAGGAGACGGCCGCGCCGTCGGTGCGCTGTCAGGTGACCGACCCGCGGCTGGCCGAGCTGTCCGGGCTCGTCGACGTCGGCGAGCGGATGCTGGCCATCCCCGACGGCGGGGACCAGGTGAGCGTCGCCGTCCTCGACGGCGGGTGCCAGGTCGTCGACGTGACCACCGCGCCGCTGGACCCCTACGACCCCGAGGACCTCGGCGTCGGCGCCGACGGCACCGTGTGGCTGGCCGACACCGGCGACAACAACGCCACCCGGGCGACCGTCGCGCTCATCGCGCTGCGCCCCGACGGCGGCACGGCGCTGTACCGGCTCACCTACCCGGACGGGCCGCACGACGCCGAGGCGCTGCTCGTGGCCCCCGACGGGACGCCGTACATCGTGACCAAGGAGGTGCTGGGCGCGAGCCACGTCTACCGCCCCGCGGCGCCGCTGGTCGACGGCGGCACGGTCGCGCTGGCCGACGTCGGGACGGTGACCTTCACCCTGACCGGCACGCCGGGCGGGCCGGTCGGCCGCGCGGGACAGCTGCTGGTGACCGGTGGCGCGGTGGCGCGCGACGGCAGCCGCATCGCGCTGCGCACCTACACCGACGCCTACGTCTGGCCGCTCGCCGGCTCCGACGTCCTGGCCGCGCTCGCCGGCGAGCCGGTGCGGGTGGCGCTCCCCGACGCGCCGCAGGGGGAGGCGGTGTCCTTCACCGCTGACGGCGGCGCGCTGCTGGTGGCGGGGGAGGGCCTGCCCGGGGACGTCACGCTCGTGCCCGTCCCCGCGGAGACGGCGGCACCCGCGACGCCCGCGTCGACCGCTGCCGGGCCGTCGGGCCTGCTCGACGGCGGCGACGACGGCACGCCCCCGCTGGCCGCGGGGCTGCTCGCCGCCGCGGTGGCCACCCTGCTCGTGTGGCTCGCCGGGCGGCTGCGCCGGCGGCGCTCGCCCGACCAGCCGCCCGCCGCCTGACGCGACCGCCCGCGGGTCGCCCCGGACCCGCCCGGGGTCCGGCGCGCGGGCCGGGCCCCGGGAGCTGTCGTCAGACCCGGCGCAGGACGGTGACCACCCGGCCGAGGATGGTCGCCTCGTCGCCCGGGATGGGCTCGTACGCCGGGTTGTGCGGCAGCAGCCACACGTGCCCGTCGCGCCGCTTGTAGGTCTTCACCGTGGCCTCGCCGTCGAGCATCGCGGCCACGATCTCGCCGTTCTCCGCGGTCGGCTGCTGGCGCACGACGACCCAGTCGCCGTCGCAGATGGCCGCGTCGACCATCGAGTCACCGGCGACCTTGAGCATGAACAGCGTGCCGTCGCCGACGAGCTCGCGCGGCAGCGGGAAGACGTCCTCGACCGCCTGCTCGGCCAGCACCGGGCCACCGGCGGCGATCCGGCCGACCAGCGGGACGTAGGTGGGGGCGGCCGTGCCGTCGGCGGCCGGGGCGGCCGGCGCCGACTCGGCGGCGGTGTCGCCGGGCAGCCGGACGTCCAGCGCGCGGGGGCGGTTCGGATCACGCCGCAGCCAGCCCTTCTTCTGCAGCACCGACAGCTGGTGGGCGACCGACGACGCCGACGACAGGCCGACCGCCTCGCCGATCTCGCGGACCGAGGGCGGGTAGCCGCGGCGCTCGATCGAGTCGCGGATGACCTCGAGGACCCGGCGCTGGCGCTGGGTGAGCCCGTCGCCGGCCTCGGCCCGGTCGGGGAAGGTGCGCACCGCGGCGGTGCCCGTGGCGGTGGCGGCGCCCCCGGCGTCCGCTCCCCGCCGGGCGGCCGGGCGGCGAGAGGCCGTGGTGCCCCGCGCCGTCTCGCCGTCCGTGCGCCGGCCGGTCCCGCTCGTGCCCGCCACGTCTCCTCCTCGCCGGCCGCGTGCCGCGACCTGGTCTCCTGCCCGGTTGCCGTGCCGCCCGGGCGGCCGCCCGGCTCCCGGGTGGACCGGGAGGGAGCGGACGGACGTCCCGCGGGGGACACCGGACGGACGGGGTGCTGGTCGGACCGTAGCGCCTCGGGGCCGCCACTTCAAACGTGTGTTCGAAACACCCGCGGTGTCGTGTCGACCTCGTCGGGGGCGTGCGGTAGACATCGCACAGACGTTCGAATCGAACGCGTGTTCGAGGGCGGTCGACGAGGAGGAGCGGGTCATGGGCGGCGTGCGGCAGGCAGTGCTCGAGTTCGACGCGGCGGTGCGGGTGCCGTGGCGGCCGCTCCTCGACGAGCGGGCATCGGCGCCCGCGGCCCGCCGGACGCCGCCGCGCCGGCCCACCGGCGCCGTGGGGGAGGCGGGCGCGCTGCCGGGCTCCGGTCCGCGCGTGGCCGGTCACCTGCGCCCGGTGCCCGACCGGCCGGCCGCCGCGGCGCCGCGGGCCACGGGTCCCTCCGCCGGTCCGGCCGCCGAGGCGTCGCGCACCCGGCGCGACCCGGCGCGGCCCGGTGGCCGCCCGGTGCGCGCCGAGCCCGCGCGGGGGTCCGGCCGCCGTCCGGCCGCGCCCGCCCCGGTGCCGGTCCGGCTGACCGGCCGCGGGCGGCGGCTCGTCGCCGTCCTCGTGCTCGCCGCCGGGGTGGGCGGCGCGGTGCTGGGCCGGGAGGTCCTCGCGCCCGACGAGGGGCTGCAGCTCGCCGCCGGCAGCAGCGTCGTGGTGGGGGAGGGCGACACCGTGTGGTCGATCGCCGCGGAGGTCGCCCGCGACGACCAGGACGTGCGAGCCGTCGTCGACGCGATCGAGGCGCTCAACGACCTCGAGGGCTCCGTCGTCGAGGTCGGCCAGGTGCTCCGGCTGCCCTGAGCCGGGTCCCGGGTGCTGAGGCCGGTGTCGGTGTGGTGGTCGGAGAAGTGACGAGAAGCGCGGCGGGAGTTCGTCAACGATCGGCCCCCGGTCGCTCACCCGCCGAGGTCGGATCGGCACCTACGGTCAGGAGCGTGTCAGCAGCCGTGAACAGCAGGGCCGCGGTGTCCTTCGGGTCCCCGCAGGACGTCGAGGTGCTCGTCGAGGGCGCCTGGGTGCCGGGCGCGATGCTCGGCTGGCGGCACGACGCGACGGGCGCGTGCGAGGCCTGGGTGCGACTGCGGGCCGACGTGCCCGGGGTCGTCGAGGGCGCCGGCACGTGGGTCGGCCTGGTCGACGTGCGGCTGCCCGAGCGCCACCTCGCGCTCGCCCCCGCTCCCGCCCCGGAGCCCGTCCTCGACCAGGGGTCCGGCGCGCCGGTCGGCGGGCGCCGCGCGTCCCGTGCGTCGCGCCGCTCCCGGCGGCACGGCGGCGACGTCACCGCCGAGCAGCCCGCCGTCGGCGCCGCCGGCGCCGGCCGCCACCGCGCGCCGGCCGAGGCCGTCCCCGGCCGGCACCGTGCGCTCACGACGGAGATGCCGGCGGTCGTCGTGGACCCTGCCGCCACCTCGGCCGAGACCCCGGCCGGGATCCCGGTCGCGGCCCCTGCCGTGGCGGCCCCCGTCGGTGACGCGACCGTCGTCGCGCCCGCGGTGCGCCTGCCCGCGCCCGAGCCCGACCTGCTCACCCGCCCCATCCGGCTCGGCGACCTCGTGCCGAACCCCCGCGGCGGCCGCCCGGCGGTCCCCACCGCCTGAGCGCGCTCCTCCCGGGACGTCCCGCGGGGGCCGGTCCGGCCGGCTCCCGCGTCCCTCCGGCGTGCCCGGAGGCGGTGCCCGGAGCAGCGCCCGGAGGCAGCGCCCGGAGGCAGTGCCCCGGCCGTCGCGTGTACGCCACCTCCCGGCCTCCCGCGCGCCGACACGCGCGGCGCCGCGGCGTGTCGTGTGACGGGTGGGAGAACTGCTCGCGCCTGGTCACCAGTGGGTCACGGTCTCGTCGCGCGGGAAGAGACACGCCCGGCGTCGTCTTGCAGATGTAGTGGAGGGCGGCCTACTGTCCCCCTACATCTAGTAGTTGCACCGATGGAAGTCCTCCACAGCTCGTCCTCAGGTCTTCCCCGGCGTCTCCACCGGATGTCCCCAGAGGGGTCCACAGCCCGACCGTCCGCGGAGGAGGTGAACCGCAGTGCGCTGCCCGTTCTGCCACAACGCCGACAGCCGGGTGATCGACTCGCGCGAGGCCGACGAGGGGGCCACCACCCGACGCCGCCGCTCGTGCCCGGCCTGCGGTCGCCGCTTCACCACCGTGGAGGAGGCGGTGCTCGCCGTCGTCAAGCGCAGCGGCGTCAGCGAGCCCTTCAACCGCGCCAAGGTCGTCGCCGGCGTGCGCCGCGCCTGCCAGGGCCGGCCGGTCGACGAGGACCAGCTCCAGCAGCTGGCCCAGCAGGTGGAGGACACCATCCGCGCCAGCGGCGTGGCCGAGGTCCCGAGCAACGAGGTGGGGCTGGCCATCCTGCAGCCGCTGCGCGAGCTCGACGAGGTCGCCTACCTGCGCTTCGCGAGCGTGTACCGCGCCTTCACCTCGGTCGAGGACTTCGAGAAGGAGATCACCGAGCTGCGGGAGCGCCACCACCGCGGCGGCACCCCGCCCCTGCCCGGCCTGCAGCTCGAGCCCCCGGTGCCCCGCCGCCGGGGCGGCGGGCGCAGCGCCCCGGCGGGCACCTGACCATCCCCGAGCACCACCCGCCGGCAGCGCCGCCGACGGCCCCCGCAGGACAGCCAGAACCGTCAGCACCACCCGCTAGAACAGGGGCGGCTCTCTTCCCCAGCCGCCCGCACCGATCACCAAGGGAGAGCTCGTGACCGAGACCGAGGACCGCGTGGCAGGCCGTACGCGTCGCGCCGCCGCCAAGGCGCCGACCCGGGGGAAGGGCCTGAAGATCAAGCGCGTCTTCACCACCGCCGGTGTGCACCCGTACGACGAGGTGACCTGGGAGCGCCGGGACGTCGTCATGACCAACTGGCGCGACGGCTCGATCAACTTCGAGCAGCGCGGCGTGGAGTTCCCCGCCGAGTGGAGCATCAACGCCACCAACATCGTCACGACGAAGTACTTCCGCGGCGCGGTCGGCACCCCGCAGCGGGAGACCAGCCTGCGCCAGCTGATCGACCGCGTGGTGCTCACCTACGGCGCGGCCGGTCGCGAGCACGGCTACTTCGCCACCGAGGGCGACGCCGAGGTCTTCGAGCACGAGCTGACCTGGATGCTCATGCACCAGTACTTCAGCTTCAACAGCCCCGTGTGGTTCAACGTCGGCACGAGCGCCCCGCAGCAGGTCAGCGCCTGCTTCATCCTCGCCGTCGACGACGAGATGGACTCGATCCTGAACTGGTACCGCGAGGAGGGCCTGATCTTCAAGGGCGGCTCCGGTGCCGGCCTGAACCTCTCCCGCATCCGCTCCTCCAAGGAGCTGCTGTCCTCCGGTGGCACCGCCTCCGGCCCGGTGTCCTTCATGCGCGGCGCCGACGCCTCCGCCGGCACCATCAAGTCCGGTGGGGCCACCCGTCGCGCCGCGAAGATGGTCGTCCTCGACATCGACCACCCCGACATCGAGGAGTTCATCGAGACCAAGGCGCGCGAGGAGGACAAGATCCGCGCGCTGCGCGACGCCGGCTACGACATGGACCTCGGTGGCAAGGACATCACCAGCGTCCAGTACCAGAACGCGAACAACAGCGTCCGCGTCTCCGACGAGTTCATGCGCGCGGTCGAGGAGGGCGACCCGTTCGGCCTGCGCGCCCGGCTCGACGGCTCGGTGATCGAGACCGTCGACGCCAAGGAGCTGTTCCGCAAGGTCACCCAGGCCGCGTGGGAGTGCGCCGACCCCGGCATCCAGTACGACGACACGATCAACGACTGGCACACCAACCCCGAGACGGGCCGGATCAACGCGTCCAACCCCTGCTCGGAGTACATGAGCCTCGACAACAGCTCGTGCAACCTGGCGTCCCTGAACCTCATGAAGTTCCTCAAGGACGACGGGACCTTCGACTCCCGGACCTTCGTCAAGGCCGTCGAGCTGGTCATCACGGCGATGGACATCTCCATCTGCTTCGCCGACTTCCCGACCGAGCCGATCGGCGAGACCACCCGCGCCTACCGCCAGCTGGGCATCGGCTACGCCAACCTCGGCGCGCTGCTCATGGCCACCGGCCACGCCTACGACTCGCGGGGCGGCCAGACGCTGGCGGCGGCGATCACCTCGCTGATGACCGGCACCGCCTACCGGCGCTCGGCCGAGCTGGCGGGCATCGTCGGCGCCTACGAGGGCTTCGCCCGCAACGCCGACGCCCACGCCCGGGTCATGCGCAAGCACGCCGCGGCCAACGACGCGATCCGCCCGGTCGGCGCCGACGACGCCGACGTGCTGCGCGTCGCCACCGCCCAGTGGCAGGAGTGCCTGGAGATCGGCGCGGACAACGGCTGGCGCAACGCCCAGGCCTCCGTGCTGGCCCCCACCGGCACGATCGGCTTCATGATGGACTGCGACACGACCGGCATCGAGCCGGACTTCTCGCTGGTCAAGTACAAGAAGCTGGTCGGCGGCGGCTCCATGCAGATCGTCAACCAGACCGTCCCGCGGGCCCTCAAGAGCCTGGGCTACCAGGACGAGCAGGTCGAGGCGATCGTCGAGTACATCTCCGAGCACGGCCACGTCGTCGACGCGCCGAGCCTGCGCCCGGAGCACTACGAGGTCTTCGACTGCGCCATGGGCGAGCGGGCCATCTCCCCGATGGGCCACGTCCGGATGATGGCCGCGGTGCAGCCGTTCATCTCCGGCGCCATCAGCAAGACGGTCAACATGCCGGAGACGGCGACCGTCGAGGACGTCGAGAACATCTACTTCCAGGGCTGGAAGCTCGGCCTCAAGGCGCTGGCGATCTACCGCGACAACTGCAAGGTCGGCCAGCCGCTGTCCGACGCCAAGGCCAAGAAGACCGAGACCGTGGCCGAGGTCGAGGCGGCCCCGGTGGCCACCACGTCGCACCCGGTGCGCCGCCGGCTGCCCAAGAAGCGCCAGAGCATGACGACGTCGTTCAGCGTCGCCGGCGCCGAGGGCTACATGACGGCCGGGATGTACGAGGACGGCAGCCTCGGCGAGGTGTTCCTCAAGCTGGGCAAGCAGGGCTCGACCCTGGCCGGTGTCATGGACGCCTTCTCGATCGGCATCTCGATCGCGCTGCAGCACGGTGTGCCGCTGGAGACCTACATCCAGAAGTTCACCAACATGCGCTTCGAGCCGGCCGGCATGACCGACGACCCGGACATCCGGATCGCCCAGTCGGTGATGGACTACATCTTCCGTCGCCTGGCGCTCGACCACCTGCCGGTCGACACCCGCGCCACCCTCGGCATCTTCAGCGCCGAGGAGCGCGCCGCGCAGGTGGCCGGGAACTACGGCTCAGCCTCCACCGCGGAGGTCGTCGAGGAGGAGGTCGACGTCGAGGCGCTGCGCGGCTCGGTGCCGACCGAGGCCGGCACCACGAGCGTGGCCAAGGAGAAGGTCACCCCCGGGGGCCCGAAGTCGATCAAGGAGGCCCACTCCTCGGCCGAGCTCCTCGAGCTGGTCACCGGCACCGCCACCGACGCGCCGCTGTGCATGACCTGCGGCACGAAGATGCGCCCGGCCGGCAGCTGCTACGTCTGCGAGGGCTGCGGCTCCACCAGCGGCTGCAGCTGATGACGGCTGTCACGAGTAGTGCACGGCGCTGTCGCGAATAGTGCACTAGTTGTCAGCAATAGTGCAGGACCTGTCACAGGTAGTGCAAAGCAACTGCTGGCTACAACGCTCGTGACGTAACTGAGGGGCGAGACTCGTATGGGTCTCGCCCCTCAGTGCTGCCGATTGCTGACTGCGCGAGCAGTCAGATCACGGGCTCGAAACCGTGGCCTTGGGTGATCGCCGTTGACGTCGGCCCAGGTGCCGCGTAGTTCCCCGACGAGGCAGGCGCAGCCCTCCAATCGGCGGCCGAGTCATCCGCGGCTGCGCCTATCGAGCGCGGGCTTAGCGCCAGGTCAGGTCGACTCCCGTAATCCCCAGCGGCAAATCCAGGTCCAACAACTCGTCGCCTCGGCCCGTCCAAGACGGCGTCTTCTTCGACCAGGGCGTCCACGTGCTGGCCTGAGCGCAGTCCAGTCCCGGCGACATGTCATCGGTGGCGGGCCAGTCCAAGACACGGACGGCGAGGATGCGGCAAACGCGGGCAGGAACCGTGATGCCGTTGAACCGGACGAAGCCGTACCTGAGCAAGCCGTTGAGATGTCCTTCCAGTGCGAGGGCTTGGTCGACGAGCCAAGTCATCGGCGGCTGACCGGAGTTGAGGCGGACCGTGGTCTCGTAGCGGGGAAGAAGGTCCAGCGCTTGTGCTGCCACTTCCGGCGGCACCGCGGCCAATCGAGTCTGGTTGGGCTGTGGCCACCAGTCGCCTTGCTCCGGCTGGATCTCCGAGACCTCGTAGGGCGCCAAGAGACGGTGCAGTGCGCTGGCCCGGGCTCGGTGATCGTGCAGTTCGACGAAGTGCAGCACCTCGTCCACGGACTTCAGCCACCGGCCACCGCGTGCGGCCGGGTCCCCTACCCAGGGAAAGGGCATGGCGGGCACGTAGGGCCGGAGTTGGCAGGCTTGGCACACCGCGAGATACGTCGGGCCGCTGACGTGCTGACCGGAGAGCCTGCGGATGCTCACCTGCCCGTCATCGCTGACGAAGCGGCTCCCCATCGCGAGCAGGGTGGTGATCGCCTGCCGGTCGTCGTCATGCATGGGCCTGCCTCCGGCCGGACGCCTCGCCAGCAAACGGACCTGGTGGCACCAGCGAGGCCGCTGCGCCGCTCGCAGGCTCGGCGGGGTGGGTGCTCAGGGCTGGCGACGCCGTGGTCAGGGCTGGGGGCACCGGTTCACCGGCTCATGTCGAATGCGTAGGCGACGTCGTCGGTGAGTTGCACTCGGGTGCCGACGCCGCTGCTGACGGTGACGGCTCCGCGGTTGGCGAGTGCGCCGACCTTGAGCATGCGATCGGTCGACATGTCGGTCGCGGACAGGGCGCCGCGGTAGGCGGCGTAGAGGACGCGCGCGGTGCCGTGGTCGATGCCGTCGTCGGCGTCCTTGTAGCGGGTGAGCCGGTCGAGGGCGTGGGTGGCGCTCTGGTCGTTGGCGCGGATGGTCACGCCCATGCTGTTGCGGTGCACGCGCAGCCCGATCGGGGTGAGCCGGGCGTTGAGGCCGGTGATGGCGTCGCGGAGCCGGTCGAGGTGCCAGTCGAGGGCTTGGGCGAGCCGGTCTTCGGGGTGCATCTGCTTCTGGGCGATGAGGACTTGGGCGAGGACGGCGATGTCGTCGGCTGGGGTGTCGTCGGGTGCATCGGCGGGCTCGGGGTCGAACAGGTCGCCCATGGTCATGCCTGCCTCGGTGGCCGCGCGGCGGAGGTCGGCGATGCTCACGCTGCCGTTGACCTCGTTGCGCAGCAGCATGCCGCGGACCGTGGCGTCGCCGAGGCCGGACTTGTCGCCGTAGGCGCGGTCGCTGAGTCCGGCGGCGAGGAGGCGTTCGCGGAGGGCGGCGCCGTTGACGGGGACGGTGGCGGTCACGCGGCCTCCTCGATGCGGTCGTCGGGAGTGGTGCTGGCCGGGCTGAGGTGATTGCCGACGAGGGGGAGGAGTGCGACGCCGAGGTTGTGTTGCCAGCGGTCGGCCTTCCTGGCGTCAGAGGGGATGTGGTTGGTGGGGGCGGGCAGGTTGAGTTCGGCGCCGATGCGGCGCAGGGCGTAGGTGAGGTGGCGGGACTCGGGGATCAACGGGGCGGCGGGGCTGGCGCCGGTGATCAACCGGAAGGTGCGCTGGGCGCGGAGGTAGAGCCGGGCGTCGTCGTGCAGGGGCAGATGGTCGATGTCGATGAGGGATCCGTCGTCGGTGACCTGGTCAATGCGGAGGGCGCGGATGTCGTCCTTGCTGAGGTTGGCGTCATGCAGGACGGCGGCGGCGGAGCGCCAGCACGTGCGGTAGGCGCGCAGGGAGCGCACTTCGGCCGGGGTCATGCGGCGGTGCTCGGCGGCGGCCACGCCGTGCAGCAGCGTGTCGATGTGCACCTTGAGCAGCAGGCCGCGGGTAAACAGCGCGGCCTGGGCGGCGCGAGCGATGACGAGCGCCTCGCCGGGCGTGCGGTGAGCCGCGATGAGTGCGGTGAGTCGTGCGGCCGTGTCCTCGGCGGTGGTCGGCGGTTCAGCGGCAAAGGGGCGGAAGGTGTCGCAGTAGAGGCGATCAACCAGGGCGAACTGCTCGGGGCGGAGGACGTCACGGAGCCGGGCGCGGAAGGCGTAGAACTCGCAGCGGGGGAGGTGCTGCGGAAAGTCGTCTGCGGATTCGGCGGCGACAGGGCGCCCAGCCCGGCGTACGTCAGCCATGAGGGCGGTCAGCCGCGGGAGATCGATGCTGGTGCCGCTGCGTGCGGTCGCCCAGTCGGCGAGGTGTTCGCCGCCGGTGTCGTCACAAGTGAGGACGAGGTCGGCGCCGACGCTTGCACACAGGTGCTCCAGGTCGTCGAGTACCTCGGTGCTGGCGATGTTGTCGGCGAACCGGATGACGACGAGCCGTACGTCGTAGGCCGTCAGCCAGGCGTGGGCGTATTCGAGGTCTTCGCCGTGGCGGCGACCGGAGCCGTAGAGGTCGGGGTCGGCGCCGAGGCAGGCGAGCAGGTCCTGCCCGACGGCCCAGGCATGTTGTGCGGGGCGGGCGGTGAAGGTGGCGATGCCGGTGTCCGGGTCGGTCGGGGGCAGCAGGGACCGGGCGGACTGGCCAGCCGGTAGGGGCACGAGGTAGGTCATGGCGCGTCCTGTCAGGCGTCGGGGGAGGCGAGGGTCGGCAACTTGCGGCGGATCTGGGCGAGGTCGTCGGCGGTGACGGCGCCGGTGACGTCAAGGCGGTTGAGCCAGCGCACGGTCTGCACCCAGCGGCGGAGCAGTCCGGCGCAGGCGGCCTGGTCGTGCTGGGCGAGCAGCCGCGTCGGGGTGGCGGCGAAGCGGGCGTCGAGCCGCTGCACGGCCGCGATGAGCCGCTCTCCGCGCAGGGGCGCGAAGGTGACCTCACCCATGATCCGGCTGAGCAACTGCGGATACTGCTGGGCGGCGCTGATGACCCCGGTCCCGACGACGACCAGCCCGAAGGCGTGGTCGCTCTCCTCGTAGAGCCAGACGAGTTCCTGCAGGGCGTTGGCTTGGGTGTTCTGCAACTCGTCGACGATGAGGACGCCACCCCAGGTGCGGAAGATGCGCAGCAGGTCGTCCTGCATCTGCACGCGGGTGCCGGTGTGCGGCAGGCCGGTGAGAGCGACGTGGGTGTAGCGGAGCAGGTCGAGCGGCTTGGGCCGGAACGACATGGTTGCGACCGCGGCAGGCCGCTGCGCGTGCTGGGCGACATAGCGGGCGCAGGTGGTCTTGCCGGTGCCCGGGGGCCCGTCGAAGGCCACGATGTCGTTGCCATCGAGCACCGCCTGGGCGGTGAGGAAGCCGTCGGTGAAGAATTCGGTCTGCACGAGGCTGGTCTCCAGGCCGAGGGCGACGGTCTGCTGGTGCATCACACCGTCGACGGCGAGGCGGGTCACGGGATCTCCTGGTCGTTCTGGGCGGGATTCGGGTCGTCGGGGGTGGTCCGGGCGGGGGACGGTTCGGCCGGGGGCGACGTGGTGATCCCGGGCAGCGCGGCGCCGTACTTGGCCGAGAGCCGGTTGTTGACGTCGGCGCGGGCGGCCTCGACGGCGGGATCGGGCTCGGCGGTGACCGGGACGCGGGGCGCGGCGGGGCGCCCGGACTTCCGGCCGGTCCGCGTCGCGGGCCGCGTTGGCGGGAGCGCGTCACCCTCGGCGGCCGGGGTGTCCTCGGTGGCGACGCTGTCCGCTGCCGTGTCGGTGGTGTCCGAGTCACCGGCCAGGGCGGCGGCGCGGTCGGCGCTGCCGTCGTAGTCGCCCTCCTCGTCGCCGTAGAGGGCGCCCGCCGCCGCCGCGGCGGCCATCTGCTGGCGGTGAGCGATGACCCCTGCCTCGATCGCCTTGAACTCGCGTTCCTTCGCGGCGCGCTCGGCCATGAACGGAGCCACCTGCTCGCGGGTCATCCGGTCGGCCCGGATGGCCTGGCACACCCACTCACCGTGCAGATCGAAGACCTCGATGAAGTCCCGGTTGGTGGGCAGATAGCGGATCAGGTAGCGGCGGCCGTACTGCATCCCGGTGCCGAAGTAGAAAGCCCCGTCGAAGTTCAGGCCGTTCTTCGTCCACATGTAGGTCATGTCGCCGCTGGTCATCAGCGCCGTCCGGTACTCCACCGGATCGAGGAACCGCTGCTCGGTGGGGTCCGCCGCGTACGCGCCCAGCCGATAGTCGCCGTGCTTGCGCATCCGGATCGTCGTGTTGATCTCGTTGACGGCGTCCTGCAGCAGATCAGTGAACGGGGTCCAGGCCAGCACCTCGTGCGGCTTGATGTCCTTGGGCAACTTCGCGGCGTGCCGGGAGGCGCCGGTGTGGATCTTTCCGGCGTTGGTAGCGCCGGGCGCCCGGTTGGCCAACCGCTGGTTGAGGAGGCCGAGGTGGCGTTCGGCGGGGCCGTTCTGCCAGGAGGAGTAGGCCGCGGTCGGCGTCATGATCCAGCCGAGGTTCTGGACGCCTTCGCGCATGCTCGGTCCGAAGTGCGCGGCGGCGTTGTCACACACCACCTGTTCGGGCATGCCACCGACCCGGACCCCGAAGTAGTCCCGCTCGATACCGAACTCCACCAGTCCGGCGGCGACCATGTCCCCGTTGACGTGCGTCTTCCACGGGATCGCGTGCATCAGGCTGCTGTAGCCGTCCACGATCACCGTGACCTGTGGGCGAATGGGGGAGCGGTGCTTGTGGGACGGCCAGACCCACAGGTCCAGTTCCGTGTGGTCCATGTACCAGGTGTGGTTGCGGTGCGGCGGCCTCCACGACAAGTACGGGCGGTTGTTGACCAGCCCCGGATAGCCGTCGATTACCGCGGCCAGCACCGTCGGGTCAGTCCGCTCCCGGATCGCTCGCGCGAACGTCTCGTAGGAGCAGGTGATCTCTCCGGCTTCCTCCAGCGCGTCGAAGGCGGCGGTCATGGTCCGCTCGTGCGCCAAGACGGTGAGGTGCTTGACGGTCGGGGTGTAGACCTTCCGCGCGCTGTCCGGACGCGGCGCCGTCGGGTCGATCGTCTTGAACCAGTGGTAGACCGCGCGGGTGGAGACGCCGAACTTCGCGGCCACCGCCTGCACGTGTAGCGGGAGTGGACGCCCACCGTTGGCCAGGCGTCGCAACTGAGCGACCGCCGCCTGCCGGTCTGACCAACTGTGCCGCCTCCGGGCGGACGCCCCGGCGGGCGCGGTGGACTCGGGCTGGGCGGCGGACAGCCGCCGTGCGCCGGTCATGCCGCGTCCTGCGCGGTGAGCGCCGCCGGGTTCAGCGGCGAGGTGACCAGCGACTGGAGCATCCCCCGCGGGCTGATCCAGACACACGCCCGGCGGTGGCTGAGCGTCAGGACGCGGACACCCGCGAACCGGTCACCGTAGGTCTCCTGCCCGGCGGCGAGGTACCGCTGGACCTGCGCCCAGGTCTCCTCATCGAGGCTGGGCTGCACGTGCCGCCATGTCTTGATCTCGTCGAAGAAGACGCCGACGGTCGGGTGCTCCCAGGCCAGGTCGACGCGGCCGGTGCCCGCGCTGACCTCGGCGCCGAGGAACGTGGTCGGCGGTGGCGGCACGAAGGCGGACAGGTACTGGCTGACCATGCCGGACACGCGGGTCCGGGCCTTGTCCAGCCGCCCCATCGACTTGTCGGTGACCGTGGCGGCCACCGTGGCGGCGAGCGACGAACGAAGTGTCTGCGGGCCGCTGGCCTGGGCGACCGGAGCAAGCACCCCGACGACCCGGTGCACGAGTACGCCGACCTTGCTGTCCCACGCCCGGCTGTCGTGGGTACGGGTGGACTGCTGGTCGTACAGCGGGGTGGGCAGGCCGACCTGTGCGGACAGACTGCGCATCGTGACTCGTGGGAGCGGCACCGCGGGGACGGGTGGCTGAGCAGGCGTGGGCACGGGTGCTCCAATCGAGTCGTCGGTTGTGAGCCCCCGGCCTGACGGCTCACCAGGGTTCGCCGTCAGGTCTGAGGTCTCTGCCTGCCCTTGCGCACGCGCAGCCCCCGCTCCAGCACCGCCACAACCGCCACCTCCCTCGCTGGTATCGAACACGTGTTCGATCGGGTCGACACCGTAGGGCGCGGCTGGGGCACCTGCCAAGTCCTGCCCGGAGGGCGGTCTCCCGCCCTGCGTCGGAGCGGGGGTGACGACGTCGCGGCCGTCGGCGTCGACGGCCGCGAGGTGGCTCGTGCGGCTGGGATGAGGCATGGCGAGCGCATCGGCCCACCGGCCCACGTCACTCGACGAAAAGGACTTCTTCTCAATTGACGAGCGTTCTCGCCCGTGCGGGCGGAGCGCGGCGCTACGTGAGTCGTACCGCGTCAGGCTGCACCAAGTGGCTTGACGGCGTCCATGCGTCTCGCGCTCGGCTACTCCCGGATCTCTCAATTGATTAGCGCATTCCTAGGGTTGTGCTGCTCGACGGGGCGGCTCCTCTCGGGCGCCTCCTCCCTGCACAGCACGGTCCCGACGCGCTCTGGACCTGTCCGAAACGGCGAGCACCCATGACCGAAGACGCCCCGTCGACTGCCGCCAAGGTCATCAATGGCGTCCGCTGCTGCGCCTTCGGCTACTGCCGCGCTCCCTTGGTGCAGCGAGGCCGCAGCCTCTACTGCTCTGACGAGCACGTCCGAGCCGCCCAAAGCCGCATGACCGTCGAGGCGGTGGCACGCCGGGCGGCAGAAGCCGAGTACCAGCGGATCAGCCGCGGGGAACGCAGACCTGAACAGCACCTCGGATGGCTGACCACCACCGACGGCGTCGTCCTCGACGGACACACCGTCCTCGAACTCCGAGCGCTGATCGACCAACACCGCCGAGCCGTCGGCGAACTCGTCGCTCTGGTCCGCCGTCCCGGAGCCACCGCGCAGAGCCTGCAAGGCCAGTTGGACGACGCCGTCCTGCCGTTGGACCGGAACCTGCTCGCGGTCCTGCACCGAGTCCTAACTCAACCGCGACCACTCGACTGATCTTCGGGTGACGAGTCGAGTACAGGCCGGGAGCGGGACTACTCGTCGCGTGCAAGGCCGCCGCGTCAGGACGGGGTCGTAGTCGGACGGTCCGACGGCCAAGGTCGTAGCAACCAGCGCTACCAGCGGACGATGAGGTCGACCGACAAGAGCATCAACCTCGGCCCGCCACCTGGCGGCACTCAGCGAGGTGCTGTCAGTCCTGCCCTGCGGCGCGCCTGAGTTCGTCTTCGCTGTAGCCGAAGGCGTAGTCCTCGTCCTGACCGGACGACAACCAGGCGTCTGCAGCGTCGTAGACGCTGTACGAGGGGGCGTCCTGACCGTCTTCGTGGTCCTCGCCGATCATGCAGCGACAGTCCTCCGCGATGCCTGACTGCCCTACCTCCTGCGCGTCGATAAAGCGGTAGTGCTTCGGTCCTGTAGGCATCCGCAGCCACGCCCTCGATCCGTCGGCGTTGTTCGCTCAGAGCCACCCTGCCACGACACCGTCCTTGTCGACGGTCCCGTTGCAGATCCAGGGAGCGCCGCCAGACCCACCCGCCGCACGGCGGATGGGTCTGGCGGCGCAGCACCCATCAGGACCGCCAATGCAACCCCGGAGCGCCAGCACTCGACGGCGGTCCGGGCACCGTCCGGCTCCACGACGTAGGCCACAACTTCCGCCAGCAACAACATGAGGCACAGCCGAGGTGCCGCCGCAGGGCCACCCGCTCCGTCCTGTCGCTTCGCTGGGCTACCGTCCGCGCCGGTCGCCGTCGACTGAGCGACGGCGGCGACCGGCACCGAGCGCGACTGCGACCAGCCCGGACGGACTCGACCCCGCCCAAGGGTCAGTCATAGCGTCCGCCGCCTCGGCAGGACCGCGTGCCCGGCTCCGAGTGGCCGCGGAGCCGGGCACGCACCTCACCACGGACCCAGAGGTTCGCGTCCCACGTCCTGTCCGACCGGTCAGTTAGCGTCGACGCCTGCCGATACCGGCACGGAACGTAACCGCATGGCAGGGAGCAGGGCGCACGTGACCCAGGTACAGGGCTTCAGCGACAAGGTCGGCTTCATCTGGTCGGTCGCCGACCTGCTCCGAGGCGACTACAAGGCCCACGAGTACGGCCAGGTCATCCTTCCGCTCACCGTCCTGCGCCGCCTCGACTGCGTCCTGGAGCCCACCAAGGACGCGGTGATCAAGCGCGCCGCCGACCTGGAAGGCAAGATCGACAACCCGGAGCAGTTGCTCCTGCGTGCCGCCGGACAGTCGTTCTTCAACATCAGCCCGCTGAACTTCGACCGCCTCCTCGAAGACGCTCCCAACATCGCCGAGAACCTGCGGACTTACATCCGCGGCTTCAGCACCGGCGCCGTCGAGGTCCTTGACAAGTACGGGTTCGACAACCACATCACCCGCCTCGATAACGCCGGACTGCTGTTCCACGTCATCGGCCGGTTCGCCGAGATCGACCTCCACCCAGACGCCGTGCCGAATGAGGCGATGGGCTACATCTTCGAGGAACTGCTCCGCAAGTTCTCCGAGATGAGCAACGAGACCGCCGGTGAGCACTTCACCCCACGCGAAGTCATCCGCCTAATGGTCAACATCCTCTTCAGCGAGGACGACGACGCGCTGCGTGGCAGCGCTCCTGTGCGGACGATGTTCGACTGCGCCGCGGGGACCGGCGGCATGCTCACCGGTGGCCAGGAGCACCTCGCGAGCCAGAACGCGAAGGCGCGTCTGGAGGTCTTCGGCCAGGAACTCAACCCCGAGACCTGGGCCATCGCCCGCTCCGACCTCATGATCAAGGGCCAGGACCCGACTCGGATCCGGCTCGGCAACAGTCTGTCCGACGACCAGTTCATCGGCCAGCGCTTCGACTACATGCTCGCCAACCCGCCGTTCGGCGTGGACTGGAAGCGCATCCAAAAGCAGATCGATGCCGAGAAGCAGCAACTGGGCTTCCGCGGCCGATTCGGCGCCGGGCTGCCGCGTGTCAGCGACGGCAGCCTCCTGTTCCTCCAGCACCTCATCAGCAAGATGAAGCCCGTTGAAGCAGACGGCAGCGGCGGCAGTCGCATCGCCATCGTCTTCTCCGGCAGCCCGCTCTTCTCCGGCGGTGCGGGCAGCGGCGAGAGCGAGATCCGCCGCTGGATCATCGAGAACGACTGGCTGGAGGCAATCGTCGCCCTCCCGGACCAGTTGTTCTACAACACCAGTATCCACACCTACTTCTGGGTCGTTACCAACCGCAAGGCCGACCACCGCAAGGGCGAGGTCGTCCTCCTCGACGCGCGCCAAGACTTCGCCAAGATGCGCAAGAGCCTGGGCGACAAGCGCAAGTACATCACCGATCGGCAGATCGAGGACCTGACATGGGTATACCACCATGCATTCGACGAGGCCGCCGGTGATCAGCGCGTCAAGATCTTCCGCAACGAGGACTTCGGCTATAGGCGCATCGTCGTTGAGCGGCCGAAGTGCGATGAGGGTGGGCAGCCCATCAAGAGTCGCAAGGGCCTTGTAGCCGATCCGGACCTCCGCGACAACGAGAACGTCCCGCTGACCGAGAACGTCGACGACTACATGAAGCGGCAGGTTTTGCCGCATGTGCCAGACGCATGGGTGGACGAGAACAAGACGAAGATCGGTTACGAGATCCCCTTCGTGCGTCACTTCTACCGGTACACACCCCCGCGAAGCGTCGACCAGATCGACGCCGACCTAGGCAGTGTCGAAGCAGAGATCCAGAAGGTCCTCCGCGAGGTGGCTCAGTGACTGAACTGAAGTACATCGCGGACGTTCGCGTTAGTAACGTCGACAAGAAGACGCACGAGGGCGAGCAGGCGGTCCGGCTGTGCAACTACACGGATGTCTACTACGGCGATGCGATCGACGCCTCCCATGGTGAATTCATGGCCGCCTCGGCCTCAGCGCAGCAGATTGCGGCTTTCCGGCTTGAGGTCGGGGACACAGTTCTCACCAAGGACTCGGAGACGGCTGACGATATCGGCGTAAGCGGCTACATCGCCAGGACGGCTGACGACTTTGTCTGTGGATACCATCTCGCCATCGTTCGCCCACGGCCGGGAGTGCACCCTCGATTTCTCTGCTGGGCACTGCGCGGGGCTTCAGCGCGCGAACAGATGGCGGTTGCTGCAACCGGAGTAACCCGCTATGGGCTTCGGTCGGACGAACTAGCGAATCTCGACGTCAACCTTCCGCCTCTCGACGAGCAGAGGCGTATCGCTGACTTCCTGGACACCCAGGTTGGTCTGCTCGATCGCGCGCTAGGACTCCGCCTGCAGCAGAAAGCACTGCTTTCTGAGCGTTACGAGGCCGAGGTGGAGCGGCGCATTCGTCCCGAGGGTACTGCCACTCCCGAGATTCCTGCGCGCTTTCTGGTCGAGCGCGTGGGCGTGGGGATCGTCATTCAGCCAGCAGCGCTCTACACCGAAGACCAGGAGGGCGTTCCCGCGGTTCGCGGCAAGGACATCTCTCCCGGACTGATCGCCCCTACCGACCGGCTAGTGAAGATCACCCGGGAAGGGCACGCACTGAACCGGCGATCGGAACTCCAACGAGGAGACATCCTCGTCGTACGGTCCGGCAAGGCAGGGGCTGCGGCACAGGTGCCCGACGACCTGATCGGCGCCAACTGCGTCGATGTTGTTATCGTGCGCCCGGGTTCGATGCTCAATCCTCGATACCTCGAATACGGCATCAACTGCCGTCGAGCACAGGAGAGCATCTCCGAGCATTCTGTGGGGGCGATTCAGCGTCACTTCGGAGTCGAGGACATGAAGGCGCTCCCGTTGGTCCCGCGCTCCCTCTCTGAACAGGAGCAGATCGGACGATCCCTGGACGCGCTCGTGGACCAGCGGCGTCGCACCGAAGACCTACTAGACCGAAGCCTCGATCTTCTAAAGGAGCGGAAGGGCGCGTTGGTGACGGCGGCCGTCACGGGGGCCTTCGATGTAACGACGGCCAGGAGTGCGGCGTGACCGTCCCTGTGCACAGCGAGGGCGCGTTCGAGGCCGCCATCGAGGCACACCTCGTCGCCGACGGGTGGGTATCAGGATCCTCGGGCGACTACCGGCGTGACCTGGGGTTGGCCCCGACGGTGCTCTTCGAGTTCCTCCGGGCGTCGCAGCCGAAGGCGTGGACGTCGCTCGTGCGGGTCCACGGCTCGGAGGCGCTGGCCGAGGCCAAGTTCGTGAAGCGCTTGACAGCGGAGATCGACGCGCGGGGCACGCTGGATGTGCTGCGGCGTGGGGTCGAGGACAACGGTGTCAAGGTCCGACTGGCGTTCTTCAAGCCAGGGCATGCGCTCACACCGAACCTGATGGCGCTCTATGACGCGAACCTGCTGGTGGTGATCCGACAGGCGCACGCGATGGAGTCCAACCCCCAGGACAGCGTGGACTTGTTGTTCCTGATCAACGGGCTGCCGGTCGCGACCGCGGAGTTGAAGAACGAACTCACCAATCAGAACGTCGAGGACGCCAAGAAGCAGTACCGGCGGGACCGCAACCCGCACGACCTGGTGTTCGCCAAGCGGACCGTCGTGCACTTCGCCGTCGACCCCAACCTCGTCTTCTTGACGACTCGACTGGCGGGCGAGGACACCTACTTCCTGCCGTTCAACCAGGGCTCCGGCGGACCGGGGAAGCCGGGCGGTAAGGGCAATCCGCCCACGAGCACCGGCTACCGCGCCGCCTACCTGTGGAAGCAGGTCTGGCAGCGGGACAATTGGCTGGACCTGTTCGGCCGCTTCATCCACGAGGAGAAGCCCATCGCCAAGAAGGGGAAGAAGACCGCGGCACGCGGCAAGGTCATCTTCCCGCGCTATCACCAGTGGCACGCGGTCCTGCAGTTGGCCGGGCACGCTGCCACCTACGGCGCAGGCCGCAATTACCTGCCTCAGCACTCCGCGGGCTCAGGTAAGAGCAACACCATCGCCTGGCTGGCGCACCGACTTTCCACCTTGCACACCCCCGCCGACGTCGCCGAACTCACCGATCACGCGCGGGATACGGGACTCGGGGCGAACGAGCGGATCTTCCATAAGATCATTGTGGTGACCGACCGGGTGGTGCTGGACCGGCAGTTGCAGGACACGATCTTCCAGTTCGACCACACCCCGGGACTGGTCGAGCGGATCGACAAGAACAGCAAGCAGTTGACCGCTGCCTTGTCCGGGTCGCGGGCGCAGATTATCGTCACCACGCTGCAGAAGTTCCCGGTGATCGCGAAGGCCGCGACCGACCTGGGTGACAAGCGGTTCGCCGTCATCGTGGACGAGGCCCACTCCTCTCAGTCCGGGGAGTCCGCCAAGGGCCTGAAGGCGGTTCTCGGCACGCAACCAGAAGTCGCCAACCGGCTCGCCGACGAGTTGAGCAGGGACGAAATCACCGACGCGCTGTGGGACGCCGCCGAGGAGTTCGACCGCGCCCTGGAGGAGGCCGGGGACCCGGAGGACGCGTTCGCGGCCATCGTTGAGTCGCTGCGTAAGTCTGCGGCGATCCGCGGCAAGCAGGACAACTTGTCGTTCTTCGCGTTCACCGCGACCCCGAAGCACAAGACTCTGCAACTGTTCGGTGAGCACGTGGTGGACCTCGCCTTCGAGGGCGGGGTCCGGCTAGAGCCGTTCCACCTGTACTCGATGCGCCAGGCCATCGAGGAGGGCTTCATACTCGACGTGCTGGCCGACTACGTGACCTACAAGACGTACTTCCGGCTTGCCAACGGGCTCGGCGCCGAGGATCCCGAGGTGGACAAGGGCAAGGCCAACGCCGCGCTCGCCCGCTTCGTCGCGCTGCACCCGTCGAACCTGGCGCAGAAGGCCGAAATCATCGTCGAGCACTTCCGCACGGTGACCCGCCACCAGATCAACGGCGAGGCCAAGGCCATGGTCGTGACCCGCTCCCGGCTACACGCGGTCCGCTATAAGCAGGCCATCGAGGCGTACATCGCCGAGAACCGCTACACCGACCTGCGCGCCCTGGTCGCGTTCTCCGGCAAGGTGGTCGACCCCGACGGCAGCGGCGTCGAGTACACCGAGTCGAGGATGAACACGACCCCGGACGGCAAGCCGATCCCGGAGACCGAGACCGCGAAGCGGTTCAAGGGCGACGAGGACAACGGCTTCCCGGTCGGCGACTACCAGGTCCTCATCGTCGCGGAGAAGTACCAGACCGGCTTCGACGAGCCCCGCCTGCACACGATGTACGTGGACAAGAAGTTGGAGGGCGTCAAGGCCGTCCAGACGCTGTCCCGGCTCAACCGGACCATGCCGGGGAAGAACAGCACCTTCGTGCTCGACTTCGCCAACGACGCCGAGGACATCGCCAACGCGTTCAAGCCGTTCTACGAGCAGTCCTGGACCGAACCGACGGACCCCAACGTCCTGTTCAACCTGCGCACCCGCATCCTCGCCGCCGGAGTCATCGACCCCACCGAGATGCGGACCCTCGTCGCGGCGTTGCTCACCAGCGACGCCAGGCACCACGAGAGCCTGTACGCGCAGACCGACAACGCCGTCGTCCGCTACCAGGCCATCGAGGACTCCGAGGACCGTGAGGACTTCCGCACCGCGCTGCGGGACTTCGTCCGCACCTACGCCTTCCTTGGCCAGGTCGTGCCCTTCGCCAGCGCAGACCTGGAGGAGTTGTACTACTACGGCCGGATCCTGATCACCCGGCTGCCTAAGGACGACACCGACGACGGGGGCGACATCGACCTCGGCACCGCCGCCGTGCTCACCCACATCCGCACCGAGAAGCAGGCCGAGCAGAACGTCACCCTCGCCGAGGGCGACGGCGTGCCGGTCCGCGGCATGCAGGGCGGCGGCAGGGGAGCGCAGCACCTGCCCGAGAAGGTCCGACTCTCCTCGCTGATCGACGTGCTCAACGACAAGTTCGGCATGAGCCTCACCCAGTCCGACCAGATCTGGTTCGACCAGCAGGTCGAGGTCGCCGTCCGCGACGAGGACCTACGCGAGGTGGCCTCGGCCAACACCGAGGAGAACTTCGCCTTCGAGTTCGACCGGCGCTTCGCCGACGTCATCGAACAGCGGCACAGCCTCAACGACGACCTGTTCCGCATGTTCTTCGACAAGCCCGAGTTCCAGGAGGCCCTCACCGCCTGGGCTCGCCGCGAGGTCTACCAGCGCATTCAGTCCGAGTTGGGAGACGTCGCATGAACGGGGAACTGGTCTTCACCGTCAGCGGCTCCTCCGCGGTCGCTGCTCAGCCGATCAGCCTGGCCGATGCCGGACTGAAGGAGCGCCAGCACCTGCAGGAGTGGGTGATCGCCCACCCGCAGGTGCTCGGGCCGTCCGTGAAGATCGTCGCGTTTGAGTTCGGCAGTTGGTCCGGGCACACGGGGGAGAAGGAGAAGGACCGCCTCGACGTCCTGGCCCTGGACGCCGACGGTCGCCTGATCGTCGTCGAACTCAAGCGCGACAAGGCGCCCGACACCGTGGAGATGCAGGCGCTCAAGTACGCCGCCCTGGTGTCCCGGTTCACCCGCGACGACCTCGACAAGGTCCACGCCCGCTTCCTGTCCAAGCGCCGAGGCGCCGACGTCACCGCCGAGGAGGCCGCCGCAGAACTCGACGAGTGGGCCACCATCACCGACGACTCGTTGCGGCTGCCCAGCGTCGTCCTCATGGCCGCGGACTTCCCGCAGACCGTGACGGCCACCGTCGTCTTTCTGCACCAGCAACTGAGTCTCGACGTCCGCCTCCTGGCTTTCCAGGCGTACCAGACGGCCAACGACATCCTCGTCACCGTCTCCCAGCACTACCCTCCGCCGGGCATCGAGGAGTTCGTCCTCTCCCCGGAGATCAACGAGCAGCAGAAGGCCAAGAGCACCAAGCAGAACAAGCAGCGCGAGGTCTCCACGGTGGCCCGGTTGATCGAGGCTGACCTGCTCAGCCCAGGGGAGCGTCTTGAGTTCCGGGCACCCTCGCCCGACCTCCAGACCCAGATGGGGGAGTGGCTCGACGCCGAGACCGGTCGTCGCTTTGCCACCTGGCAGGACGACGCCGCTGCCCCGCTGATCTGGGAAGCCGACGGCCAGTCGTACTCGCCGACCGGCCTGGCCCGACTCGTCCTGGAGGAGGCCGCAGGCAAGACCAACCAGGTGCAGGGCCCGCTGTACTGGATCACCGAGTCCGGCCAAACGCTCGTGGATCTCGCGGCCACGCTGCCGCCAGCCGCCGAGGTTCCACTCGACGTACACACCAGCAAACTGAGCCACGTGCTCAAGCCGGTGTGGACATCATTCGACGATGCGCTGATGCATCTCGCGCCTGACATCACTCGCCAATCGCGGGTGAAGTCCATCAAGTATTACCGCAAGAAGAAACTGTGCGACCTGCTCGTCCACGGGGATCACCTCAGCGTCTACATCCGTGGCCTCAGCACCACTCAGCACCCGATCGGAAAAGGCGTAGTGGTTGGGGGAACGCCCCGGTATGTCCATGCGCAGATCAAGACGGCGGCGGACATCCCGACAGTTCTGGCTCTGCTGCAGCAGACATACGACAAGCAAGGCGACTAGCCGAGCGCTAAACCGGCCGATCATGCCGCCATGATCAAACCTTCAGGAGGGGACATCACCACGGAGCACCAAGAGCGACCTGCTCGCCGTAAGGCAGACACGGTCCTCTCCACTGCGCGCGTTGCCTCGCTGGAAGTTGCCCACTTCCGCGGCTTTGCGCACACGGTCACCGTGCCGTTCGGCCCAGCAGCGAAGCCTACGTCCGTGCTCATCTTCGGGGAGAACGGGTCCGGCAAGTCCTCTGTCGTCGACGCAGTGGAATGGGCGTGTCAAGGGCGCATCGGCCGGTCCGCGAGCGTCCGCTCCGGCCCCGGAGTGCTTCACGAGGGGTCCAAGGAGGCTGAAGCGGAGGTCCGCGTACTTCTGAGCGACGGAAGGAGCGTCGCCCGGCGCGCCAGCCTCGACCTCGACGAGAAGATCCACGTGTCCGGCGACTCAGTGCCCAAGGACTTCGCCCGGGTCCCGATGTCGTTGAAGCGAGCCGACATCCTCCGCTTCCTTGAAACCGTGCCGCGCGAGCGCGGCAGATTGTTCCTCGATCACGCGCTCGCCGGATCCGTCAAGCCCGCACCCACCGCGGCGATCGACCCACAAGAGTTGGTAGACCAACGGCACGAAGCCAAGAAGCGGATGCACGAGGTCGCGGGAGAGATCGCCGCGTCGTTTGACGCGCCCGCGCCCAGCAACAGCAGCGAAATCGACGACCTTCTCGTGCAGCACGTATACAAGGGACTGCCCCCTGACCACTGGGCACGCGTCACCGTTCCACGCCGCCTCGAAGGCCACCTCCGCGAGATCGCGACCTTGCGCCGTCAAATCAGCGATATCAACCGGCTCAAGATGACCGCCAAACGGGTCGCACCAGGCGCCCCTCGTCGCCTCCAGGAAATGCACGCCATCCTCGGCGACGTCAGCGGTTGGCTCACCAGCGCCTTCCACCGCATTACCGGCGCCACATACGTCGCCCGGATCGACGCCGAGTTCGGCGCATCGAGTGACATCTCGATCGACATCTGGGTCACGCTAGCGAACGGCGCGCGCCGAACTCCGCAGCAAGTCTTCAGCGAGGGCTACCAGGACTTGATCGCCCTGCTCTACTTCCTCGCCGTCATGCGCGCCGCCGGGCAGGCCGGACAGGCACGCGTCCTCATCCTGGACGACGTCCTGCAGAGCGTGGACTCCGGCATCCGCCTGTCGGTGATGGAACTGGTCGTCGAGGAGTTCCGCGACTGGCAACTGCTCGTCACGGTTCACGACCGGCTGTGGCGGCTGCAACTGCAGGAGGTCTTCCGCCGGGCCAAACACCCCGTCACCGACGTGGAGATCCGCACCTGGGAGTTCGGCGCCGGACCCCAAGTAGTGACCGCCTCGCCGGTCGACCCGGCAACCTCCCTACGCACGGCCCTGACCACGCACGACCCACATGTCGTTGCCGCCGTCGCCGGACGCGTTCTGGAGCAGATCAGCGACCGGATGAGTTGGACGATCCCCATCACCGTCCAGCGCCGTCGCCACGACGACTACACCCTCGGCCACCTATGGCCCGGCGTCCTCAAGACCCTGGCGAAAACCACTTGTGCCGCCGCCGCTCAGGACGCCGACCGCTGGCTCCACCTTCGAAACGCCGCAGGTGCGCACTACAACGAGTGGGCAGAGTCGCTGTCCTGGACCGATGCGGAGCAGTTCGGGCAGGCCGTGCTCACTATGCTGGACACCCTGCGATGCGTCTCTTGCGGCCTCTGGGTGGAGCGCAAGGGGCAGTCCTCCTTCGCCTGCCGATGTGGCGCGGTCAGCGTCACCCCGGTCAAGGTCGCCTGAGCCTCGCCCTCAGGCATACGGGACCGCGGCTTGCTCCAGAAATAGCAAGATCGCCCGAACGGATGCGCCGGACCTGCCCTGAGCCCGCGGAGGGCTACCTGACTGAGTGTCGTCGCCGCGACCGCAGATAAGTTGATGTAACCAATTACCGCTTCGCCTTCAACTGTGTGCGCTGGGTAGCGAAGCGCTCGGATTGTAGCCGATTACGGCGTGTCGCCTAGGTGTCCTGTTCGTCAGTCATTGCGCCACTTCCTCAAGGGCGTCCACGATCCCGCTTCAGCGCAATCGACGGACGTGGTCACCGTTAAGGGGGAATCATGAGTGACGCTGTGGTCGGCGACCTACCTCGGGAGGAGACCTTCTCCTCCCCCGTTCAATTATTCTTGGGCTTGCCGCCGGTCCTCGGCGGCGAGGCGCGGAACTTTCGCTTCAACGGAACGCGGACATTTCGTTTCGAGTCCTCGTCGGCGGGCGTGAAGTTGGCCATGTCTCTAACCGACTTCCGCATGGTGAACGACGAGGCGAAGCTAACTGTGGGGTTAGGGAGGAACCAGCGCAGTGTCAACCTCCCCTCCATAACCTGGACTCCATCGGTCTTGTCCGTAACAAGCAGTGGCGGTTTGTATGATCCGATAGAAGGAGTATTCTCCATCGCCTACCGGGTTGAAATCCCACCGTTGGCGCTGGCTTTCCTTGAGATTTCGACCGACACGCTGCCCGTCAACGTGGTCGAGAACGGTCGATTGACACTAGGCCAACCGCGTTCGCTGTCGTCCCAATTTGGTCTGCAGACCGATCCCGCCTACTCTGGCCCCCTATCATGACTTGCTGGGGTATCGCAGGCTGTGTGCCGAGTGTTGATATCGCGCTGACTGCCGATCTTGACAACGAAACCGTGGACGTCTTCCATGCGACTACGTTGTACGGTTGTCCTGGCGACGAGTTTGTTCTGCGTTGGGGAAGTGGCGACAGGGACGTGACGCGCATCGAGATTGACTCCGATGTCGAAGACCTCAGTCTTGGTGAGGTTGAAAGGCCACGGGGGAGTCGTCGCTTGATTGTCCCTGAAAGATCGGCCGTGTTTAGGGCGCGGGCCTTCGCTCCAGATCCTGAAGACAGTGCCGAAGAGTGCGTCGGAGTGGCCGTGTGCCGTCTTATAGTTGTTGAGCGCGGCACTACGTTCTCCATGGTCGCCTCGCAGCAGGGCGGAGATGGCTGGACGTACGAGGTTGAGATCGCCAACACTCGGGCCACGGCCAGTGTATCTGCATACTGCATTCAGCCGACATGTGGTGCTGGATGCGCTACCCATAATCCACCGATTAGCGGATACAACTACTTAGGCTGCTCCTCGGGCGACTTGTGCAACGTCGACTGGCTCGGCCAGAAGACGGGGACGGACTTCATTGGCTTCCAATTGGGCGCGCAGAATGCAGCGATTGGCGCTGTAGATGAAGCCACAGCGGTTTTCCTAGGACCCACTCCGCTGGCTGGCTCCTGGTCTTTCCGGTTTGCGGTTCGCGCCGGACGGCCACATAATGCTCAGGCGCACTTCTTGGTCGGGCTTACCTGCTGACGCGTGGACCTTGGGTCCACTTGCGGTTGGCATGCTGCGTGGCACCCGAAGAAGATTCGCATGCGTCTGGTAGGCATCGATCTGATTCCCGTGCGAACACTGGCCGCTTCAGGTGTGATCCAGAAACCTGCTTCAAATTGAGGTGAAGGCGTGCGCACGGCTCGATATGTACTTGACGATACGTATTACTCGCTGGAGGAACTGGCCTCCTTGCTGGATCGCCGCCTATTGCGACAGCCTGCCTTGGCTTGCGGTACGGGGTTACCTCGGCGCGACGTTGTGTACATCTTCGAGGACTCTGGCGCGTTGGAGGAGTGGCTTCTCTCCCAGCAGAAGGACATGTTCGCCCCGGCCCTGGAGCGCCTCAGTGTGAACCGCGAGGAGGCTCGCTCGGTCGAGGGCGGCGATACCGCGAGACTAAGGGCGCGGCAGAAAGCGATGGCTGGCCGAATACTTGAGGACTTAGAAGTGCTCAGCGTTGCTACAGGGCAACCCTTGAATTCCCGTGAACTGTTCGTTCGAGCCACCGTGCAGGCTTCGGCGCTAGAGGGACCCATCTTCGATCCCGCAATTGTGTGGACCGGTCCAAACTACACAGGTAGAGCCCTGCCGGTCACATTGCCATACGTTGATCTGACCGAATGGCCGGAGATGAACAACAGTGTGAGTTCTCTGCGTGGCCTTGGTATCACTGTGCTTTACGACAGGCCGTTCTTTCGGGGAGCATCGCTCTACGCTGTCGGGGCCCCATTCGTTGAGTTGTCAGATCTAGCGAATGTCTCCCCCTCCTTCGGTGGACTGCCCAACTTCAACAACCGCACGTCCTCGATCAACGCGGGACCGTTGTGGGAACCTTGGCCGTTCACTCTGCCGGACGACCCCGTTGGAGACGAGCCGTGGTGAATGACGGACCCATGGCGCTGTGGATCGCATAGCGAGCGTCCTACTGGGTGCCCATACGGCAAGCCATGGAGCCAAGCCGCCATGCAGATCGACTAGGTCCTCCTGGCGACGTACCTACGCGATGCCTTCGAGGGGGTACGCGGGCAAATAGCGGCTGTTGACTTGGTCGCCGTCTCCCTGGACGTGCCCGTGCTGAAGTCGGGGTCGACGGCCGTGTCAGCGCTGGGAGGTGGCTGCCGCCGGGTTCAGTGACATGAGGAACGACGCTAGGACGACAGTTGTCAGCTGATGTGAACGGCCAGGGATTGTCCCTGCTGGCGCGGACAGCAATGTCCGGGTTCCTGACAGCAATGTCCTGAAGTCGGCCAGTAGGACGTTCTTGGCCGCAGAGGTCGTCACCGGCCCGGTTCCTTCTTGGGGCCGGGCCGGTGGCGTCCAGCGGACCGGCGCGCTGGACGCTCGAGGCGGTTCGTGCACACAACCGGGGGACGGGACAACGGCAATGGCACGCCCGCGGCGGCCGTTGACCGACCCGGACCCCGCCGACAGCGCGCAAACGCTGCGATGGCGGCCCTGCGGCGGATACTCGCCGATCCGGCGGAGAAGTGGTGCCCACCGACCGACGGCGAGCTCGCCGCGGGTGTACGGGACCTACGGGTCCGCGGCCCTGACGTCTCGCGCCGGACCGCCGGCCACCGGCTCTGAGGTAGGCGCCGCCCCGGGTCAGGCGAGCCGGGTGAGCAGTCGCCGTATCGGTGGAGGCATCCACGTCGCCACGTCAGACCACCGCTCGCTGTGCTGGCGTTGCACGGTGAAGGCCTGTCGAGCGTGGTCGCGCGGGAGCGCGCTGGCGTAGCTCCGCCCGCGGGCGACGGCGCTGCTGTCGTCGACCTCGGTGAAGCATGCGATCGACACCAGGTTGACCGTCAGCCGGTAGTTCGGCACGCGCGCACGCTACGACGAGGACCTGCACGACTTGGGAACCGACACGTCCCGAGCAGCACGGGTGCACGAGCCGGTCACCCGCGGACCGCTGCAGCGGCTGGGCCGACATGCGGGTGCGGGCCGTAGATGTCCGAGCCGTCCAGTCGGGCCACCGTCTGCGAGTTCAGATTCGCCTCGGCCGAACCCCTCTCGGCAGCTGACCCGGCGGACGGTCGACTGCTGCGCCGATGGCATCGACCAGCGGACAGGTGGTGGGCCGGTGAGCGGGTCAACCTCAGCTGACGGTTTGCGGCCGGCCTCCGACACCTCCGTCGAAGTGGCCGACGCCGGTGGCGGCCGGCGCGGATGCCGGGTGGGCGGCTTCGACCGGCACGTCGCCCAGGCCGGCCATCGACAGCAGTCGCCGGAGAAGTGGGCGCGCACCGACGACGGCGATGACCGCGCCGGCGTCGGCGGCCGCGCGGCGGCTCGACGCTAGCGCGTGCAGCCCGGCCGTGTCGAAGAAGGCCAAGCTCGCCAGGTCCAGCACCCACACCGGCGCGGCCGCGGCGGACAGCATCGAGCATGCCGCGGCCAGGTGTCCGCAGGTCTCCCGGTCGAGCTCACCGGCGAGCGTGATCCGCCCGGCCGGGAGCTCGAGCGTCATGTGCAGCCCGGGCGCAGACGATGCGGCCCGGGCAGCTGGCGGCCTGAGTGAAGTCGTGACTCTCGTCGTCGGCTGCATGGCCCGTCCTCGACTCGAATGCGCGCCGCGACCACCGCCCTGGAGCTGGCAGTGGTGCTTCGCGCACGGAGCGGGCCGGGCATTCGACCCGGCCTCACGGTAGCCCTCCCGGCCGCATCGGCGCCCGCGGCCGCGCGGATCACCCTCCAGGGTCCTGGAAGTCGCAGGACTGCTCACGGCTGTGCCGCCATCCCGAGCGCCGCTGATTGCAGGACCGGGCCGGCATCCCGCGAAGATCCTCTCGGCGGGAGGAGCGCGGAGCGCCCTTCGTCTGCGGGCAAGTCGGCGGGCGCGGCCCTTCGTCTGCGGTGCTAGCCGGCCAGCGGACCCCCGTGGACGCTCGGGCCATGACGGTGGCTACGGATCCGTCGCCACAGGCGCAGCGGTGGGGCGCGGCCCTGCGCGCCTCGGTGGCCACGATCCGAGAGGCCGCCGCGACCGTCCAGCTGGTGGCGTGCAGCTATGACGAAGTCGCGGCCGCCGCGGACGCCGCCGCGGACAGCAACCCGGCCGGGCCCGATCGCGACCGGGCGGTATGGGCGCGGGCACGGGCCGACGCCCAGCGCCGCTTGGCGCTGCGGATGTGGGCGCGAGCGGCCGAGCTCGAGTCCGAGGGGTCCTGACCGGTAGCCCCGGTTGGCGAACCGACACCCCCTCGATGCGTAGCGCCGTGTTCGCTCGTCCAGCGGTGCCCTCGACCGGCGTCTTCGCTGAGTACGGGTGGCCGCGCGTGGCCCGTTCCCGGACGGGCAGGACGCCGCTGAGCAGAGGCGGGGGTGCGCGCGGCGCCCTTTGACCAGGCAGCGGGGGCTGAGGTGGACGGAACGGCCGGCAACCAGAGGACCCCGCGGGCCACGGTGCCGGTGGGCCGGTTCGAGGCGGCGGAACATCGCGCCGCCGCCGCAGCGGAGCGGGCCCACCGTCTCGCGGCCGGGCTCGTCGCTGATGCCTCCGCCTGCCGGCGGCGGGCGAAGGTCCTGCGCCGGGAACTGGAGGCCCGCCGGCTGCGGGCCGCCCAGGTGCGGTCAGGTGCGCAGGGTGTTGCTGGGCAGCACGCCGAAGGCGGCGCGGTAGTGCTCGGTGAATCGGCTGGGGGTGAAGCCCCAGCGGGCGGCGACGGCGGTCACGGTGACCCCGTCGCCCGGAGTGGCGTCGCGTAGTTGACGGTGCGCCTGGTCGAGGCGGACCCGGCGCAGGTGCGCCAGCGGAGTCGTGTCCAGGTGCCGCCGGAACGCGAGCTGGACGGCACGTGGGGTGACGCAGGCTGCACGGGCGATGTCGGCGATGCCGATGTCGCGGTCGCAGTTGGCCTCGATGAACACGACCGCACGGCGCAGCGTGCCGGGGCGGGCGTCCACCCGGTCGGCAGGCACCGGCGCCGGCAGCAGGGTGTGGGGGAAGACGGTCACGGCGGTCGCGGCGAGGAGCCGTCCGGCAGGACCGAGGATCAGCGGGGATGCGGCCGTCTCGGGTCCGGCGAGCAGGTCGTCGACGAAGTGGGCGACCTGTCGCCATCGAGCAGCTCCGCCGGGAGTGGCCTGCGTGGCGGTGAACCGCCACGGCTCGTTCGTGGTGGGAGTGCCCCGGGCGACGTCCGTGAGCAGTGACCGGGGGAGGGTGACGCTGAGCGTCCGAGCTTCATGACTGTCGGCGACGGCTCGGGTGTCGGGGTGATTGGCGATGAACACGTCGCCGGACAGGTACCGCTCGAGGTCGTGCCCGCGGTCGTACCCGATGGCACCGGCAACGGCCACGGAGACGAGGACGTCGTCCTGACCGGCCAGGTCGAACGTGAGGTCGGCGGGCACCGTGACGTCGCTGATGCTGAACGCACCCGCGTCAAGCATCCTGACGCTGGCCTCCCATCTGGTGTCCGTGGAGGCCTTCAGCTGCAGCCGGCCGCCGAAGAGGCGGTCGATGAGCTCTCGCGCCTCGCCCGGGTCAGACGTGGCGAACTCGGTGCGCCGGGGCGCCGTGATGGTCGGGGCGGTCATGGCCCTCCTCCGGAAGCCGCGCGGCGGCGGTCTCAGGTGCGCAGGGTGTGAGCGGGGGTCACCCCGTAGGCGGTGCGATAGTGGGCGGCGAACCGGTCCGGCTTGGCGAACCCCCACCGGCCGGCGATCGCCGCGACGGTGTCCCCGGCGGTCGGGTCGGCGGCCTGCAGCTCCCTGTGCGCGCCCTCCAGCCGCACCTGCCGCACGTAGCCCATCGGGGTCAGCCCGAGATGGCGGGCGAAGGCGAGCTGCAGCGCCCGCGGGCCGACCCCGGCGGCGCGGGCGATGTCGGTGACGGTGATCGGCAGCGAGGCTTGCGCGTCGATGAACGCCACCGCCCGGCGCACCACCGCCGGCGCCACCGCGCCGGCACCGGGCAGGTGGTCCGAGGTCATCGTGGTGTTCGGGAAGGCCGCCAGCGCGGTCGCGGCCACCAGCTCGGCCAGCTGGGCGGCGACCAGCGGATGGATCACGCCGGAGGTGGGGTCGGTGACCTGCTGGTGGACGAAGCGCATGAGCCCGAGCCAGGTGCGGCGCATCGGCTCGGACACCGCGCTCAGCCCGTCGAACCGCACGTCGGTCCCGGGCATGCCCAGCCGCTCCTCGGCCACCCGCTCGATCACCGCCAGCGGCAGCCGCACGGTGCTCATGTCGACGTCGTGCCACTCGTTGGCGAACGGCACGCCGGTCGGGCACCGGAACACCACGCCGGGACGGGTGTCGACCTGCTCGCGGCCGGTGACGTACCGGCACGCCCCGGACACCGGGCTCGCCACCAGGAAGGTGTCCAACGGGGGCACCGCGCAGTGCAGGGCCGCCGAGAAGCGCAGCCGGTCCGCACCCAGGTCACCGGCCGTCGCCAAGCGGATGTCGCAGGCGAAGGACCGGTCGACGCCGGAGAACCCGAGCGGGCGCTCCAGCTCGTACAGCCCGGCGAGCACGGACTGAGCGACATCCGGCTCCCGGATGGAGAGCTCGACGACCTCAACCGGCATGACGCGACTCCGGGGGTGCGCGGTCGAGGGGCCGTGGCTGGGCCGCCACCGGCAGCGCCGGCCCCTCCGACGGTAGCCGCCGCCACCCGATGTGCGAAGCCCTTCGCCCTGCAGCGCATTGCATGCCGCTTCGCCCCTCGGTGGCGGGGCTACGTCAAGGGCGCCAGGAGCGCCGGCGCCCGGCGGTCACGGATCGGCCTCCCGGACGATCAGCGTGGGACGAGGACGTGTCGGCAAGTTGGCCGACAGAGCACGACGGCGCCACCTGCCCGACCGGCCCGATCGGCGCTCCGGCATCGTCATCGCCGGCATCCCGTCGACCCCACCGGGGCAGCTGCACGGCCGGCTGCTGTCCCAGGGCATCCGCTGCTCACTCCGGGGCGACGGCCTGCGCTTCGCGCCCCACTACTTCACCGACGACGCCCACCTGCGCTGGGCTGTCGACGGTCTGCACGGCAGGGTGCCGCGTCGGTCTCGCCCCACCAGGCCGCAGCAGTCGCCTGATACGGGCCGCGCGCGGTCAGCCCGCCGACCGGTGGCCCCTTCACAGAAGTGACGGGGCCACCGGTCGGCGGGCTCGGGATGTGGTCAGACGACGAGGTCCAGGAGCAGCACGATCGGGAGCGAGATGACCGAGGCCAGCGACATGGCGACGGCGTGGGTCTTGAACGTGCCCCGGGTGCTCAGGCCCAGCAGCGACTGGAACATCCAGAAGAAGTTGCTGCTGACGTGCGGCAGGAACAGCGCACCCGAGCAGGCGGCCAGGGCGATGAGCACGACCGGGACGCCGAGCGAACCGGCGATCGGGGCCAGGATGCCGGCGGCGGTGATGGCGGCGATGGAGATGGATCCCATCGCGATGTGCAGGATCGCGGCCACCAGCCAGACCAGCAGCAGCGGCGGCAGGAGCCCGGCGCTGAAGGACTCGGCCAGCACGTCGCGCAGCCCGGACTGGCCGATCACCTCGGCGACCGAGCCCGACAGCCCGGACAGCACGAGGATCGGTCCGGCCATCGCCAGGGCCTTGCCGACGGCGGCGTTGACCTCGTGCCGCGGCAGAACGCGCTGGGCCAGCAGGTGGGCTAGACCGGCGCCGATCGCCATCGCGATCACCGGGTCGCTCAGCAGCGCAACGGGGCCGAGCGGGAAGTCGAAGGCGTTGGCGAGCGCGCCCAGGGCGATCAGTGACAGGGTCACCAGTACCGGCGAGACCGACAGCAGCAGGGGCAGCTGTTGGACGCCCTCGGCCGGCGGCCGGGTGACCGTCGTGGTCGTGATCGCCGTCGAGGCCGACGATCCGGCACCTCCGCCGCCGGGAGCATCGGAGCCGCCGTCGGCACCGGGCCCACTGTCGGCAGCAGGCCCACCATCGGCGGCGTCGTCGTCGAGGTCGTCGACGGGGGTCTTCTCCAGCTCGTCGGCGGCCGGGTCCCAGCGCAGCACCCGGCGCAGCAGCACGGCGAACACCAGCATCGTGAGCACCGCGGTGGGCAGGCCGACGACGAGCCCGAGCAGGAACATCTCGCCCAGCGGCACTCCGAGCAGCCCCGCCACCGCTAGCGCGGCGACGCCGGGGACCACGAAGACCAGACCGACCTCGATGCCGGCCGTCAGCGCGCCGCCCATGAGCGCGATGCCGCGCGGGCCCAGGCGGGGGCCCAGGCGGCGGGCGAGCGGTGCGGTGAGCACCAGGACGACGTCGGAGTAGATGGAGGTGAACAGGGTCGACAGTGAGACCGCGAAGACCATCGGGACGCGCTTCTCGCCGAAGAGTGTCAGCAGCCGTTCGATGACCCGCTGCAGGGTGTCTGTGGCGGTGAGCAGTGAGCCGATGACGACCCCGAACGTGATGAGCAGGCCGATCTCGGCCATCACGTCGCCGAAGCCGACGGCCAACGCCTCCGTCGTGCCGCTGATCCCCAGGCCGGTGGCCAGGCCGAGGTAGGTGGCGCCGATGAGCAGGCCGAAGATCGGCGGGGTCTTGACCCAGGTGATCAACACGACGATGCCGACGATGGCGATGCCGGTGTGGGCCAGGAGCCAGGCATCGGACACGGTGCCCTCCTCGGGACTCGGGACGCGGGCGGCCTCTGTGCCGCCCGTCACATCGCCAGCCAGTAAGGCGGCTGCATGTGCCTTCGGTCCAAGACCAGGTTGCTGGCATGGTGATAGGCGACCCCTATCAGTGGAGGTGACCGTGGACGCCCGCCAGCTGCGGTACTTCCTCGCGGTCGTCGACGCCGGCAGCGTGCACCGGGCGGCCGAACAGCTCTACGTCGCCCAGCCCTCGGTGTCCCAGGCGTTGCGGGGACTGGAGCGGGACCTGGGCAGCCTGCTGTTCCACCGCACCGGACGGCGTCTGGTGCTCACCGCCGCCGGACGGGCATTGGTGGGTCCGGCCCGTGAGGTCATGCGCGGGCTGGACCTGGCCCGGGCGACCGTGGCGGCTGTGGACGGACTGCTCGGTGGTGAACTGGTCGTCGCGGCGATGCCCTCGCAGTCAGTCAGCCCGCTCTCCGACCTGATCGCCGCCTTCGCCGCCCGGCACCCGCTGGTGCAGATCTCGGTCCGGGGGGCCAGCACGCCCACCGACGTGCAGGGCATGCTCGCCATCGGTGACGCCGAGCTGGGGTTGGTGGCCACCGCGCCCGCCGCACCGGCGTTGCCGGATCTGGAGGTCCTGCATCTGGAGACCCAACGCTTCGCCCTTCTGGCACGCGACGAGGCGGACCTACCGGACGGGGACCCCGTGCGCCCTGCCGAGCTCGCCGGCCGCGCGCTCATCGTCGGCCAGCAGGGCACCGGTATGCGCCGGGTGGCCGACGATGTCCGCCGGCACGCCCCCGGCAGCCGGTTCGCGGTGGAGGTGGAACACCGGGAGGCGGTGCTGCCGCTGGTTCTCGCCGGTGTCGGGATCGCCGTCGTCAGCGACTCGTGGCGCGATCTCGCGCAGTCCGCCGGCGCCGCCGTCCGCGCGCTGGACTGCGCCGACCTCCTGCAGGTGTCCCTGGTCTACCGGCCGGGCCGGCTCAGCCCGGCCGCCGCGGCCTTCCGGGCCGTGACGGAGGAGGTCGTCGGCACGCTCGGCTGATAGGCGCAGCCTCTCGGCAGGCGAGGAACTGCGTCTTGGACCCGTGACGCGGGCCACGGTCCACTGGGTCCATGACCTCTTACCGCATCGCTCTCATCCCCGGTGACGGCATCGGCACCGAGGTGCTGCCGCCCGCCCAGGCACTGCTCGACGCCGTCGGGCGCCGGCACGGCATCGAGCTCGCCTACGACTCCTTCGACTGGTCCTGCGAGCGGTACCTGGCCGAGGGGGCGATGATGCCAGCCGACGGCCTGGACCGGATCCGCTCCCACGACGCCGTGCTGCTCGGCGCGGTCGGCTGGCCCGGCGTTCCCGACCACGTGTCGCTGTGGGGGCTGCTGATCCCCATCCGGCGCAGCTTCCAGCAGTACGTCAACCTGCGCCCGATCAAGGTGCTCGACGGGGTGCCCAGCCCGCTGCGCAGCGCCGGCGTCGGGGACGTCGACCTCGTCGTGGTCCGGGAGAACGTGGAGGGCGAGTACTCCGAGATCGGCGGCCGGCTGGGCCGCGGCACCGCCGACGAGCTGGCGGTACAGGAGGCGGTGTTCACGCGCAAGGGCGTCACCCGCGTCGTGGAGTACGCCTACGCCCTGGCCGAGACCCGCGGCCACCACGTCACCTCGGCGACCAAGAGCAACGGCATCGTGCATACCATGCCGTTCTGGGACGAGCTGGTCGCCGAGGTCGCGCAGCGGCACCCGGAGGTCCGCACCGACAAGGAGCACATCGACGCCCTCGCCGCCAAGCTCGTCCTGGCACCCGAGCGCTTCGACGTGATCGTCGGCTCCAACCTCTTCGGCGACATCCTCAGCGACCTCGCCGCCGCCGTCGCCGGCAGCATCGGCGTCGCCCCGGCGGCCAACCTCAACCCCGAGCGCGAGTTCCCGTCGATGTTCGAGCCGGTGCACGGCTCGGCTCCCGACATCGCCGGGCAGGGCAAGGCCAACCCGCTGGGCGCCATCTGGTCGGCGGCCATGATGCTTGACCACCTGGGCCACCCCGAGGCGAGCGCCGAGCTGCTCGCTGCGGCCTTCGGCGCGCTGGCCGACGGCATCAGCACCGCCGACCTGGGCGGGAGCGCGGACACCGCCGGCTACACGCGCGCGGTGCTCGACCGGGTGGGCGCCCCGGTCGGCGTGGGCGCCTGAGCGGCGGAGCCGGACGTGCGGGTGCTGGTCGCTCCGGACAAGTACAAGGGCTCCCTCACCGCCCTGGACGTGGCCACCGCCATCGGGCAGGGCCTGGCGACGGCTGGGGTCGACGCCCGGCTCCTGCCGCTGGCCGATGGCGGGGACGGCAGCGTGGCCGCCGCCTTGCACACCGGCTCGACCGCGCACCCAGTGGCTGTCCGCGGCGCCGACGGCCGGGTGCACGACACCACCTTCGCGTTCGACGGGACCACCGCCGTCGTCGAGGTGGCGACCACCTGCGGGCTGGCCACGCTGCCCGCCGGCGACCTCGCCCCGATGACGGCCTCCTCCCACGGCTTCGGGCAGGCGGTCGCGGCCGCGGCCGCGACCGGTGCCCGGCGGATCGTGCTGTGCCTGGGCGGCAGCGCGAGCACCGACGGCGGCGCCGGGATGCTGACCGCGCTCGGCGCCCGCTTCCGCGACACCCGCGGCCGCGACCTCGACCCAGCAGGCGGGACCTTGACGCAGATCGCTGACGTCGACCTCAACGGGCTGCTTGAGCTCAGCGGCGTGGAGCTGGTCGTTGCCACCGACGTGACCAACCCGCTACTCGGGCCCGACGGCGCCGCCGCGGTGTTCGGCCCGCAGAAGGGCGCCACCCCGGCTCAGGTGAGGGAGCTCGAGACCGGCCTCGCCCACCTGGCGCGCGCGCTGGGCCGGCACCGCTCGCCGGGTGCCGCCCGCGACTACGCCCCGCGGACCGACGACCCCGGCACCGGCGCCGCCGGCGGCCTCGGCTTCGCCTGCCGGTGGCTCGGCGCCCGACGCGTGGCCGGAGCGGAGTTCTTCCTCGACCTCCTCGACTTCGACGCCGCCGTCGCCGACTGCGCCGCCGTCGTCACCGGCGAGGGACGCATCGACGGGCAGACCCTGGCCGGAAAGCTGCCCGCCGTCGTCACAGCGCGAGCGGCCGCCCGCCCGGTCTACGCCGTGGTCGGCCAGTCGCTGCTGACCGAGGACGAACGACAACAACTGGGGCTGCGGCAGGTCTTCGCGCTGGCCGACATGGACCCCGCCGACCCCAGCCGTGATCCCGCGCTATCTCGGCATCTCCTTGAGCGGGTCGGCGCGGTCATCGCCCGCCAGTTGCCCAGGAGGTAGAACCTGGAAGCCCAGGTTCAAGCGCTGGTCGGGCTCCGGCAGGGTTGCCCTGAGAACTAGCAAGTCGGCGAGGGTGGACGTGCCACCGGGACCCTGAGACCGCGACCCGTCAGCTCGTTTCCGGGCCTCCGGGTGGCGGCGGTCGCCGGTCGGTCAGCGGGCGGTACCGGTGGTACAGCGACGCCCAGGCCATCAGGTCGGTCTCGATGAAGCTGCCGTCGGCGTCGCGCGGGCGCGGCTCGGGTCTTGGTTGAGCCGCCAACGTGCGAGCGTCGGAGTGTCGCTCGCCGGACCGGAGTGTCGTACACGGCAGCGCCGGCGCATGGGAGTGTCCCCACGGGCGCAACGACCCTCACGCCGGAATCGGCGCAGGATGCCTGACGGAGGTCGCTCGGCGCGGACGGTGCTCAAGGTGCGAAGGCCGGGTGTACAGGGTCAGCTGCCGCTGTTCACCGACGATCCTGAGCAAGTCGCTGACCAGCAGCGAGCTGCTCCTGACGCGACTTCCGTGGTTGCGATTGACCGAGAGTCGAGCAGCCGGACGGTCCCCAGGCAGCGGGGCGGGCGAGGGGCCCGTCCCACTGTCTCGGAGGAGATCGATGTGACCAACACGGAGACGGCCGTCTGTGTCACTCCAGGCCGCCTGCAGGTGCTGAGCGCGGCGCCGGTGACCAGCACCGCTCGCCACACCACGACGCACGGCCGGTGCGCGGTGCTGCAGGCGAACCTCGACGAGATCGCCGACGTCCTGGTTGAGCACGGCTACCTCGACGACGCCCTCACGCCGGCGGACGCGATGCGGGAGATGGCGGCGGACGCCGCCGAAGCCCAGCGGGCCCGTGAGGTGCTCTTCGGCGACGAGGTGCTCGACGAGCAGTACGACATCGCGGTCGCCCTGCAGGAAGCGATCGACGTGGCCGCCGAACACCAGCAGATGGTCGACCTGCTCGGCGAGTACCAGGTCGGGTTCGGCGGCGAGCCGATCCTCGAGGTCGTGGAGACGCTGGTGTCCACCGCGGCGGAGGTCGAGAGGGTGCACGAGCTGCTACTCGACGACGGCCGGATGCAGGACGACGAGGACGTGCCCCGCGCGGTGCAGGCGCTCATCGCGGAGACGGCCGGTGTCCGGAAGTTGCTCATCGACAGCGGCCACCTGAGCTGAGAGGCAAGTCGGGGCATGGACAGCCAGGTCACGAACGCTGCGTGCGAGGTCGTCGCGGAAGCCCAGCAGCTGCAGCAGGCGCCCACCGAGATGGAGGAGCAGTCCATCGACAGGGCGCAGCGGTACTTCCGGGAGCGGCAGTACCGGGTGAACGTGGCGACGGTCGCCAGCAGGGTCATCCTGCGCGCCCACGCGGAGTCGCACGCGGGCTCGGTGACGACGTGCGGGATCTGCGCCGGTGACTGGGCGGTCGTCGAGGAGGGGTCGGGCATCCGCGCCCCAGGGAACTGAGACGCGACGAGCGGAGAGCGCGGGACGCCGACCGAGCAGCAGGCCCACACCGATCCGGTGTGGGCCTGCTGTCGCACTGGCGGGTGACCATCCGGGGGCCCGCAGACCGCCCGTAGTTGCGATGGACCGTGGCCGTTGGTCTTTCCGCGCTCGGCACAAGAAATGCGCGGGAAGCGCAATGGGCCATTCTCCCGGCGCATTCCCCGACCATTCCCGCTGTACTGCGGTCGTCCGTTTCCGGCGACGCAGGAGGCACCATGTCCCACCCGACCATGCGAGAGACCGGCGGCGCCCGGTCGCTGCGGGACGCCGTCTCCGACCAGCTGCTGAGCGAGCGCATCCTCGTCCTCGGCAGCGCGGTCGACGACGACGTCGCCAACCAGCTGTGCGCGCGGATGCTGCTGCTCGCCGCCGACGATCCCCACCGCGACGTGCACCTCTACGTCAACTCACCGGGCGGCTCCGTGGACGCGGGGCTGGCCGTCTACGACACCATGCGGTTCATCGGCTGCGACGTGGCCACGTACGCGTTCGGGATGGCGGCGTCGATGGGGCAGTTCCTGCTGACCGCGGGCACGCCGGGCAAGCGCCACGCGCTGCCGCACACGCGGATCCTGGTGCACCAGCCCTCCGCCGGCGTCGGTGGCACCCAGTCCGACATCGCCATCCAGGCCGACGTGCTGCGCCGCCTCAAGCGCCAGGTGAACGAGCTGCAGGCCCTGCACACCGGCCAGGACGTCGAGCGCATCGAGCGCGACTCCGACCGCGACCGCTGGTTCACCCCGGAGGAGGCGCGCGCCTACGGCCTGGTCGACCACGTGGTCTCCTCCGCGGCCGCGCTGCCGGCCGCGCGCGCCTGAGGCGGCGGGCGGGCGCAGCGGGGAGGGGCGCGAGCGAGGTCACAGCGCCGACGCGGCGGATCGGGTGACGAATCGGTTCCGGTATGCCGATGACCCGTGCGGCCACCGCGCAGCGCCGGCGGATCCGCTCGGCGACGAGGGACCGCGGCCCGGAGGAGCGCCGTCTCCCGGCGGGTGGCCGGCCTCGCCCGCACCACCCGAACGGATCCCGCTCCGCCATGCCCGCCGCCCTCGGCCTCGTCGCGACCCTCCTCAGCATCGCCGTCATCTGGCCCCAGGTCTGGCTGTCCTGCCGGCACGGCCGTACCGCCGGCCTCTCGCCCTCGGCCGCCTGGCTCGCCGCCCCGCTCAACCTGTCCTGGCTCGTCGTCGGGCTCCTGATCGCCGACCCCGCCCAGGTGGTCACCAACACCGTCGTCGGGGCGGGCAACACCGCGGTGCTGGCCGCCCTCCTCCTCGCCCGGCCGGACCTGCGCACCCGCCGCGCGCTGCTGCGCACCGCCTCGTGCGCCGCGGGCCTGACCGCGGTGACGGCCGGCTGCACCGGCGCCGTCCTGCTCCTCGGGGTCGCGCCGTCCGGGGCCGCGGACGTCCTCGCGGCGGCCGCCGCCGTCGTCGGCGCAGCCGCTGCGCTGCCGCAGCCGCTGGCGCTGCTGCGCGACCGCGGCCAGGACCTGTCCGGCATGTCGCCGGTGCGGTGGTGGCTCGGCGCCGGCTCGTGCGCCGCGTGGGCCGGGTACGGCGCCGTCGCGGACCAGTCGCTGATGGCGCTGTCGGCCGCGGTCGGGCTCGCCTGCGCGCTGGTCACCCTGGCCGTGGTGTCCGGCCGCCGCCCGCTCGCCCCGGTGGTCGCGCTGGCCGCCCGCCGGCCGCGTCCCCGCCTGGCCGCCGCGGCCTGACGGCACGCCCCGGCGCCGTGCCAGGGTGGAGCACGTGCGCGTCCTGGTCACCGGCAGCTCGGGCCACCTCGGCGAGGCGCTGGTGCGCGTGCTGCGGGAGGCCGGCGATGACGTCGTGGGCCTGGACCTGCTGCCCGCGCCGACCACCGACGTCGTCGCCTCGGTGGGCGACCGCGCGGCGGTCCGGTCCGCGGTCCGCGGCGCCGACGCACTCGTGCACACCGCCACGCTGCACAAGCCGCACGTCGGCACGCACAGCCGGCAGGAGTTCGTCGACACCAACGTCACCGGCACGCTGACCGTGCTGGAGGAGGCCGCGGCCGCCGGGGTCGGGCGGGCGGTGGTCACCAGCACGACCAGCGCCTTCGGCCGCGCGCTCACCCCGGCACCGGGGGAGCCCGCGGCCTGGGTGGACGAGGCGGTCCCGCCGCGGGTGCGCAACGTCTACGGCGCCACGAAGGTCGCCGCCGAGGACCTCGCCGAGCTCGTCGCCCGCGACACCGGCCTGCCCGTCGTCGTGCTGCGCACCTCGCGGTTCTTCCCGGAGGGCGACGACAGCGACGACGTCCGCACCGCGTACGCCGACGACAACGTCAAGGTCAACGAGCTGCTGTACCGCCGGGTCGACCTCGCCGACGTCGTCTCGGCGCACCGGGCCTCGCTCGACCGCGCGCCCGCCCTCGGCTTCGGCCGGTACGTCGTGAGCGCCACCACGCCGTTCGGCCGCGGCGACCTCGCGCGGCTGCGCACCGACGCGCCGGCCGTCGTCGCCCGGCTGTTCCCCGACGCCCCGGAGCTGTACGCGCGGCTCGGCTGGCGGCTGTTCCCCTCGATCGACCGGGTGTACGTCAACGACGCCGCCCGCGCCGACCTCGGGTGGACCCCGGGGTGGGACTTCCGCGCGGCCCTCGACGCGCTCGCCGCCGGCCGCCCGCCGCGCAGCGCGCTCGCCCGCAGCGTCGGCGCCAAGGGCTACCACCCGACGTCGACCGGCCCCTACACCGTGCGAGGGTGAGCGCATGAGCGTGCGGATGCGGGCGGTGGCGGCGTACCTGCGGCTGACGGCCAAGCCGCGGATGGCCACCGCCGAGGCGGCCCGCCGCCGGATGGCCGACCCGGGCCCGACCGCCGCGGCGCCCGCGGCGCTGCGCCGTCGCCACGAGGTGGACACCCGCGACGTCGAGGGCTTCCCCGTGGCCACCGTGACCCCGCGCGGCGGCGCGACGCGGACCGTCCTGTACCTGCACGGCGGCGCGTACGTCGCCGGTGCGGCGCCGCAGCACTGGACGCTGGCCGGGCGGCTGGCCGACGCCGGCGCGCGGGTGGTGGTCCCGGACTACGGGCTCGCGCCCCGGCACACGTACCGGGAGGCGTACCGGCTGCTGGACGCCCTGTACCCGGACCTCGGCGACGACGTCGTGCTGGCCGGCGACTCGGCCGGAGGCGGGCTGGCGCTCGGCTTCGCGCAGACCCTCCTCGGCGCCGACCGACCGCAGCCCCGCCAGGTCGCGCTGATCGCCCCGTGGCTCGACCTCGCGCTGGCCGACCCCGCGGTCGCGGTGGCCGAGGCCCGCGACCCGTGGCTGTCCAGCGCGGGCCTGCGCGAGGCCGGGCGCGCGTGGGCCGGCGGCGACGACCCGGCCTACCCGCGGCTCAGCCCGCTGCACGGCCCGCTCGCCGGCCTCCCGCCGGTGCGCGTCTGGGTGGGCACCCGCGACCTGCTGTACCCCGACGTCCTGCGGCTGCGGGACCGGGCGGCGGCCGAGGGCACGCGGGTGGAGGTCACCGCCGTCCGGCGTGCGGTGCACGTCTACCCGCTGACGCCGACGCCGGAGGGCCGCGCCGGCACCCGCGCGTTCGTGGCCGCGGTCACCGGCTAGGAGCGGTCGAGCACCGCCAGGTCGTCCTCGTGCAGCCCGGCGACGACGACCGTGCCGTCGCGCTCGGCGACCGCGGTGACGAAGCCGTACCCGGCGTCGGGAGCGCGCAGGTCGTGCACGCGGCGCCCGTCGGCCGGGTCGAAGGCCATCACCCAGGCGATCGGCGTCGCCCTCGGCCGCACGCGCTCCGGCACGTTCCACAGCGCCAGCCGGAGCACCCCCGGCAGCGGCAGTAGCCGGTCGAGCAGCGCGTTGCGCGGCGCGGCGATCGCCACCCAGAGCAGGCCGTCGCTGCCGAGCGAGGCGTTGTCCGGGAAGCCGGGCAGGTTCTCCACGAGCGGCTCGGTGGTGCCGGCGCGCGGCCCGGCGAGCCAGTGCCGCAGCACCCGGTAGCGGCTGGTCTCGGCGACCAGCAGGTGTGAGCCGTCGGCCGCGCGGACCAGGCCGTTGGCGAAGCCGAGCCCGGACAGGACCGTCGTCACCGTGCCGTCGGGGTCGCGCCGCAGCAACCGGCCGGTGGCCGAGTGCTCGAACACGTCACCGAGGTGGTGCTCGACGTCCCAGCGGCTGGTCGACGTCGTGAACCACGCGGTGCCGTCGGGCGCGGCGACGACGTTGCTGGCGAAGGTCACCGGCTCGCCGTCGACCTCGCCCACGAGCACGTCGACCGCGCCGTCGGACCCGACGCGCAGCAGCCCGCGGTCGTGGTCGCACACCAGCACGGCGCCGTCGGGGAGCGGCTCCACACCGAGCGGCCGCCCGCCGGTGCGGCCGACCACCGTGCGCTCCCCGGTGCGCACGTCGACGCGGACGACGCTGCCGTCGCGCAGCCCCGTGACGGCCAGCCCGGCGTCGTCGAGGACGACGTCCTCGGGGCCGTGCCCGCCGGGGTCGAGCCGGCGGGAGATCCGCAGCGGGGCGGTGGGGCCGGGGTCGGCGAACGGCGGCGGGGTCCACCGGCGCGGGCGGATCCGGCGCCGGGTGAGCACCGGGCTGCCGACCTGGGCGGCCGCGCGGTCGGGGGTCAGCCGCTCCGCCCGCGCGATCACCCGGCGGCACCGCAGCTCGAGCAGCCGGACGGCGACGCCGAAGGAGCGGAACGCCGGGTTCGTCGTCTGCCCGGCGCGGTAGCGGGCGTAGACCTGCTGGGCGATGACCGCGACGCGGAACAGGCCGAACACCTCGTACCAGGCCCACTCGGCGTTCGTGACGCGCTCGCCGGTGCGCGCGCAGTAGTGGGCGACGACCTGCTCGCGGGTCATCATCCCGGGCAGCGTCGTCGGCTGGCGGCTGAACCGGCGCATCAGCGGGCCGTCGTCGGCCTGGATCCAGTAGCCGAGCGCGCTCGCGAGGTCCATCAGCGGGTCGCCGACGGTGGCCAGCTCCCAGTCCAGCAGCCCGGCCGGACGGGTCGGGTCGGCGGGGTCGAGCACGACGTTGTCGAAGCGGAAGTCGTTGTGCACGAGGGTGTGCGGCCGGTCGGCGGGCTGGTGCGCGGCCAGCCACGCCGTCACCCGTGCGTAGCCGGGCACGTCGCGGGTCCGGGCCCGCGCGTACCGGCTTGTCCAGTTCTCCACCTGGCGGCGCACGTAACCGGGGCCGCGGTCGAGGGCGGTCAACCCGGCGGCGTCGACGTCGACGCGGTGCAGGTCGACGAGCAGGTCGACGACGTTGCGGCAGAGCTCCGCGACCTGGTCCTGGGTCAGGTCGACGCCGGGCGGCAGGCTGCGGCGGGGGATCGGCCCCTCGATCCGCCGGACGACGGAGAACGGCGTGCCGACGACGGCGGCGTCCTCGCACAGCGCGACCGTCCGCGGCACCGCCGGCAGCACCCGGCCGAGCGCCTCCTGGACGCGGTACTCGCGGGCGACGTCGTGCGCGGTGCCGGTGTGCTGCCCGCGCGGCGGCCGGCGCAGCACCAGGTCGCCGTCGGGGTAGCGCAGCAGGTAGGTCAGGTTGGAGACCCCGCCGGAGAACTGGCGCACCTCGGGGACGGCGCCGAGGTCGACGCCGGCGCGCTGCGGGTCGGCGTGCCGCGCCAGCCACGCGGCGACGGCCTCGACGTCGAAGGCGTCCTCGGCGCGGACCGGGCGCGCGTCGGTCACGACAGCTTCCGCACGACCGACAGCGGCAGGACGCGCATCGCGACGCCGATGGGTACCCACGGCCAGGCCGGCACGTACGCCTTGGCCTTCCGCGCCTCGATCGCCTGGACCATCGCCCGCACGCCGGTCTCGGTGTCGACCATGAAGCGGGTGGCCTGCTGCACGTGCTCGTTCATCTCCGAGCGGATGTAGCCGGGGTAGACGACCGACACGTCGACCCCGGGGATGCGCTCGGAGCGCAGGCCCTCGGCGAGCGCGGCGACGCCGGCCTTGGTGGCGGCGTACGTGGTCATGCTCCGCCGCATCCCGCGCAGCGCCGACATGGAGCTGACGAGGACGAGGTGGCCGCGCCGCTGGCGGCGGAAGACCTCGAGCGCCGCCTCGCACTGCGCCAGCGCGCCGACGAAGTTGGTCATCGCCGTCTCGCGGTTGGCGTCGGCGCGGCCGGTGCCCAGCGGTGCACCCTTGCCGAGGCCCGCGTTGACCACGACCCGGTCGAGGCCGCCGAACGCCTCGTCGAACCGCCGGAACACGGCGGGGACGGCGTCGGCGTCGGTGACGTCGAGGGCGGCGGTCTCGACGCGCCGGCCGGTCCGCTCCCGGATCTCCGCGGCGAGGGCGTCGAGCCGGTCGGTGCGGCGGGCGCACAGGGCGAGGTCCCAGCCGCGGGCGGCGAACTGCCGCGCCATCTCCGCGCCGAGCCCCGCGCTGGCGCCCGTGATGACGACGGTGCCGTTGCCCATGTCCACCCCTGTCCGACCGGTTCGGTTCCGTACCGGGCCAGCATGGGCGAGGGGCGTGAGGCTCCGGACGGCGGGGTCCAGGAGCGTCGCGGCGGCCTCCTGACCTGCGGTTACATCTGTCCACAGGGGTTGTTCGCGTCTCCGTTCGAACGTATGATCGAATATGTGACGACGGTCCTGCCCGCTCCCGCCGGGGCGCCTGCCGTGGGGTGGGCGTCCGGGCCGCTGGGGCTGGTGCAGGCCGCCGACCGGGAACTGTCGCGGCAGTCGGCGCTGCGGTACCGGGCGGTGGCGGCCTTCGCGCTCTCGCGGCCGTCCTCGGTCGATCGTCCGCAGGGCACGCGCGGGGCGATGGCGGCGGAGCGGTGGGCTGCGCGGCCGGAGCTGCTGCGGTCGGTGAGCGAGTGGGCGACGCAGGAGCTGGTGGTGGCGCTGTCGCTGACGGCTTCGGCCGCGGAGGCGCTGCTGGTGCGGGCGCTGACGCTGGTCCACCGGCTCCCGGCCACCCTCGACGCGCTCGAGGCCGGGGCGGTGCACGCCGGACACGTCACCGCGCTGGTCGACCACGTGGCGCCGGTCGCCGACGACACGGTGCGCGCCGCGCTGGAGCGGGACCTGCTGGCCTGGGCCGCCCGCCGGGGGACCGTCTGCACGCCGGCGCAGCTGCGGGACAAGGCCCGCCGGGAGGTGCTCAAGCGCAAAGCCCGCTCCGCCGCCGACGACCTGGCGCGGGCCATCAAGCAGCGCGGGCTCTCGTGCCGGCCCGACAGCTGCGACGGGATGGCGGTCGTGTCCGCCCTCCTGACGATGCCGGAGGCAGCGGCGCTGATGGCGGCGCTGGGCGCCTACGCCGACGCGCTGCCCGACGACGGGCGCACCCGCGGGCAGAAGATGGCCGACGCCCTGATGGATCTGGTGCTGCGGCCCGGGGAGCACGGGCTGTCACCGGTGCAGATAGTGCTGACCGTGGTCGCTCCGGTCGGCGCGCTGCTCGGTGGTGACCAGCCGTGCGAGATCGACGGCCAGGTCGTCCCGGCCGAGGTCGTCCGGGCCCTGCTCGCCGCCCTGACCGGCGCCCGCATCACCCCCGCCGAGGAGGCCGCTGCTGGGGACCCCGCCGAGGACGCCGTGCCCGAGGACTCCGCGCCGGCCGGCACGGACACCGCCGAGGGCACCGCCGCGGGTGAGCGACCAGCACCCGTGGAGACGGGCGACCCCGCAGCGGACGGCACAGCCGCCGGGAAACCCGCCTCAGCCGAGGGCGCCGCCGCGGACGCCACGGCCGAGGACACCACGGCCCCCGGCACGGGCGAGACCGTCAGCCTGGTCAAGGGCGAGGACCCGCTGCGCGGCCTGAGCGACGCCGCCATCGCCCAGCACATCGCCGAACTGGAGGTCGAGGCGGCCTGGTGGGCCGAGATCGAACGCCGCGTCGCCACCGGCGAGCTTTACGCCGACCTCGACCCCGCGCTCGATGACGAGCCCGGGCCACCACCCGGCTGGTCACCACCGTGCGGCGACCTCGATCCCGACCCGGGCGAGCCCCGGCCCGACACCCCGCCAGCACCCCAAACCGCGCCCGACGGGTGGTGGGCCCGCGCCGACGACGCGGTGACCGCCGCCGGCTCCGCGCTGCTCGCCGCGCAGGATGCGGTCGGCCACGCCCGCCGCCTGGTGGCCACCGCCGAGCGCGCCGACGCAAGTGACGAGGGCGCCTGGGTGGACAGTCCGGCCGGCCGCGTGACCGCAGCGGCCGACGCGATCACCGCCCTGGCGCGAGCCACCGACGCCACCCGAGCGGAGCTCGGCGACCTGCTCACCCGCACCGCGGGCGGCGGGCTCGCCGACCGGCCTCGCATCGCCGTCACCCACGCCCTCACCGGCGCCCTGCTCACCCTCACCGACCTGCCCGGCCTGCGCCGCGCCACCCGCGCCGGCACCGGCCTGCACGCACCCGGCGAGACCGACAGCTACCGGCCCGGCGCCGCCCTCGACCGGCACGTCCGCGCCCGCGACCGCCGCTGCCGCTTCCCCGGCTGCCGCCGACCCGTCCCCAAGCGGGGCGAGCTCGACCACGGCACGCCCTGGCCGCTCGGTGCGACCGCCGCCGGCAACCTCACCGGCTTCTGCACCGGCCACCACCGCGGCAAGCACCAGGCACCCGGCTGGCGCCACGACCTGCAGCCCGACGGCACGCTCACCGTCACCACGCCCAGTGGCCTCACCGCGACCACGCAGCCGCCGCCCTGGTGACCCGGCGCGGCCTGGAGGAGTGGGAGGCAGGATCGACGTCATGACGTATGCCGCCGCCGAGAACCGCTACGACTCCATGACCTACCGCCGCACCGGCCGCAGCGGCCTGGACCTCCCGGCCGTCAGCCTCGGCCTCTGGCACAACTTCGGCGACGACGTCCCGCTCGACCGCCAGCGCGCCGTCCTGCGCCGGGCCTTCGACCTCGGGATCACCCACTTCGACCTGGCCAACAACTACGGCCCGCCCTATGGCAGCGCGGAGACCAACTTCGGCCGGCACCTGCGCGACGACTTCCGCCCGTACCGCGATGAGCTGGTCCTCTCCACCAAGGCCGGCTGGGACATGTGGCCCGGCCCCTACGGCCAGGGCGGCGGGTCGCGGAAGTACGTGCTGGCGAGCCTCGACCAGTCGCTGACCCGCATGGGCCTGGACTACGTCGACGTCTTCTACTCCCACCGGCCCGACCCGACGACGCCGCTCGAGGAGACGATGGGCGCGCTCGACACCGCCGTCCGGTCGGGGAAGGCGCTCTACGCCGGCATCTCGTCCTACTCGCCGCAGGACACCGCGAAGGCCGCCGCGATCCTCGCCGACCTCGGCACGCCGCTGCTCATCCACCAGCCCAGCTACTCGATGCTCAACCGCTGGGTGGAGACCGAGGGCCTGCTCGACACCCTCGCCGAGGTCGGCGCCGGCTGCATCGCCTTCTCCCCGCTGGCGCAGGGGATGCTCACCGACAAGTACCTCGACGGCATCCCTGCCGGCTCCCGCGCCACGCAGGGCAAGTCGCTGTCGACCGACCTGCTCACCGAGGAGTCGCTCGCGCACGTCCGTGCCCTGAACGGGATGGCGCAGGAGCGGGGCCAGTCGCTCGCGCAGATGGCGCTGGCGTGGGCGCTGCGCGACGAGCGGGTCACCAGCGTGCTCATCGGCGCGAGCAGCGTCGGCCAGCTCGAGCAGAACGTCGCGGCGCTGGGGAACCTGCAGTTCTCCGAGGACGAGCTCCGCCGCATCGACCAGCACGCGGTCGACGCCGGCATCGACCTGTGGGAGGGCGCCCGCACCGCCTGAGCGCTCACCCGACGCCGAGGGCCGCAGCCAGCGCACGCGTACGGAGACGGAGGAACTCCCGGGAGACCGGCGCCCAGACCTCGGTGAGGTCGAAGGCGTGGTAGCCGCCCGGGACGACGTGCAGCTCGGTCGGCACGTCGGCCGCACGCAGCCGTCGCGCGTAGGTCGTGTCCTCGTCGTGGAACAGGTCGTTGGTCCCGACGCCGATCCAGGCCGGGGGCAGGCCGGCCAGGTCCTCGGCGCGGGCCGGCGCGGCCAGGGGGGACGCCGGCGCGCCGCCGAGGTAGGACCGCCATCCGAACCGGTTGCTCGCGCTGTCCCACAGCCGGAGGTGGCGCTGCTCCACGTCGGACCGGGTGGTCGTCCGGTCGTCGAGCATCGGGTAGCTCAGCAGCTGCAGGACCGGACGGACACCGCCGCGCTCGCGCACCAGTAGGGCGAGCGCGGCGGCGAGTCCGCCGCCGGCGCTCGCCCCGCCGATCGCGACGCGGGAGGGGTCGACGTCACCCCGGGCGGCGAGCCAGCGCAGCGCCGTGTGGCAGTCCTCCAACGGGGCCGGGAACGGGTGCTCCGGCGCCAGCCGGTACTCCACCGACGCGACGACGGCCCCGAGCTCCCGGGCCCATCGTCGGCAGAGCCAGTCGTCCTGTGCCGCGCTGCCGATCACCGTCCCGCCCGCGTGCATCCAGAGCACCGCGGGGGAGACACCGGCGGCCGAGGGCCGGAACAGCCGCACGGAGACGTCGGCGTCGATGCGCACCACCTCGACGCCACGCCGCGGGAGCCGGCTGGGGAGACCGGTCACCAGGCGCACCGGTCGCAGGGTGCGCGGGCCGACGACGGTGCGGGGCAGCAGGCGCGCCAGGCGCAGGTCGGGGTGGAAGGGGTCGGACATCGTCGTCCTCCTCGTCGTCGCGCACCCGTCGTGGTGCACGCAGGAGGAGCATCCCGCCGACGCCGGGCCCGGGAGGAGCCCGGCGTCGCGCGGGATGCGGTCGCTCAGTCCCGTCGGCGGCGGGCCAGGACTACGAGTGCCCCCAGCAGTCCCAGGACGGCGGCGACCGGGACGGGGCCGCTGCTGCGCAGCGCCCCGGCGGGGTGCAGCCGGGCCCGCCGCGTGCCCAGGAGGGCCGAGCCGGCCGGCGAGTCGACGTCAGCCCCCAGGCTCAGCACCCGGCCGGCCGGCCCGTCGAGCCGCGCGGTGAGCCCGTGGCCGGCGAGCGTGTCGGCCACGCGCGCCAGCTCGGTCCGCCCGGGTGACCCCTGGGTGGCGGCCCCGCCGGCCACCCGGACGGCGGCGAACAGGCGCCGGACGTCGTCGGAGGTCACCGAGATCTCCGACCCCGACGCCTCCACCCGCACGGGGACGCCGTCGACCTCCAGGCGCAGGTCGGCGGTGACCTCGAGCCGGCGGTCGCCCTCCGGGGTCATCCCCGGCTGGCGTTCTCGGCGGTCGTGATGCGCAGCGTGCCGTTGAGCTTCCACGTGGCCCGGGGCGCGGACGGCCCGGTCTCGCGCGGCACCTCGACGGTCATGTCGACGAACTCGTAGTTGATCGCCGCGCCCTTGCCGGTGAGGTAGGACCACATCTCCTTGCCGAGGTCGGCGAAGCTGGTCGTCTCGTGCGACTTGATGTCGCGCTGGCCGGTGGCGGCGTCACGGGTCGTCGTCTCGGGCGTGGTCATCGGTGCTCCCTGGTTCGGAACGTGCAGGTCGGCGGCCACCTACCCGGCCTCCGCGGGACGCACACGACGCGCCGCGGACGGGTCGGTCCCCCGGACCGCGGCGGGATCAGACGCCGGTCCCGAGGCCGTCGAGCCACCCGGTCAGCGCCGGCAGGCGGCCGATCGCGTCGCGCGCGAGCAGGAACCCGGCGATGCCGACGACCCACGCCGTCGTCTCGGCGCCGGTGCGCTCCAGCCACGAGCCCACCCGCGCGAGCAGCGGCTCCACCTGCCGGGCGGCCAGCAGCCGCAGCGCCAGCAGGAGCAGCGCCGGCAGCACCATCACCAGGCAGTAACCGGCCAGCACACCGCCCTGCAGCACGGGGGACAGGCCCGACCCGCCGAGCAGCCCGATCGCGGCGAGGTACGGCAGCATCGTGGCCAGCTCGAGCAGCCCCGCACCCAGCGCGAGCCCGACCAGCACACCGGTGCCGCCCTCCCCGCCGTCCTCCCCGCCGCCCACGGCCCGGTCCCGCCAGCACAGCACCCGGCCGGACCGGCGGCTCCCCTCGCGCCGGCGGCCCATCGCGAAGCTCGACGCGAACAGCGTGACGCCGAGCAGCAGCTGCGCGACGGTCAGCGCGGAGGAGTCGCCGAGTCCCGCGGCCCGGTCCCGCAGGGCCTCCGCGCCGGTCAGCAGGGCCAGACCCACCAGCAGGTAGAAGCCGGCGATCGTGCCGAGGAAGACCAGCAGCCGCCGCGCGCGCACCAGGCCCGGCGCGAGCAGGAACCAGATCGGCAGGAGCAGGGTCCCGACGCTGGTGCTGTCGACCAGCGCCAGCGGGACGAGGGCGAGCAGTTCGAGGTCCACGACGCCGACCCTCGCCGCCCGGGCCGCCGCCGTCGTCGGCCGGAGGAGGTGTCCCCGGGGCGCGGCGTACACCCTTCGACGGACGTCGGCGGGTGGCACCCCGTGCTGGGATGAGCGGGTGGGAGCCCTCGCCGTCCTCCGGCACCTGTGGGTCACGCGGGTGCGGGGCACCGACCGCGCCCGGGACGTCAGCGACGCCGTGCTCACCGGCGCCGCCGGCCTGGTGCTGATCGCCGCCGGCCTGTCCGGCCTGTGGAGCGGCCGGGCCGGCGGCAGCGGCTGGTGGCACGCCGTCCCGCTCGTGCTCGGCTGCCTGGCGATGCTCGGCAGGCGGCGCCGTCCGGTGGCCGCGTTGTCCGCCGGCGCCGTCCTCTTCGCCGCCGACGTGGCCCTCGGCGGCAGCATCGGGATGCTGCTCGTCCTGTTCGACCTCGTCTACTCCGCCGCGCTGCACGCGGGGCCGACGGCGGTGCTGCGGCTGCGCGCCGCGTCGTGGGCGCTGGTGTCCCTGTCGCTGGTGCTCGGGTGGACGGCGACCCGGGACCTGCGGGTCACGGCGTTCCTCGCGCTGCAGACGTTCGTCGTGCTCACCACGCCGCTGTGGTGGGGTCTGGCCGTCCGGCGCGAGCGCGAGCTGGCCGACCTCGCCCGCGCCCGCGCCGACGACCTGCGCGACCTCGCCGACCTCCGCGCGGCCGAGGCCCGGGCCGAGGAGCGCGGGCGGATGGCGCGCGACCTGCACGACGCGGTCGCCGGGAACGTCTCCGCGGTGGCGCTGCACGCCGAGGCCGCGCTCGCCCGCCCGCCCGTGTCCGGCGCCGAGCGGGAGCGCGCGGCGCTGGAGGCCGTCCGCGCGTCCGCCCTCACGTCGCTGGAGGAGATGCGGGCGATGATCCTGCTGCTGCGCGCCGACGCCGGACCCGTCGCGGCCGCCCCGCGCCTCGACCGGCTCGGCGCCCTGGTCGCCGGCGCCCGCACCGCCGGGCTGACGGTCACCCTCGACGCCGGGCCGCTGCCGGAGCTGCCCGCGGCGGTGGAGCAGGCCGCCTACCGGGTGCTGCAGGAGGCGCTCACCAACGCGGTCAAGCACGCGCCCGGCGGCCGGGCGGAGGTGGCTGTCGGGACGTCGGGGGGCCGGCTCGCCCTGCGGGTCGACAGCGCGGAGGGCCCGGGCGGCTCCGGCGGTCCCGGGCTCCCCGGCGCCGGCCTGGGCCTGCTCACCATGCGCGAGCGCGCCGAGTCCCTCGGCGGCCGCTTCGCCGCCGGCTGGGCCGACGGCGCCCGCACCCGCTGGTCGGTCGCCGCGGAGCTGCCGCTCGCCGTCCCCGCGGGGGTCGGCGCGTGACCGTGCGGGTGCTGCTGGCCGACGACCACCCCGCCGTGCGCAGCGGCCTGCGCGCGCTGCTGGAGACCGGCGAGGGGATCGAGGTCGTGGGCGAGGCCGCCGACGGCGCCGCCGCGGTCGGCAACGCCCGGGCACTGCGCCCCGACGTCGTCCTCATGGACCTGCGGATGCCCGGCACCGACGGCATCGCGGCCACCCGCGCCGTCGTCTCCGAGCGGCTCGCGGAGGTGCTCGTGCTCACCACCTTCGACCTCGACGAGTACGTCGTCGGTGCCCTGCAGGCCGGCGCCGCGGGCTTCCTGCTCAAGTCCGCCGGTGCGGCCACCCTCGTCGACGCCGTCCGCCGCGTCGCCGGCGGGCAGGGCGTGCTCGCCCCCGAGGTGACGCGGCGGCTGCTCGACCGGTTCGTCGTCCCGGCCGCGGGGGACGCGCAGCAGCCGCCCCCGCCGGAGCTCGCCGGGCTCACCCCGCGCGAGCGGGACGTCCTCGGCTGCCTCGGGGAGGGGATGTCCAACGCCGACGTCGCGGCCGCGCTGACCATCACCGAGGCGACGGCGAAGACGCACGTCTCCCGCGTGCTGGCCAAGCTCGGGCTCACGAGCCGCATGCAGGCCGCCCTGCTCGCCCGCTCGGCCGGGGTGAGCGCCCCGGGACCGTCGGCAGGGGGTCCTAGCCTCCGCGCATGACGACCCGGGTGGTGGCGTGGCGGCGGGCCGACGAGGACGCCGGGCACAGCCTGGCGCGGATGGAGCGGCGGCCGGGCGGCTGGCTGTTCCACGGCACCGAGGTGCTCGCCGGACCGGAGACCCTGCTCGCCTGCTCGTTCCGCGTCGAGGTCGACGACGCCTGGGCGACGCGGTCGGTGGAGGTGACGGCGGTGTCCGCGGCGGGCGAGCGGAGGCTGGTGCTCGCGGCCGGCGACGACCGCCGGTGGACCCGCGACGGCGAGCCCGACCCGGCGCTCGACGGCTGCGTCGACGTCGACGTCGCGGCCACCCCGCTCACCAACACCCTCCCGATCCGGCGGCTCGCGGGCCTGGCCGCGGGGGAGGAGGTGGTCACCCCGGTGGCGTGGGTCGACGTCCCGGCGCTGGGCGTCACCCGCGTCGACCAGACCTACCGGCGCCTGGGGGAGCGGAGCTGGCGGTACTCCGACGACGCCCACGGCGCCTTCGAGCTCACCGTCGACGACGACGGCCTCGTCGTCGACTACACCGGGATGTCCACCCGCGTGGCCGGCTGACCTCCCGCCGGAGGGCCGGCGCGCCGTCAGTCGCCGATCAGGACGACGCGGTTGCCGTCGGGGTCGTCCAGCCGGACGACGCGGCTCCCGCCGCCGGGCTCCGGCCCGTCGTGCGCGACGCCGGCCGCGGTCAGGTCGCGGGCGGCGGCGTCGACGTCGCTGACGCCGAGGACCGTCGTCGACCGGCCGGCGCGCTCCGGGTCGCGCCACAGCTGCACGCCGGCGTCGGCGGTGAGGTGCCACTCGATCAGCCCGTCCATGGGCCGGCTGTCGGGGGCGCGGCCGAACAGGGTGGCGTACCACCGCTCGGCGCGGTCGAGGTCGCTGACGGTGGCCTGCGCGAGCACGCTCGTGACGGTCATGGGCTCCTCCTCGTCGGTGCGTCCCCAGGGCAGACCGGCCCGGGACCCCCGGCTCATCGGTCAGCCGAGCGCCCGGACCCGCTCCGCGACGAGGTCGGCGACCGCCTCCGGGCAGGTGGCGGCCGGGCTGTGGCCGCAGTTCCACTCGACCGTGCGGGCGCCAGCCCGGGCCGCCATCGCGCGCTGCCGCTCGGGGTGCACGGCCTCGTCGGCGGTGCACACGGCATAGGTCGAGGGCACGCCGCGCCAGGCGATCGACCCCGGCACGCCGCGGAACACCTGCCGGCCCACCGGGCGCAGCCGGGCCAGCGCCGCCGCGGCGACCTCGAACGGCGCGTCGCCGTAGAGCAGCCGGGCACCGAGCACGGGGTCCAGGCCGATCTCGTCGCCGGACACCACCATCGCCTCGGCCAGCCGGGTGTCGGGCAGGTCGCCGAGCCGGGTGCGGCTCACCGACTCGCCGTCGTCGAGCGCGAAGGCGGCGAGGAACACCAGCTCGCGGACCAGCGGGTGCGTGCCGGCGGCGGTGACCACCGCGCCGCCGTAGGAGTGCCCGACGAGCACCGCCGGGCGGCCCGCGGCGTCCAGCGCCGCCCGGAGCGCCGCGGTGTCGGCGGGCAGGTCAGTCAGCGGCAGGTCGACGGCGAGGCTGTCGACGCCGCGCTCGCCGAGGGCGGCGCGGACGCCGTCGAAGCACCAGGCGCCGTGCCACAGGCCGTGGACCAGCACGGCGAGGGGAGCGGTCATGGGCTCACCCTGCCCGACGGCGGTCCCCTCCGGGGGCGTCCCCCGGCAGCCCGGCCATCTTCCCGTCGGGGTCGAGGCGGCGCAGGACCGCGTCGGCGATGCCGGCCAGCTGCGTCACCTGCTCGGGGGTGAGCGCGTCGATGACGTGCTCGCGGACGGTGGCCACGTGCCCCGGCGCGGTCGCGCGCACCTTCGCCCAGCCGGCGTCGGTGAGCCGGGCGTTGGTGGCCCGGCCGTCCCAGGGGCAGGGCGCCCGCTCGACCAGCCCGCGCTCCTCGAGCCGGCGCACGACGTGCGACAGCCGCGGCAGCGTGGCGTTGGTGCGGGTGGCCAGCTCGGTCATGCGCAGCGTCCGGTCCGGCGCCTCCGACAGCATCGCCAGCACGTGGTAGTCGAAGTGGGTCACCTGCGCGTCGCGGCGCAACTGGCCGTCGAGGACGCCGGGCAGCAGCTCCACGACGGCGACCAGGCGCACCCACGCCGCCATCTCGTCCTCGCTCAGCCACTCCGCCACGCCCCCATGGTGACACCGCGGTACTTGTCGCTTCAACCAAAGGGGACTAGGGTCATCGGTTGTAGGTACAACTGATGCGGAGGTCGCGATGACCCTCTCCTTCGACGCGGGCGTCGTGTCCCCGGCCCCGGCGGCGACCGTGCGCACCCGCGTGACGGTGCCGATGCGCTTCCCCGACGGTTACGCGACGACGGCCGACGTCGTCACCTTCGACGGGCTGGCCGACGGCCGCGAGCACCTGCTGCTCGGCCTCGGCGACTGGCGCGGCGCGCTCGAGCGGTCGGTCTCCGGCGGCGAGGCGCCCCTGGTGCGCCCGCACAGCGAGTGCCTCACCGGGGACGTCTTCGGCTCCGAGCGCTGCGACTGCGGCCCGCAGCTGCGCGAGGCGGCCGAGCGGATCACCACCGCGGGCGGGTTCCTGCTCTACCTCCGCCAGGAGGGCCGCGGCATCGGGCTGTACGCCAAGCTCGACGCCTACGCCCTGCAGGACGCCGGCCTCGACACCTACGCGGCCAACCGCGCGCTGGGCCGCGGCGACGACGAGCGCGACTACACCGCCGCCGCGCAGATGCTCGCCGCCGTCGGCGCCGACCGCGTGCGCCTGCTGTCGAACAACCCCGACAAGGCCGCGCAGCTCGAGCTCGCCGGCGTCGCGGTGACCGAGCGGGTGCCCACCGGCGTCCACCTGTCGGCGGCCAACGCGCGCTACCTCGCCGTCAAGCGCGACCACACCGCGCACACGCTCGACCTGCCCGCCCTCGACCTCCCGCTGGCGGGCTGACCGGTGATGTCGACGACCGCCTTCGCCGACGCGCGCATCGACCCCCGCCACCCGTTCGCCGCCCACCTCGGGCACGTGGCCGGGCTGGGGGAGCACCGCCCCTGGACGCCGGACGACGGCCCGCTGCCGGCGCTGTACCTGTCCCACGGCGCGCCGCCGCTGTTCGAGGACGCCGCCTGGATGCGCGACCTGGCCGCCTGGGCGCGGGCGCTGCCCCGGCCGCGGGCGGTGCTCATCGTCAGCGCGCACTGGGAGTCGGACTCCCTCGGCATCACCAGCACGGTGCCCACCGAGCTCGTCTACGACTTCGGCGGGTTCGACCCGATGTACGCGCGGATGCGCTACGACACCCCGGAGTCCTCCGACCTGGCGCGGCAGCTGCTCGCCGTCCTGCCGGAGACCGCGCACGTGCACGAGCACCGCGGGCGGGGCCTCGACCACGGCGCCTGGGTGCCGCTCAAGGTCATGTACCCGGAGGCCGACGTCCCGGTGCTGCAGCTGAGCCTGCCCACCCACGACACCGCGACGCTGCTGGCGCTCGGCGAGCGGCTGCGGCCGCTGCGGGAGCAGGGCGTGCTGGTGGTCGGGTCGGGGTTCATGACCCACGGCCTGCCGTACCTGACCCGCGAGATGCTCGGCGGCGCGGTGCCCGGCTGGTCGGCGGACTTCGACGCGTGGGCCGCCGACGCGCTGGCGCGCGGCGACGTCGAGGAGCTGGCGCGGTTCCGGCTGCGGGCGCCCGGCCTGCGCTACGCCCACCCCACGGTCGAGCACTTCACGCCGCTGTTCGTCACGCTCGGCGCGGCCACGGACCCCGCGGCCGGCGTCACCACCGCCATCGACGGCTTCTTCATCGGCCTGGCCAGGCGCTCGTTCCAGGTCGCCTGAGGGCGTCCGCCCCCAGGCGACCCGGCGTCAGTTGACGACGTGCACGTGGTCGATCCAGACGACCTCCCAGACGTTGCCGTCCGGGTCGGCGAAGCCGCGGCTGTAGCTGGCCTCCTCCTCGCGCGCGGGAGCGCCGGGACGGCCGCCGGCCGCGATCGCGCGGGACACCAGGTCGTCGACCTCGGCGCGGCCGCCGGCGGTGAGGGCGTGCACCGCCGTCGGGGCCGACGAGGGGTCGCCCGGCTCGCCCGGGAGCAGCGCGGCGAAGCGCTCACGGGTCTGCAGCGACAGCACCTGCTCGTCACCCAGGACCACCGCGGCCTCGCCGTCGTCGGAGGAGTTCTCCTCCACGCGGAAGCCGAGCGCCTGGTAGAACGCCCGGGCCGCGGGCAGGTCGCGCACCGGCAGCTTGACGAACAGCATGCTCACGACGTCGTCCGGCCCAGCTCGGCGAAGGTGTCGGCCACCCAGTCGGCGACGAAGGTGCTCACGTACGGCAGGTGGTCCAGGCCGATGTGCTCGGTCGCGCCCTCCTCGGGCGTGAACACCCGCAGCTCCGCCTTGGGCGAGTTCACGGCCTGGGAGTGGGAGCGGTGCGCCATCTCCAGCGGGATCTGCCGGTCGTTGGCGCCGTGGGCGACCAGGAACGGCACGGTGATCTGCTCGACGACGCCCTCGAGGTTCACCTGGTCGGCGAAGTCGAGGAAGGCGTCGAGGTCGTTCTCGTCGCCGGGCTGGCCCCACACCCAGAGCACGTGCTCCCAGTAGTGCGGCACCGGGCGCTCGCCCTCGCGCTCCCGACGACGGCGCTGCACCGCGCCCCAGTCGTGGTTGGCGCCCCACGCCACGCAGAGGGCGAACCGCTTCTCGAACGCCGCGGCGCGCGGGGCGTAGTAGCCGCCCAGCGACCAGCCGACGATGCCGATCCGCGAGGCGTCGACGTCGTCGCGGGTCTCCAGGTAGTCCACCGCCGCTGCGCCCCACGCCTCGGTGTCCACCCGCGCCGTCAGCCCCTGCAGCCGCAGCGACTCACCGGTGCCGGGCTGGTCGAGCATCAGGCAGGAGATGCCGCGCGCGGCCAGCTCTTCCCAGTGGTTGGACGCGTACATGTGCTCCTTGGTGGAGTCCAGCCCGTTGACCAGCACGACGACCGGGACGGGACCGTCGTCGGCGGCCGGCGCCTGCGAGAAGTAGGCGGGCAGCGTCGTGCCCTCGTAGGGGACCTCGACCCGGGAGACGCGCGGGCTGTGCGTGTCGAACGCCTTCTGCGCGATCTCGAGCATCCGCCGGTAGGTGGGCACCCGGTTCGGGTCGGAGTGGGCGAGCATCCGCTCGGCCTGCGCCAGGTAGTTCGACGCGCGGAACCACAGCTGCCCGGCGGTGCGCACGTGCCCGGCCTTCTCGGCCTCCTCGGCCTGGCCGACGAGCTGGTCGGTCAGCGCGGTCCAGGCGCGCAGGAAGTCCGGCGTCCCGGCGTCCTCACCGGCGTTCGCGGCGTCCTTGATCGGCCGGCAGGCGCGGTCGACCTCGTCGATCAGCCCGCCGGAGTTCAGCGTGGCGACCACGGACAGGTTCCAGGTGTAGGGGCCGGTGGGGAAGTACTCGAACACGGGGGTTCCTCTCAGGGTGCGGGGTGCGCCGCGGCGGACACGGCGTCGCTGATCGACTTCACGCCGCCGTGGGCGGTCATCCCGCCGTCGACGGGGATCTCGGCGCCGGTGATGAAGGAGGCGCCGTCGCCGAGGAGGAAGGCGACCAGGGGCGCCACCTCGTCGACGGTGCCGGTGCGGCCGAGCGGGGTCTCGGCGACGTTGGCGGCGCGGAACGCCGGTGCCGCCGAGGCGGTCATCGGCGTCTCGACGTAGCCGGGGTGGACCGTGTTGACCCGGATGCCGTACGGGCCGAGCTCCAGGCAGGCGGCCTTGGCCAGCCCCCGCAGCGCCCACTTCGACGCGGTGTAGGCGACCGGGAAGTGCCCGGTCAGCGCGGCCACCGAGCCGACGACGACGACCGAGCCGCCGCCGGTCATCAGCGGGGTCAGCGCCTGGATGCCGAGCAGCGTCCCGGTGACGTTCACCCCGGACACCCGGGCGAGGTCGGCGGGGTCGAGGTCGGCCAGCCGCGCCCGCCAGGTGACCCCGGCGTTGGCGACCAGCCCGTGCACGCGGCCGTGCTCCGCACGGAGGTCGGCGGCGAGCGCCGCCCAGCCGGCGGCGTCGGTGACGTCGAGCCGCCGGTAGGCGGCTCCGCCGAGGTCCTCGGCGGGGGCGTCCTGCACGTCGGTGGCGACGACGACCGCGCCCTCGGCGGCGAGCAGCCGGGCCTCGGCCGCCCCCTGCCCCTGGGCCGCGCCGGTGACGACGACGACCCGGCCGGCGAGACTCACGAGGGGCTCACGCCGCGCGCGTGCGGGTGCGCGGGCGGGGCCGGGCGGCCCGGACCGGCGGCAGCTCGACGCCCTCGACGACGCGGTTGCGGATGGTGCCGATGCCCTCGACGGTCATCTCCACGACGTCGCCGGGCCGCAGCGGCGGCGGGGACAGCTCGCCGCGGCGGCCCCACAGCTCGCCCAGGCAGCCGCCGTTGCCGCAGGTGCCCGAGCCGAGCACGTCGCCGGCGCGGACCTCCGTGCCGCGGGAGGCGTAGGAGACCAGCTCCTCGAACGGCCAGCCCATGTTGGACAGCAGGTCCTGCCCGATCTGCTCGCCGTTGACCGACACCCGCATGTCGAGGGCCAGGAACCCCTCGGCGTCCCGGTGCGGCTCCAGCTCGTCGGCGGTCACCAGCCACGGCCCGAGGGTCGTGGCGGAGTCCTTGCCCTTGGCCGGGCCGAGCTTGACGGCCATCTCCCGGAACTGCAGGTCGCGGGCCGACCAGTCGTTGAGGACCGTGTACCCGAACACGTGGTCGCGCGCCTGCTCGGGCGTGAGCGAGGCGCCGTCGGAGCCCTCGACAGCGCCGACCACCACGGCGACCTCGAGCTCGAAGTCGAAGCGCTGCGAGCCCGGCGGCACCGGGACGTCGTCGTGCGCGCCGACGAGCGCGTACGGGTTGGTGAAGTAGAACGTCGGCGCCTGGTACCACTCCGGCGCGACCGGCTCGCCGCTGGGCGCGACCATGCCCTCGACGTGCTCCTCGAAGGTGACGAAGTCGCGGACCGTCGGCGCCTCCAGCGGCGGCAGCAGGCGGACGGAGTCCAGCGGCACGGCCGGACCGCGCAGCGCCTCCTCCCCGGCCGCGAGCGCGGCGGGCAGCCCCGCGCGCACGAGGTCGAGGACCGTCGTCCCCTCGGGGAGCGCGTGCAGGCCGGAGTCGCCCACGACGCCGGCCCGCACCGCGCCCCCGGCGGACCAGGTGGCGAACCGCATCAGACGGGCGGGGCCACGAACAGGCCCTTGTCCGGGTCGTTGAACGACTTCTGCGCGACGAACTCGTTCATCGCGTTCGCCGTACCCCACTGGTCGCTGACCTCGGGGTTGCTGATGTCGTAGACGTGCGGGTGCCAGGTGTCCTCGTCGAGCAGGTCGAGCTCGGTCGTGTACTCGACGGTGTTGCCGTGCGGGTCGAGGAAGTAGCTGAAGGTGTTGTTGCCGGCCAGGTGCCGGCCCGGGCCCCAGATCTTCTCCACGCCCGCGCGCAGCAGCCGGCCGGTGCCGCGCATGTACTCGTCGATGCCGCGCATCTCGAAGGAGGCGTGGTGCAGCGACGGGTGCGGGCCGCGGGCGATGGCCATGCTGTGGTGCCAGGCGTTGACCCGCATGAACCACATCATGTTGCCCATCCGCGGGTGCACGAGCGTGTCCGACAGGGCGAAGGCCAGGTGCTTCTCGTAGAACGCCCGCGTGCCCTCGGGGTCGGCGGAGTTGATGACGACGTGCGAGAGGCGGACCGGGATCGACTCGCCCTCCTCGATCCGGCGGTGCTGCCGCACGGCGACGTCGGAGCTGATCTCCACCGTGCGGCCCTCGTTGTCGAAGAACCGGAACCCGTAGCCGCCGCCGGGGGTCTGCAGGGTGTCGGGCTCGCCGACGAGCTGCACGCCGTCGCGGGCGAGCTGCCCGGCGAGGGTGTCGACGTCGGCGGCGGTGGCCGCGCCGAAGGAGATCAGGTCGATCCGCTTGTCGGTGGCCTCGCGCAGCCGGACGACGTACTGCTCGGGGCTGCCCTCGGCGGCCAGGAACGTCAGGCCCGAGTCGCTGTGCTCGGCCTTCAGGCCCCACGTGTTGGTGAAGAAGTCCTCCTGCGTACGCAGGTCCGGCACGGCGAGGTCGACGTGCCGCAGGTGGGTGATCAGGCGCTGGGTCATGGTCGTTCTCCTGGAACGGCGCCTCCCGCGCGCGGGCGGCGGGAGGCTGGCTAGGCGGGCTGGCTGGTCAGCTGGGCGATCGAGCGCATGAGGGCCGGGATGTCGCCCCGCACGTGGTCGAGCTGCCACTGGGCGAGCTGGTTGGAGGCGTCGACGACGGTCCGCGCGCGCTCGAGGCGGCGGGCGTGGAAGGCGTCCCACAGGTCCTGGTCGAGCGCGGGCCGGTCGACCAGCAGCTCGGCGAGGACGACGGCGTCCTCCAGGGCCATGGCCCCGCCCTGGGCGATGGTGGGCGGGCAGGTGTGCGCGGCGTCGCCGATCAGCACGACCCGGCCCCGGTTCCAGGGCTCGTCGAGGACGTGGGTCTCGAACCAGGTGTAGTTGACCCGCGAGGGGTCGGTGAGCGTCTCGCGGATCTCGTCCCAGGGGCCGTGGTAGGCCCGGGAGAGCTCCTTCATCGTGGCGAGCTGCTCGTCGGGGGTCAGGGCGCTGCGGTCCTGGGCGTCCTCGACGATGTAGGCGTAGAGGGAGTCCTCGCCGGTCGGGCAGTAGCCGGCGATGTAGGACGGGCCGCCGTAGTAGAGGTCGGTGCGGGTGACGCTCGCCGGCCGCGGGCCGAAGGCCCGCCAGATGCCCATGCCGACCGAGCGGGTCTCCAGGTTCACGCCGAGCGCGCGGCGGGTCCACGACCGGACGCCGTCGGCGCCGACCACGAGGTCGTAGCGGCCGGTGGACCCGTCGGCGAAGGTCACGTCGACGCCGTCGGCGTCCTGGACCAGCGCGGTGTGGGTGGTGCCGAACCGCACCTTGACGCCGACCTCGGTGGCCCGGTCGAGGAGGATCCGGGCGAGCTCCGGGCGGGGCATGCCCATCGCGGCGGGCAGGTCCGGGCCGCCGGTCTTGGCGTCCGGCACCTCGGCGACCACGGTGCCGTGCGGGTCGGGCGCGCGGATGCCGGTGACGTCGAAGGCGTAGCCGGCGGCCTGCACCTGCTCCCACACGCCGAGGGACCGCAGCTCGCGCAGGGCGTTGCCCTGCAGCGTGATGCCGGACCCGAGCGCGGCGGTGTCGGGCTTGATCTCGACCAGGTCGACGGCGACGCCGGCCTGCGCGAGGTGGACGGCGGCGCCGGCGCCGGCCAGGCCGCCGCCCACGACGAGGACGGTGTTCACAGCGGGCATGTCGGTCCTCCTACTTGACGGCGATCGGGTTGACGGGGGCGCCGACGGCGCCGGTCACGCGGAGCGGGGCCGCGGTGAGCCAGAAGTCCCACTGCCCGTCCCGCGCGCAGTCGGCGGCGAGGGCGTCGAGGTCCCACATCTCGCCGATGAACAGGCCCATGTTGGGGATGGCGACCTGGTGCAGCGGCTGGAAAGCGACGTCGAACTCGTTGGGCCGGACCTCGAAGCCCCAGGTGTCGGTGGCGACGCCGGCGACCTCGGTGGCGTGCAGCCAGTCGGCGGTGGTGAACGACAGGCCGGGGGCGGCGCCGCCGGCGTAGTCACCCCAGCCGCGGCCCTCGGCGATGTCGCGCCGCGCCCGGGTGAGCCGCCCGGTGCGCACGAGCAGCAGGTCGCCCCGGCCGACGGCCGCGGACGCGCCCTGGGCGGCGATCGTCGCCTCGAGGTGCTCGGTCGTGATCGCGAAGCCGTCGGGGAGTTCGCCGTCGGTGCCGACCGCCCGGCCGACGTCGAGCAGCACCCCGCGGCCGGCGATCAGGTCGGCGACGGTCTCGATGCCGGTCACCGAGTCGCCGAAGCTGGTCACCACGTCGCCCGCGCGGCGCCCGTTCCAGGCCATGCCGTGGTCGAAGATGTGCCCGAGGCCGTCCCACTGCGTCGAGCACTGCAGGGGCATCGCGATGACGTCATCGGCGCCGCCGATACCGTGCGGGAAGCCCTGCACGCCCCGCTCGGCGTCGGTGCCCGTGTCGGTCATCGTGTGCACGGGGTTGGTCCGCCGGCGCCAGCCCTTCTGCGGGCCGTCGGTGTCGAAGGACTGCGACAGCGAGAAGCTCGCCCCCCGGCGGACCAGCGCCGCGCCCTCGCGCCGCTTCGCCTCGTCGAGGAAGTTCAGCGTGCCGAGCACGTCGTCGGCGCCCCACCGGCCCCAGTTGGAGCAGCGCTTCGCGGCGGCGGCGATGGCGCCCTCGGGGTCCGTGCGGTCGAGGTGGTCGGGGCCGTGGTGCATGTCCCGACAGTGGGCCAGCCCACAGGAGTGAGGGAAGACCGAATGCCTGATGACGGGCATCAGCGGCGTCGATACGGTGCGCTCCGTGAACCTCGCGAGCCTGGACCTCAACCTGCTCGTGTCCCTCGACGCCCTGCTCCAGCAGCGCAGCGTCACGCGGGCGGCGGCGCAGATGGGGCTGAGCCAGCCGGCGCTGTCGGCGTCGCTGGCCCGCCTCCGCCGGCACTTCGGCGACGAGCTGCTCTCCCGGGTCGGCAACGAGTACCGCCTGACGCCGCTCGCCGTCCAGCTCCGGGAGCTCGCCCGGATCGCCCTGTCGGGGGTGGAGAGGGTGTTCACCGCGCAGCCCGGCTTCGACCCGGCGTCCTCGACGCGCGAGTTCACCCTGCTCGTCAGCGACTACGTCGTCGCGGTGCTCGGGGACACCGTCGCGGGGCTGCTGGCCGAGGAGGCGCCGCACACCCGCCTGCGGCTGAGCGCGCACTCGCCGGCGATCGTGGACCGGGCGGAGCAGGCGCTGCTGACCGCCGACCTCCTCTTCCTGCCGCCGGGCTTCCTCACCGACCTGTCCCGCCGGGACCTGTACCGCGACGAGTGGGTGTGCGTGGTGGCCGCCGACAACCCGGTGGTGGACGCGGGCCTGACCGTCGGCGACCTCGAGACCCTCCCGTGGGTGGCCACCTACCACGGGCCGACGGCGTCGACCCCGGCCGCGCGGCAGATGCGCATGCTCGGGATCGAGCCGCAGGTGCAGGTGGTCACCGAGAGCTTCCTGACCGTCCCCGCGCTGGTGTCGGGCAGCGACCGGATCGCGCTGCTGCAGCGCCGGCTCGTCGACCTGCTGCCGCTCAACACCGGCATCCGGGCGCTGCCGTGCCCCTTCGACGCCGGCCCGCTCATCGAGGCGATGTGGTGGCACCCGGTGTTCGACGACGACCCGGAGCACGCCTACCTCCGCGACCTGGTCTCGCGCGCGGCCCGGCTGGCGGTCGGGGAGCAGTCGGCGGGTATCCACCCGGTCGATGGGGACCGTAACGACAAGTGATTTCCGCTCGGCGTCCGCCGTCCTGACACTCCATCGCCAGTGATGCCGGTCACCGGGACCGGCGCGCCCGTCGATGGAGACGCCCGTGTCGGAGAACGTCCTGGTCCCTGAGCGGTCGGCGGAGGAGCCGCTGGCCGGCGAGGTCGCCGTCGACCCCACCACGGGTCGCCCCGCCGGGCGCCCGCAGGCGCTGGTGCTGCTGCTGTCCAGCTGCCTCGCGGTGCTCGGCGCGGTGCTGCTGGCGCCCGTCCTGCCGCGCATCCAGGACGCCTTCGCCGGCACCCCCGGCGTCGAGGCGCTGGCGCCGGTCGTGCTCACCGCGCCGGCGCTGGTCATCGGCCTCACCGCGATGGTGGCCGGCCGCATCGTCGACCGGGTGGGCCGCAAGCGGCTGCTCGTCGGCGCGCTCGTGGCCTACGCCGTCGTCGGGACCGCGCCGCTGTGGCTGCCGTCCCTGCAGCTCATCGTCGCCAGCCGCGTCCTGCTCGGCCTCACCGAGGCCGCGATCATGACCTGCTGCACGACGCTGCTGGCCGACTACTTCCACGGCTCGCAGCGGGAGCGGTACTTCGGCCTCCAGGTCGTGTTCACCACCGTCGCTGCGACCATCTTCTTCGCGGTCGGCGGCGCGCTGGGCGCCGGCGACTGGCGGACGCCCTTCTGGCTGTACGCGCTCAGCCTGCCGCTCGCGCTCGCCGCGGCGAAGCTGATCTGGCAGCCGGCCCCGCAGGCGCAGGCGGCGGCGCGCGCCGAGAAGCTGCCGGCCCTGCCCTGGCGCCGGCTCGCCGCGCCGATCGGCGTGTCCCTGGTCGGCGGCCTGGTCTTCTACGTCCTGATCGTCCAGCTGTCCTTCAAGCTCGACGACATCGGCGTGGAGTCCACGGCGGTCATCGGCGCGGCCAGCGCGGTCGCGTCGCTCGGCACCGCGGCCGGCGGCATCCTCTTCGGCCGGCTCGCCAAGCGCGGCCCGGCGGTCCTCGTGCCGCTCGCCTTCGCCCTCTCCGGCGTCGGCATCGTCGGGCTCGGCCTGTCCTCGGCGGTGCCCGCGGTGATCGCCTTCGCCGTGGTCACCGGGCTCGGCAACGGCCTGATCCTGCCGTCGCTGCTCACCTGGGCGCTCGGCTCGCTGAGCTTCGAGCAGCGCGGCCGTGGTACCGGCGTCTGGACGTCGGCCTTCTTCATCGGGCAGTTCTTCTGCCCGCTCGTGGTGCTCGCCCTCACCGGCGCGCTCGGCGGGCTCGGCACCGCGCTGGCCGTCCTCGGCGCGGTGAGCCTCGTGGCCGCCGTCGGGGTCCGGGTCAGCCGGCCGGCCGCGGTGGCCGCCGCGCACTGACGCCCGGCGCGGGAGCGCACCCGTCTAGCGGCGGGTGCGCTCCCGCACGCCGAACGCCCCGGTCACGAGGACCAGCAGCAGGCCGACGACGGCCAGCCAGAACAGCCCCTCGACGACCCAGCCCACCACGGTGACGACGAGCCAGACGACGAGCAGCAGGCCGAGCAGCTTGAGCCACACAGGGTCACCTCCGGGGTCGGTGCGGCCAGCCTAGGCCCGGCGCGCGGCAGGATGGCCCGGATGGACGACGACCCGTGGGACCTGCTGCTCGCCGGCCTCGCCCCGGCGACCGCCGACCTCGTCCGCGCCGCCGACGCGCTGGTGCGCGAGGCCGACCCCGCCGTCGTGCGGGTGGTCTGGCCGCACCAGCGCACGGTCGGCTACGGCGTCGGGCCGCGGAAGACCACCGAGCACTACGCCTACCTCGACGTGTACGACCGGCACCTCAACCTGGGCTTCAACCGCGGGGCGGCGCTGGCGGGGGCGGGCTCCGACGGCGGCCTGCTCGAGGGCGCCGGGACGAGCTTCCGCAAGCTCGCCGTCCGGGACGCCGCCGTGCTGGCCGACCCGCGGCTGCCGGCCCTGCTGCGCGCCGCCCGCGCAGAGCGGGTGGCCGCGCTCGGGCGCTAGCGGCCCGGGCGCCGCCGGTCGGGGCGCTCGCGCCTCAGGCCACCAGCTCGTCCAGCAGCCCGCACACGCGGCGGTCGAGCTCGTCGCGCACCGGGCGGGCGTCCCCGCCGGCCGGCTCCTCCACCGGCCAGTCGAGGTAGCGGGTGCCCGGCAGCACCGGGCAGCCGCGCACGGCGCCGAGCCGCACGACGACGGCGGAGACGTGCACCGCGTCGGCGGTCAGCGGCCGGGGCAGCCGGGCGGCGAGGTCGACGCCGACCTCCGCCATCGCCGCCACCGCGGCCGGGTCGACCCGCGCCGCCGGGGCCGAGCCGGCCGACAGCGCCCGCACCCGGCCGGACGCGCGCCGGGCGAGCAGCGCGGCGGCCATCGGCGAGACCGCCGCGTCGGAGGCGGCGACGAACAGCACCGTCGGCGGGCCGACGGCCGGGTCAGGGGCGCTGCGCTGGGGAGCGGGGGAGGGGACCACGGGGACTCCGGTGCGGGTCGTGCGCCGGCGGGGGGCCGGTCGCGTCGGGACGTCGTCCGGGCGGGGACGGCGCCGTCCTCCGGGCCCACCGTGCCACCCCCGGCCCGCGGGCGCATCACTCGCGCAGCAGCGTGACCTCCTCCAGGTCCATCTCGTGCTGCACCCGGCGGAACACCTCGTCGTCGATGCGGCGCTGGTCTCGGTAGCGCACGAACACCTCCCGCTCGGCCTCGAGCATCGCCCGGCGCAGCCGCCGGTACACCGCGCTCGGGGTCTCACCGCCGCCCGCGATCGGCCCGCCGAGCCGCTCCCACGCGGCGTTGGTGCGCGCCTCGATGCGCGAGCGCAGCTCGGTGACGGTCTGCGCGTGCAGCGGGTCGCCGTCGTCGAGCGCCTCCAGCCGGGCGACGGCGGCCGTCCCGGCGTCGGTCTGCGCCTGGGCCTCGGCCAGCGCGTCGGCGGAGCTCTCCGTGCCGCGCACACCGAGCCGGCGGATGAGGGCGGGCAGCGTCAGCCCGTGCAGCAGCAGCGTGCCGACGGTGACGACGAACGCCAGGTAGACGACCTCCGCGCGGCCGGGGAAGGGGTCGCCGTCCAGCGTGGTCAGCGGGATGCCGGCCGCGGCGGCGAGCGAGACCACGCCGCGCATCCCGGCCCACGACACCACCGCCAGGTGCCGCCAGGACGGCGACTCCCAGTCGGCCCGGCGGCGGGCCAGCGGCCGCAGGTAGGTCGTCGGGAAGACGAACGCCACCCGCGCGACCAGGGCGACGAGCACCAGCACCAGCCCGACGGCGGTCATGCCCCACACCGACGGCCCGACGCCCTCCACCACCGCGCGCAGCTGCAGGCCGATGAGGGCGAACACCGTGGCCTCGAGGACGGTGTCGGCGGCCTGCCAGACGGCGCGGTCCTGCAGCCGGGCCACCGGGTCGGCCGCCGGGGAGCGGTGCCCCAGGTAGAGGCCGGCCAGCACGACGGCCAGCACCCCGGAGGCGTGCACCTCCTCGGCGACGACGAAGCCGACGAAGGGCACGAGCAGGCCCATCGCGGACTCGAGCACGCCGTCGTGCAGCAGCCGCCGGATCCGGTCGACCAGCCAGCCCAGCGCCCAGCCGATCGCGGCGCCGCCCGCGGCGGCCAGCACGAACACGCCGAGGCCCTGCGCGATGCCGTACCCGGCGCCGGCGGCCACCGCGACCGCCACCCGGTAGGCGGTCAGCGCGGTCGCGTCGTTCACCAGGCTCTCGCCGCCGAGGATGGTCATCACCCGCCGCGGCAGGCCCAGGCGCCGGCCGACGGCGGTGGCCGCGACGGCGTCGGGCGGGGCGACGACGGCGCCGAGCACCAGCGCCGAGGCCAGCGGCAGCCCGGGCACCAGCCACCACGCCGCGAGCCCGACCGCGACCGTGGTGAGCAGGACGGCGCCCAGCGCGAGCAGGCCGATCGGGCGCAGGTTGGCGCGCAGCCGCAGGTAGGAGCTGTCCAGCGCCGCCGAGTACAGCAGTGGCGGCAGCACCAGCGTGAGGATCAGCTCGGGGTCCAGCGCGTAGTCGGGGACCCCGGGCACGAACGACAGCGCCAGGCCGACGACGACCAGCAGCAGCGGCGCCGAGACGCCGGTCCGCCGGGCGAGCACGGTGACCGCGAAGGAGCCGGCCAGCAGTGCGACGAGCGGGAGCTCCATCAGACGAGCGCCGCGTCGGGATAGCACCAGCGCCAGGACTCACCCGGCTCCACCGACCGGATGATCGGGTGGCCGGAGGTCCCGGCGTGCGCGGTCGCGTGCCGGTTCGGCGAGGAGTCGCAGCAGGCCACGTGCCCGCACGACAGGCACATCCGCAGGTGCACCCACCGGCTGCCGATGGCCAGGCAGTCGCCGCACCCCTCCGTCGAGTCCGGCGTCACGTCCCGGATCTGGTCCAGGTGCCCGCAGGTCGTCATCCCGCCCCCTCCTCCTCGTTCCCCGCCGCCCGGGAGTCGACCACCGGCGCGACGCGGGCGGCAACGTCCCGCGGCCGGTCCCGTCTTCCCGTGGCAGGGTCGGCGGCGACCGCGCGGGCCGGGAGGGGGCGACGTGGACCTCGAGGAGGTCGCCGACGAGCTCTACGGGCTGCTGCCCGGCGACTTCGTGGCCGCCCGCACCGAGGCCGCCCGCCGGGCCCGCGCGGCGGGGGACAGGGCGCTGGCGGCGGAGGTCGCCGCCCTCGGCAAGCCGTCGACGGCGGCGTGGGCGTGCAACAGGCTGGTGCGCGAGCAGCCCGACGAGATCGCCGGCCTCGTCGAGCTCGGCGACCTGTTGCGGGAGGCGCAGGAGAGCCTGGCCGGCGACCAGCTGCGGGCGCTCGGCACCCAGCGCTCCCGGCTGCTCGCCGCACTCACCCGCCAGGCGCGGGTCGTGGCCGCGCGGCTCGGCCTCCCGCTCAGCGACGCCGTCGCCGACCAGGTGGAGCAGACGCTGCGCGCGGCGCTGGCCGACCCCGACGCCGGCGAGGCGCTGCTGGCGGGGCGGCTCACCGGCCCGCTGTCGGTGTCCGGCGGGCTCGGCGTGCGGCCCGACCTGCGGGTGGTGCCGCCCCCGCGGCCGGCCCGGCCCGTCCCCGAGCGGCCTGCCCGGCCGGCTCCGGACCCGGCGGCCGAGGAGCGCCGCCGGGCGGAGGAGGAGCGGCGCCGGGCCGAGGAGGAGCGGCGGCGGGCGGCCGAGGAGCGGCGGCAGCGGGAGCTGGCCGAGGCGCGGGAGGACGCGGAGGCGGCCGCGGACCTGGCCGAGGAGGCGGCGCGGGGCGCCCGCACCGCCCGGGAGCGGGCAGGGCGGGCGGAGCGCCGGGCGGCGGAACTCGGGGCACGGGTCGAGGAGCTGGCCGCCGAGCTCGCGCGGGTGCGCGAGGAGGCCGCCGCCGCCGACGGCGAGGCGGGCACCGCCCGGCGCCGGGCCGACGCGGCCGGGCGGGCGGCGGAGCGGGCGGCCGCGGAGCGCGACGCGGCGGCCGCCCGGGTGACCGATCTCGAGCGGGCCGGGCGCTAGCCCATCGTCCGCTGGCCGTCGAGGGACTCCCGCAGGATGTCCGCGTGCCCGGCGTGCTGGGCGGTCTCCGCCACGACGTGCAGGAAGACCCGGCGGACCGAGCGGACGGCGCCCGGCGGGAACCACGGCGCCTCGGGCAGCGGGTGGGCCGTGTCGAGGTCGAGGGTGCGCACCAGCTCGTCGGTGCGCGCGGCCACCTCGTCGTAGAGCGCGAGGACCGAGGCGAGCGTCTCGCCCGGCTGCAGCACCCAGTCGGCGCCCCAGTCCTCCGGCGACTGCTCCAGCGCCGCCGTCCCGCGCACCGCGAAGTCCGCCCAGGACCGCTCGGTGACGGCGACGTGCTTGACGAGCGTGGCGAGGGTCAGCTCGCTGGCCGTGGTGCGGCGGGCGGCCTGCTCGTCGGTCAGGCCGCGCACCGTGAAGCGCAGGAAGCCGCGGTGCGCGGCCAGCGTCTCGAGCAGGTCGGCCCGCTCGGCGGAGAGGGCGGGGGAGCCGGTCGAGGGAGCGGTCGGAGCGGTCACGGGGTCCTCCTGGTCGTCGTCTGCCGGGTGTCCCCATCGTCGCGGCGAAAGCGGACGGATCCTGTCCGCTGAGCGCGCCAGGATGGGCGCATGAGCGACCCGGCCGTCCGCACGCTCCGCCTGCTCTCGCTGCTGCAGACCCGCCGCTTCTGGTCCGGACCCGACCTCGCCGCCCGGCTCGGCGTCTCGGTGCGCACGCTGCGCCGCGACGTCGAGCGGCTCCGCGAGCTCGGCTACCCGGTCGACGCCTCCCGCGGCACCGACGGCGGGTACGCGCTGGCCCGCGGCGCCGCGCTGCCGCCGCTGGTGCTCGACGACGACGAGGCGGTCGCGCTGGCCGTCGGGCTGCAGGCCGCCGCGGCGGGGCCGGTCGCCGGCATGGCCGAGACGTCCCTGCGGGTGCTGGCCAAGCTCGTGCAGGTGATGCCCGGGCGCCTGCGCGGCCGCGTCGAGGCGCTGCGCGCGGTGACCGTGCCGGCCGGCGTCGCCCCGGCCCCGGGCAGCCCCGACGCCGTCGACCCCGACGTGCTCACCGCCGTCGCGCTGGCCTGCCGCGACACCGAGCGGCTCGGGTTCGGCTACGCCCCGCCGGACCGGGAGCGCGAGGAGCGGCTGGTCGAGCCGCACCGGCTGGTCTCGCTGGGGCGCCGCTGGTACCTCGTCGCCTGGGACCTCGACCGCGGCGACTGGCGCACCTTCCGGCTCGACCGGCTCGACGCCCCGCGCGGCACCGGCTCCCGCGCCGCGCCCCGCCGCTTCCCGGCCGAGGACGCGGCGGCCTGGGTGCGGGAGCGGCTGGACAAGGCGTGGGCGCGGCACGTGGTGGAGGCGGAGGTGGCCGCCCCGGCGGAGCAGGTGCGCGGGCGCATCGGCCGCTGGGCGACCGTCACCGAGGACCTCGGCGACGCCTGCCGCGTGCGGATCGAGGGCGACGACCTGGACTGGGCGACGGCCGCGCTGGTCGTGGCGGGGGCGCCGTTCACCGTGCTGTCGCCGCCGGGGTTCGCCGCGCACGTGCGCGACGTGGCCGCGCGCTGCGCCGCCGCGTCGCGGGCCGGCGCGGCCGCGCCCAGCATGGGGTCATGACGGAGTCAGCCGGCCGCGTCGCGGTCGTCACCGGGTCGGAGTCGGGCATCGGGCGGGCCGTGGCGGTCGCGCTGGCCGAGCAGGGGTGCGACGTCGGGATCACCTGGTATCGCGACGAGGCGCACGCGCAGGCCACCGCCGAGGAGGTGCGCTCCACGGGCCGCCGCGCGGAGGTCCGCCACGTCGACCTCACGCAGCTGCCGCAGGCCGCCGATGTCGTCGACGAGCTGGCCGAGGCGCTCGGCGGCGTCGACGTCCTGGTCAACGACGCGGGCACCGGCCACTCGACGCGCATCCTGGACACCGACTACGAGACCTGGCGCGAGGTGCTGGCCACCGACCTCGACGCGGCGTTCCTCTGCCTGCAGCGCGCCGCGCGGCGGATGGTCGACGCCGGCCGCGGCGGGCGGATCGTCAACATCACCAGCGTCCACGAGCACCAGCCGCGGGTCGGCGCGGCCGCCTACTGCGCGGCCAAGGGCGGCCTCGGCCTGCTCACCCGCGTGGCGGCGATCGAGCTGGCCGAGCACGGCATCACGGTCAACGCCGTCGCGCCGGGCGAGATCGCCACCCCGATGACCGGCCAGGAGGACGAGGACCCGGCCTCGCCCGGCCACGAGCGCCCCGGCGTCCCGGTCGGCCGGCCCGGGTACGCCCACGAGGTCGCCGCCGTCGTCGCCTTCCTCGCCTCGCCGCAGGCCTCCTACGTCACCGGGGCGTCCTACGCCGTCGACGGCGGCATGCTGCAGATGGGCCCGATGGCGGGCTCGCACATGACCTCCGACGACTGGCGGCGCCCCTGACCGAGGCGTCCTGACTCAGGCGTCCAGCAGCTCCAGCAGCCGCGCGCGGTCGGGTCCCGGGAAGGCGGCGGGCGGTCGCGGCCCGGCCGCGGCCAGCGCGTCCACGCGCTGCCGCACCTCCGGGCGGGCGAGCACCTCGGCCAGCGGCGCCATGCACAGCCGGAACTCGACCATCGCCCGGAACAGGTCGGCGTCCTGCATCGCCGCGCCGAGGAAGGCCGCCGTCTCCGGCGGTGGGGGAGGCGCGGGGCGGCCCTCGCGCGCGGCGGCCATCTGCGCGAGACGGACGCGGTCCTCGGCCAGCTGCTCCTCGACGAACGGGGCGGCGTCCCGCTCGCTCGCCTCGGCGAAGGCGGTCGCCAGGTCGGCGGGCCGGTCGAGGTGGCCGGCGACCGCGGCGCGCAGCAGCGCGGCGTGCAGGATCCCGACCGACAGGCCGCGCCCGGCCGAGGGGTTCGTGCAGGCCCAGGCGTCCCCGACGGCGGCGAAGCCGGTGACCACGGGGCGGCCGTCGGCGACGAAGCGGCGGTGCCGGTCCAGCCCGCCACCCATCGCCAGCACGCCGTCCAGGGCGGTCCCGTCGAGCCAGTGCGCCTGCAGGGGGCACGCGGCGATGACCCGGTCGAAGGTCGCGGGGTCGCGCAGCGCCCGGAGCGGCCGGTCGCCGCTCTCCCCGTAGACGGTCACCGACCAGGTGCCGGCGTCGCCGACGAGGGTGAGCAGCGAGATGCTGCCCAGCGGGCACACCGGCGGGCCGACCGCTGCCGGCGGCTCCGGGCCCGCCAGGTAGCGGGTGTAGTAGACGAAGCCCGAGTCCTGCGCCCGCACGCGCGGCGGGACGGCACCCAGCTCGGCCAGCCACCCGGCCGAGCGGCTCCGCCGGCCGGTGGCGTCGACGACGAGGTCGGCCCGCAGCTCGTCGCCGGCCGTCGTCCGGACCCCGGCGGCGTGCGGGACGCCGGCCAGCGCCGGGGCGCCGGACAGCAGGCCCGCGACGCCGGTCCCGCGGCGGATCTCCACCCCCGCCGTCTCCTCGGCGGCCGCCGCCACCACCGACTCGACGACCGGCCGCCGTCCGGTGACGCCCCGCAGCCGGTCGTCGCCGTCCCGCGGTGCGCGGTCGGCGATCGAGGGAGGCAGCGCGGACAGCCGGTCCACCCAGACGCAGCCGGCGTCCAGCAGCCGCCCGGTGAGCCCCGGCAGCTGCTCGTCGGCGACGGCGCGGAAGCGGGCGTGCAGCGTGTGCGGCTGCCGGAACTGGGCCACGCCGCGGCGCCGCCAGCCCGCCCAGGCCTCCGCGGGCGTGGCCGGGGCGCCGTCGGGGTCGGCCTCCAGCACCGTCACCTCGTGCCCGTCGCGGGCCAGCATCATCGCCGCGCACAGTCCGACGACGCTCCCGCCGCACACCACCACCGAGGCCATGTCCGCCTCCTCGCCCGCCGGTCGGTCCCCGTGGTGGCCGGCAGGCTCCCCCCGCGGCGGGCCGGCGGGGAACGGGACCGGGCGCGTCCCCGGTGTCGCCGCGGCGGGCCGTGGCGCGCCGGTACGCAGGGTCAGTCGACGCGCGAGCGGTGCGAGCGGGCGGCCTTCTCGCGGTAGAGCGCGGTGTCGGCGCGGGCGAGCAGCGCGGTCAGCCCGTCGCCGGGGCGGGCGGTCGCCGTGCCGGCCGACCAGGCGCCGTCCGAGACCGCGCGCAGGCGCAGCAGCAGCTCGGCGGTGGCCACGGCGTCGCTGCCGGGCAGCACGAGGGCGAACTCGTCGCCGCCGAGGCGCCCGAGCAGGTCCGAGCGGCGCAGCTCCCGCCGCCAGGCCGTGGCCAGCGAGCACAGCAGCGCGTCGCCGGCCGCGTGCCCGGCGGTGTCGTTGACGGCCTTGAAGCCGTCGAGGTCGAGCAGCACGACGGTGACGGGCTCCCCGGCGCGCTCGGCGGTCGCGAGCAGCCGCTCGGCGCCGTCCTCCCAGGCCCGGCGGTTGGCCACGCCGGTGAGCGGGTCGGTGCCCGCGGTGCGCCGCAGCGCGCCGGTCTGGCGCACCTGGGCCTCGGTGAGCACGACGGTGGTGACGACGGCGGTCAGCCACGGGGCGAGGAAGCCCGACGGGACCGCGGCCAGCGCGCCGGCCGACACCACGGCGACCGCGCCGAGCACGTGCAGCCGCGCCTGCGGGGCCGGGAGCACGTGGCCGGCGAGGACGCCGAGGGCGACGAGCGCGGGCCCGAGCCCCACGACGCCGACCGCGGTCACCGACTGCCAGGCCAGCAGGGCGGTGAGCACGGCCAACAGCGCGAGGCCGGCGTGCACGGCGGCCATGGGGAGGCGGTCGCGGCCGAGCTCGAACGCGGCGGCGAGCAGGCCGCCGGCGACGGCGAGGACGGCGAGCAGCGCGACAGGGGTGCGCGCGGCCATCGGCCACAGCGCGCCGAGGGCGCACATCGCGGCGGCGCAGCCGTACAGCAGCGCGAGCAGGCGCAGCCCGCTCCTGCGGTCGCCGGTCACCGGTCTCCCTCCGTCACGGGGGGAGCATCGTCACCTGATCGGGCGCTCCTGAGGAGACCCCACCCGCACGGGTGGTCAGCCGGTGAGCTCCGTGGGCACGGCGATGACGTCGACCATCGCGCCGCGTCGGTACACCGTCACGGGCAGTGGCTGCCCGACGGCCTCGGCGAACAGCAGCCGCTGCAGGCTCTGCGCCTCGGCCACCGGCGCGCGCCCGGCCTCGAGCACGAGGTCGCCCGGCCGCAGCCCGGCCCGGTCGGCCGGCGACCCGGCGACGACGTCGACCACGCGCAGCCCCCGCCGCCGGCCGGTGCGCGCGGCCAGCTCCGCGGGCAGCGGCGCGGGGCTGCTGACCAGGCCGAGGTAGGCCCGCCGCACCCGGCCGTCCCGGACGAGGGTGTCGATGATCCGGCGGGTGGTGTCGTTGACCGGCACGGCCAGGCCCAGCCCCCACCCGGCGACGGCGGTGTTGATGCCGACCACCCGGCTCGCGGAGTCGGCGAGCGCGCCGCCGGAGTTGCCGGGGTTGAGCGCTGCGTCGGTCTGGATGACGTCCTCGACCACCCGGGCGGTCCGCCCGTCCCGCGTGGGCAGCGACCGGCCCAGGCCGCTGACGACGCCGGCGGTCACCGAGCCGGCCAGGCCCAGCGGGTTGCCGACGGCGACGACGAGCTGGCCGACCCGCAGCCGCGCGGCGTCGCCGAGCACCACGGGCTCGGGTGCCCCGGCGGTGGCCCGGACGACGGCGAGGTCCGACAGCGGGTCGGTGCCCACCACCTCCACCGGCGTCTCGGTGCCGTCGCCGAACACGGCCCGCCCGGCGCGGGCCCGGCCGACGACGTGCGCGTTGGTGAGCAGCAGCCCGTCGCCGGGGACGACGACGGCGGAGCCCGCGCCCGAGCGGCCGTCGGGCCCGGTGACCTGCAGCGCGGCGACGTGCGGGGTGAGGTCGGCGGCCACCGCGGTGACCACCTGCGAGTAGGCGTCCAGCGCCGCGTCGGTGTCCGGTCGGGTCACGGCGCACCTCCTGGAGTCGATTACACCGTTACAGCGACCAGTGGACGCCTCCGGAGGGCCGGCGGGCCACCCTCCCGGCTACGCCGAGAGCGATCACCGCGCGGCGGCGGGTGCGCGGCCGTAGCGTCGGCCTCCCCGGCGACCCCACGGCACCCAGGAGCGGCGTGTCCCCCGAGCATTCCCCGCCCGACCGCGCCGTCGGGCGCACCCTCGGCGTCGAGGAGGAGTTCCACCTCGTCGCCCCCGGCACCTTGGACCTGACCCCGGGACCGGGTGCCGCGGCCGCGGCGCTGGCCGGGGAGGCCGGCCCGCTGGTGCACCCGGAGATCGCCACCACGCAGCTGGAGACGGCGAGCGGCGTGTGCACCACGCTCGCCGAGGTGCGCGCCGACCTCGTGGCCGGCCGCGCGCAGGCCGCCGCGGCCGCCGCCCGTGACGGGCTGGTCCTGCTGCCCGCCTCCACCCACCCCTGGGACTCCTGGCACACCATGCCGGTGACGCCGGGGGAGCGGTACGAGGCGATGGTCGACCGCTGGGCGGGTCTCGCGCGCCAGCAGGACATCTGCGGCTGCCACGTGCACGTCGGCGTCCCCGACCTCGACACCGCCGTCGCCGTCCTCGACCGCGCCCGGCCCTACGTCCCCCTGCTGCTCGCGATGACCGGCAGCTCGCCGTTCCACGACGGCGTCGACACCGGCTACGAGTCGTGGCGGACGCTGTGGTGGACCCGCTTCCCGCACGCCGGCGCCCCCGAGCCGCTCGGCGACGCCGACGGCTACCGCCGCGTGCTCGCCGGCCTGGTCGCCTCCGGCGTGGTCGCCGACGGCTCGCACCTGTACTGGGACGTCCGCCCGTCGGCTCGGCTGCCCACGATCGAGTTCCGGCTGGCCGACGTGTGCACCACCGTCGACGACGCCGTGCTGCACGCGGCGCTGGTCCGCTCCCTGGTGCGGGTGCTCGCCGGCCGCGCCGAACGGGGCGAGCCGGTGCCCGAGGTGCGGCCCGAGCATCTGCGCGCGGCCCGGTGGCGGGCGGCGCGGGAGGGCCTCGGCGGCCGGCTGTTCGACCCGCTGCGCCTCGAGCTGGTCGACGCCCGGGCCGCCGTCGGGGGGCTGCTGGGCGAGCTGGAGGCCGACCTCGCCGACGCCGGGGAGTGGGACGAGGTCACCGCCCTGGTGCAGGACCTGCTCGGCCGGGGTACGTCGGCAGCGCGGCAGCGGAGCACCTGGCTGCGCACGGGCGACCGCCGGGCGGTCGCGGAGTGGGTCGTCCGCGAGGGGGCGGCCGGGAGGGCCTGATGGACCCCGACGACGTCCGGCGGCTCGCGCTGCCCCTGCGCGACCCCGCCGACCTGGACCCGCTGCTCGACCGGATCGGCGACGCGCGCGTCGTGGCCGTCGGCGAGGCCAGCCACGGCACGCACGAGTACTACGCCTGGCGGTCGGCGCTCACGCGCCGGCTGGTGGAGGAGCGCGGCTTCGGGCTGGTGGCCGTCGAGGGCGACTGGCCCGACTGCCGCCGGGTGGACCGCAGCGTGCGGCTGCGACCGGGCGGGGCCGCCGACCCGCGGGACGCCCTGGACGCCATCGACCGGTGGCCGACCTGGATGTGGGCCAACGACGACGTCGTCGACTTCACCCGGTGGCTGCGCGGGGTCAACGCCGGGCGCCCGGAGCCGGAGCGGGTCGCCTTCGCCGGGCTCGACGTCTACAGCCTGTGGGACTCCATGCACGAGCTGCTGGCCTGGCTGGAGGAGCACGAGCCCGGGCACGTGGCCGCCGCCCGGCGGGCGCTGCACTGCTTCGAGCCGTTCGGGGAGGACGGCGCCGAGTACGCCTTCGCCACCCGGTTCGCGCCCAGCACCTGCGAGGAGACCGTCGTCGAGCTGCTCCGCCGGCTGTGCGAGCGGCGCGCCGCCGACGACGGCCCCGGGGACCCCGACGACCGCGACGACCGCTTCGCCGCCGAGCAGAACGCCGCGGTGGTCGTCGGCGCCGAGCGCTACTACCGGGCGATGGTCGGCAGCTCGGCGGAGTCCTGGAACGTCCGCGACGAGCACATGGCCGACACCCTCGACCGGCTGCTCGGGCACACCGGCACGAAGGCGGTGGTCTGGGAGCACAACACGCACGTCGGCGACGCGCGGGCCACCGACATGGCCGACGCCGGCATGACGAACGTCGGGCAGTTGGTGCGCGAGCGGTACGGCACGGGGGACGTCGTCCTGGTCGGGTTCGCCGGCCACCGCGGCGGCGTGGTCGCCGGCCGGGAGTGGGGCGCGCAGATGGAGCGGATGGCCGTGCCCGCGGCGCGGGAGGGCAGCCTGGAGGCGCTGTTGCACGAGGAGGTCGGCCGGGACGCGCTGGTCGTGGTCCCGCGCGGCGACCGGCCGGCCTGGCTGGACCGGCGGCTCGGGCACCGGGCGATCGGCGTCGTCTACCGGCCCGAGCGGGAGCGGTGGGGCAACTACGTGCCCACGGTGACCGGCGACCGGTACGACGCCCTGCTCTACCTCGAGGACACGACGCCGCTGCAGCCGCTGCACCTCGAGCGCCCGGACGAGCACGTGCCCCCGCCGGGGCACCCGGCGTGACGCGGCCCGCGGCGCAGGGCCGCCTCGACAGCCGGCCCGGCGCCGGTCCGGCCGGCCCGCCGCTGCCGGCCGGCGTCACCCGCCTGGACCTCGGCGGGGCGGCCGAGGCGCTGGTCCGGGTGCCCGAGGGCACCGGACCGCGCCCGCTGCTGGTGTTCTGCCACGGCGCCGGCGGGGACGCCGCGCAGTCGCTGGCCGCGGTCGGGGACGTCGCCGCGGCCCGCGGGGTGGCGGTGCTCGCCACCTCCTCGGTGGCCACCACCTGGGACCTGATCGCCGGCGGGCTGGGCCGCGACGTCGCCGTCCTCGACGCCGCGCTCGACGCCGTCGCCGCGCGGCTGCCGGTGTCCCGGCTGGCGCTGGGCGGGTTCTCCGACGGCGCCTCGTACGCGCTGTCGCTGGGGCTGGCCAACGGCGACCTGTTCGAGGCGCTGCTCGCCTTCTCGCCCGGCTTCGCGGCGCCGCCGGGCCGCACGGGCCGGCCCCGGGTGTGGATCGCCCACGGCACCGCCGACCGGGTGCTGCCCGTGGACCGCTGCGGCCGGCGGGTGTCGCACGCGCTGTCGGCCGCCGGCTACGACGTCACCTACGACGAGTTCGCCGGCGGCCACGTGGTGACACCGGACCTGGTGACCGCCGCGCTGCGGACGTGGCTCGGGAACTGACCGCTCAGATCGAGCGGGTCTCGCCCGCGCGGTCGGCGAAGGCGTCCTCGAGCCGGCCCGCCAGGGCGAGGTCGACCCGCATCCGCAGGTCGCGGACCCCGTCGGCGTCCTGCTCCAGCGGCTGGTGGGCGAGCTGGCCGCAGACCTCGTCCGCGGCGCGGGCGACCGCTGCGCGCTGCTCGTCGTCCCGGCAGACGACGGCCACGTCGCGCAGCATCCGGAGGAGGGCGACCAGCACCGTCGGCTCCCCGGCGCCGAACCGGCGGAGCTGGCCGCAGGCGAGGTCCAGGTAGTAGCGCAGGTCCCGGTCGGGGACGACGACGCGGCCGACGCCCTCGGCGTCCTCGTGCAGCGTCGCGCCGAGGTGGCGTCCGGTGAGTCGCACCAGCAGGTCGGCCATGTGGCCGACGGCGGTCGCGGCCGTCGTCGGGTCGTTGACCGCCGGCGACATGGCCTTGATCGCGATGTCCTCCAGCTGGCGGAACCCGAAGCCGGCGTCCTGGTCGATGGTGCGCTCCGCGGACAGGTGCACCGCCTCGCGGACGGCGTCGGCGACGCCGTCCACCGCCGTGCCTCCCGCCGCCCACACCGTGGCGATCGGGGACCCCTGGACGACGTGGTCGCCGGGGCGGACCTCGATGCGCACGACGGCGTCCTGCGCCTGGGCGGCGCGCACCGCGTGCTCGGCGTCGGTGACGCGCACGAAGCCGCTGCGGGTCGCCCGGACGGGTGTCCCGCGGGCCCGGCCCGTGTCCAGCTCGTCGGGAGAGCGAGCGGAACGGTCGCCGTAGTCCCGGTAGAACACCCGGATCGCCGCGTCGGTCTCGTCGTGGACGCGGACCATCATCGAGTCGACCCGCAGCATGCGGGCGATGTGCGTGACGAAGGCCAGCAGCGCACCGAAGGAGGCCAGGCCCAGCAGCGCGGCGACCAGGCAGACGAGGGTCGGCACCGGTTCGGCCTGGTCGATCCCCCGGAGGCCGGCCAGGGCGAAGGTGAACGTCGCGGCGAACACGGCGAGGACCGCCTTCGTCACCCGGTCGCGGACGAAGTCCCGCAGCAGGCGGGGGGAGAACTGCGAGGACGCCAGCTGCAGCGCGACGACGGTGAGGCTCAGCGTGAGCGTGGTGATGGTGACCGCGCCGGTAGCCACCACCTGCAGGAGCGACCCGGCGGCGCTGCTGTCGCTCGGCCACAGTCCGGCCAGGAGCCCGGAGCGCGGCTCGACCTCGCCGAGCAACCACCCGGCCACGGCGGCGACCAGCCCGGCGGTCGCCGGCCACACCCACAGGGGTGCGCGCGAGCTCTCGGCACTGCTCCGGCCGCGGGACGTCGTCGGCATGGGTGCCTCGCAGGGGCAGGGGTCCGGCCGGGACTCCTCCCCGACACCCGCACTCTCCCCCACCCCGGCTCGGCCCGCGCGAGCCGGTGCCCCCACCGCTCGTGGCCCGGACGCACGCCGGCCCCGGACCACGGGGTCCGGGGCCGGCGTGCGTCGGCGGAGTGGATCAGGTCGTGCGGATCAGGCGGTGCGGCGCCCGACCAGGTCGTGCTGCTGCTCGGGGTTGACGTCGTCGGGGGTCTTGGGGTGGTCCTTGGGCCCGCCGGTCTTCGACGTCGCGAACCCCTCGCCGAGCTTCTCCAGCGCGAGGCGCCCGTAGACCTGCTGCTGGGTGGCCACCCGCTGGGAGCGGCCGCGGCCGAGGAAGCTGACCATCCAGTGCAGCACCGTGGTGACCCGGCTCTTGAAACCGATGATGTAGAAGAGGTGCACCACCAGCCAGATCACCCAGGCGATGAAGCCCTCGAACTTCATGTTCTTGATGTCGGCGACCGCGGAGAACCGCGAGATCGTCGCCATGTTGCCCTTGTCGTGGTACTTGAACGGCGGCTTGGGCCCGCGGCCGGTCACCCGCCGCTTGATGGCGTCGGCGGCGTAGCGCCCGCCCTGGATGGCCACCTGGGCGACGCCGGGCAGCTTGTCGGGGTGGTTGGCCATGTCGCCGACGACGTGGATCTCCGGGTGGCCCGGCAGCGTGAGGTCCGGCTGCACCGAGATTCGGCCGGCGCGGTCGACCTCGGCGCCGGTGGCGTCGCCGAGCAGCCGGCCGAGCGGGGAGGCCTGCACGCCGGCGGCCCACACCTTGGTGGCGGCGCTGATGCGGCGCAGCTGGCCGTCGGAGTCCTTGACGGTCAGGCCGTCGGCGTCGAGGTCGGTGACCAGGGCGCCGAGCTGGACCTCGACGCCGATCTCGTTGAGGTGCCGGCGGGCCTTCTCGCCGAGCTTCGGCCCGAACGGCGGCAGCACCTGCGGCGCGCCGTCGAGCAGGATGATGCGGGCCCGCTGCGGGTCGATGTTGCGGAAGTCGCGGCGCAGCGTGCGGTGCGCGAGCTCGGCGATCTGGCCGGCCATCTCCACGCCGGTCGGGCCGGCGCCGACGACGACGAACGTCATCAGCCGGTCGACCTCGGCCGGGTCGGTGGCGAGCTCGGCCAGCTCGAAGGCGCCGAAGATGCGGCCGCGCAGCTCGAGGGCGTCGTCGACGCTCTTCATGCCGGGGGCGAACTCGGCGAAGCGGTCGTTGCCGAAGTAGGACTGCCCGGCGCCGGCGGCGACCACGAGCTCGTCGTAGGGGTGGACCGTGGTGCGGCCGAGGATCGTCGAGGTGACCGTGCGCGCGTCGACGTCGATGTCCACGACCTCGCCGAGCACCACCCGAGCGTTCTTCTGGTGGCGCAGCACCTCGCGGGTGGCCGGCGCGATCTCGCCCTCGGACAGGATCCCGGTGGCCACCTGGTAGAGCAGCGGCTGGAACAGGTGGTGGCTGGTCTTGCCGATGACGGTGACGTCGACGTCGGCGTTGCGCAGCGCCTTGGCGGCGAACAGGCCACCGAAGCCGGATCCGACGATCACCACCCGCGGCCGTCCGGTCGAGGGGCTGCCGGGGGCGGTGGGCGCAGGTGATGTCGTCATGATGACTGATCCTCTCCCGTCGGGGGCTCCGCTGTCCTGTGGCGGGCCGGTCGGGGCGGTGATCCCCGTCACGGCCGCGCCGGCCTGCTGGTCTGTTCGCCGGTCGGTCCGCTCGCGGCCACCGGTCCCACCCGGTACAACCGGGCCGGTGCCCGCCGTCATCCCCCGGATCGTGCTGGTCCCGGGGCTCGGGCTGGACCGGCGGTCGTGGTCGCGGCTGCGCCGGCGGTCGCCCGCCGACGTCGTGCTCCTACCCGGGATGGGGCGGTCTGCACCTGTGCCGCCGCTCGACGACCTCGCCGCCGCGCTGCGGGCGCACCTCGGCGAGGGTCCGGTCGTCCTCGTGGGCCACAGCCAGGGCTGCCAGGTGGTCGCCGCGGCCGCCGTCGACCCGCGGGTGGCCGCCGTCGTGCTGCTCGGCCCCTCGACCGACCCGCGGCTGCGGCGGGCGCCGGTGCTGGCGGGCGCGTGGCTGCGCACGGCGCTGCGCGAGCCCTGGTGGCAGGTGCCGCTGATCCTCGCCCAGTGGCTGACCACCGGGCCGCGGGCGATGCACGCGCTGTGGCGGGAGAGCAGCCCCGACCGCATCGACGGCCGGCTGCGCGCGGTGACCGCGCCGGTGACCGTCGTCCGCGGCACCCGGGACCGGCTGTGCGACGCCGCGTGGGCCGCGCGGGTGGCCGCCGCGGCGCCGCGCGGGCGGGTCGTCGAGGTGCCCGGCGCGGCGCACATGACGCCGCAGACCCACCCCGGCGAGGTGGCCGCCGTGCTGCGCGACGCCGTGGCGCGCGCGACCCGGCCGGGCGAACCGGCGCCGCCGGAGGCCCGGGACCGGGGGAGGGGCGTGCCACCATGACCGCATGGCCACCTCCTCCGCCTCGGCCGGCGCGCTGCTGCACCACGTGCGCACCGGCCGCGCGCGGAGCCGGGCCGAGCTCGTCGCGCTGACCGGCGCGGCCCGCAACACCGTCAGCGCCCGCGTCGACCAGCTCATCGCCGCCGGCCTGCTCGAGGAGGGCGGGCGCGGCTGGAGCACCGGCGGGCGACCGCCCACGCTGCTGCGGTTCAACAGCGCCGCCGGCTGCGTGCTCGCCGTCGACCTGGGCGTCACGAGCGTCGACGTCGCGGTCACCGACCTGTCCGCGCAGGTGTTGGCCACCGTCGGTCACCCGATCGACATCGCCGACGGGCCCCGGCCGGTGCTCGCCGAGGTCGACCGGCTGGCCCAGGAGGTGCTCGCCGAGGCGGGGCTCACCCCGGCCGACGTGTGCGCCGTGGGCGTCGGCGTCCCCGGGCCGGTGGAGTTCTCCACCGGCCGGCCCTCCCACCCGCCGATCATGCCGGGCTGGCACGACTTCCCGATCCCGAGCGCCTTCGGCCGCTACGAGTGCCCCGTGTTCGTCGACAACGACGTCAACGTGATGGCGCTGGGGGAGATGGGCGTCGCCGGGTCCGACCAGGACGTGCTGGTCGTCAAGGTCGGCACCGGCATCGGCTGCGGGATCGTCGTCGAGGGCGGCGTCTACCGCGGCGCCCAGGGCAGCGCCGGCGACATCGGGCACATCCACGTCCCGTCGGCCGACGGCACCGAGGTGGTGTGCCGCTGCGGGCAGCTCAACTGCCTCGAGGCGATCGCCGGCGGCATGGCCCTGCTCCGTGACGCGCAGGCGGCCGGCCTCCCGGTCACCACGACGCGCGAGGTCGTCGAGCGCGCGGCGCTGGGCGACGGGCAGGCGCTCGAGCTCGTCCGCCGCGCCGGCCGCACGATCGGCACGGTGCTCGCCGCGCTGGTCAACTTCTTCAACCCGCACCGGATCGTCATGACCGGCGGGGTCGCGCGGGCCGGCGTCCCGCTGCTGGCCGGCATCCGCGAGGCCGTCTACGCGCGCTCCATGCCGCTGGCCGCCCGCGCGCTGGAGATCACCGTCAGCGACGCCCCGGACCTCTCCGGCCGGGTCGGCGCCGCGCTGATGGCCATCGAGGGCTACCTCGACGACGACTCGGTGTCCGAGGCCCTCACCCGCGCACTCGCCCGCTGAGCCGGCGCTCCCACCCGCGTCACCACCCGCGTCACCGGCGTCCCTCCCGTCGCCCGCGCGGCGGCGGTTTCATCGCGATTCGGTAACCGCCCGATCGGGACCTTGACCGACCTGTGAACCGCCTCATACGTTCTGCCCTCAGCGGACTAATGGTCAACGATGAGCAGAAGTCGGGAGGTGACGTCGTGGCCCACGGGATGCGACGACCGACCGCCGGCGGTACCCGGGCGGTCGCCCGGTGACGGCGCCGGCACAGGAGGCAGTGCTGCGCGGTGCGCCGCTGCTGGAGATGCAGGGCATCGTCAAGACCTTCCCGGGCGTCCGGGCCCTCGGCGGCGTCGACCTCGACGTGCGGGCCGGCGAGGTGCACTGCCTGCTCGGCCAGAACGGCGCGGGCAAGTCGACGCTGATCAAGGTCCTCGCCGGTGCCCACCAGCCCGACGAGGGCACGATCACCTGGCAGGGCGAGCAGGTGGCGCTGAGCAACCCGCAGGCCGCCCTCAGGCTCGGGATCGCCACGATCTACCAGGAGCTCGACCTCGTCGCCGGGCTCACCGTCGCCGACAACGTCTTCCTCGGCCGGGAGCAGTCCCGCTTCGGGCTGACCTTCCCCGGTGAGATCAACCGGCGGGCCGCGGCCCTGCTCACCCGTCTGGGCCACCCCGAGATCCGGCCCGGCGCGGAGGTCGGCTCGCTGTCGGCCGCCTCGCAGCAGATGGTCAGCATCGCGCGGGCGCTGTCGCAGGACGCGCGGCTGATCATCATGGACGAGCCGTCCGCGGTGCTCGACAACGAGGAGGTCGGGCGGCTCTTCGACGTCATCCGCGACCTCACCGCCGACGGCGTCGCCGTCGTCTACATCTCCCACCGCCTCGAGGAGATCCGCGAGATCGGCGACCGGATCACCGTCATCAAGGACGGGCGCACCGTCGCCACCGGCCTGCCGGCCCGCGAGACCCCGACCCGCGAGGTCATCACCCTGATGACCGGCCGCGACATCGAGTACGTCTTCCCCGAGCGGGCGACCCCCGTCGCGGCGGGCACCGCGCCGCTGCTCGAGGTCGAGGACCTGGCCCTGCGCGGGTCCTTCTCCGGCGTCTCCTTCGCCGTCCGGCCCGGCGAGATCGTCGGGCTGGCCGGCCTCGTGGGCTCGGGCCGCTCGGAGATCCTCGAGACCGTCTACGGCGCCCGCCGCGCCACCGGCGGCGTCGTCCGGGTCGGCGGCCGGTCGCTGCGGCGCGGCGACGTCGGCGCCGCGGTGGCCGCCGGTGTCGGGCTGGCGCCCGAGGAACGCAAGAGCCAGGCGCTGCTGCTCGGCGAGTCCGTCGCCCGCAACATCAGCATCTCCAGCCTGGCCCGGTTCGCCCGCGGCGGCTTCCTCTCCGGAGCCGCCGAGCGCACCGCCGCCCGCGAGCAGGTCCGGTCGCTGGACGTGCGCCCGGGCGACGAGACCCGCGAGGTGCGGACGCTGTCCGGCGGCAACCAGCAGAAGGTCGTGCTCGCGCGCTGGCTGCTGCGCGACTGCCGGGTGCTGCTGCTCGACGAGCCCACCCGCGGTGTCGACGTCGGTGCCCGCTCGGAGATCTACGCGCTGGTGCGCGACCTCGCCGACCGCGGTGTCGCCGTCGTCGTCGTCTCCAGCGAGATCCCCGAGGTCCTCGGCCTCGCCGACCGCGTGCTCGTGGTCGCCGAGGGCCGGGTCATGGCCGAGGAGCCCGCCTCCGCACTCGACGAGCACCGGGTGCTCGACCTGGTCATGCAGGGGACCACCACGCACGGCGTCGCGCCGGAACTCCACCACACGACAGGCGTCGCGCAGACGCAGCACGAAGGGACCGGAGCATGAGCAGCGACATCGGCGGCAGCACCGCGCTGGCCGCGGGGACCGGGAAGTCCGACGCCGACGGCCCCGGCGGGTCGCGGGGTGCGCGCTCCGGTGGCCTGCTGGCCGGCCCGGTCGGCCGCAACCTCGGCCTGGTCGTCGCCCTGGTCATCCTCTGCATCGTCGGCGTCGCCACCGCCGGTGACCGGTTCGCCAGCGTCGACAACGTCCTGACCATCCTGCGGCTGGCCTCGGTCATCGGCGTGGTCAGCATCGGCATGACCTTCGTGATCATCGGCGGCGGCATCGACCTGTCGGTCGGCGCGCTGGTGGCGCTGTCCTCCATCTGGGCCACCACGCTGGCCACCCAGCAGATGGCCGAGGACACCCACTGGATCGTCATGGTCTTCACGGCCGTCGTCGTCGGCGGGGTCGCGGGACTGGTCAACGGCCTGGTCATCGCCTACGGGAAACTCGCCGCGTTCATCGCGACGCTGGCGATGCTCACCGGGGCCCGCGGCCTGGCGGAGATCATCGCGAACCGGCGCACCCAGATCGTGCGGGACAGCGACTTCCTGGCCTTCTTCTCCGGCGACGTGCTCGGCATCCCGACCCTGGTGATCATCTTCGCCCTGGTCGCGGTCGCCGGGTGGGTGCTGCTCAACCGGACCACCTTCGGCCGGCGCACCTTCGCCGTCGGCGGCAACGCCGAGGCCGCCCGCCTGGCCGGCATCCGGGTGCAGCGGCACACGGTGAAGCTCTACGTCCTGTCGGGCGTCTGCTGCGGCATCGCCGCCGTGATGCTCATGGCGCGCACCACGACCGGCAGCTCGACGCACGGCACGCTCTACGAGCTCGACGCCATCGCCGCGGTGGTCATCGGCGGGACGCTGCTGATCGGCGGGCGCGGGACGATCGTCGGGACCGTCATCGGCGTCCTCGTCTTCGAGACCCTCGGCAACATCTTCACGCTCAACAACCTGTCGAGCTCGGCGCAGGCCGTGGCGACCGGCGTGATCATCGTCCTCGCCGTCCTGCTGCAGCAGCGGCTGGCCACCGGCGGGTTCAGCTTCCGCCGGCCGTCGTCCGGGGGACAGGCCGGCGGGCCGGTGCTGACCGGCGCCCCGTCGGGAGCCGTCTCCGGCGGCACCACCACCGACGGCGGCCCGGGCGGCACCCGCCCGGCGCCTCCCGGCAAGACCCTCTGACACCCGGCGCGCGACCGCGCGCCGGACCGCACCACCCACCGGGCGCCCGCCCGGTGGCGGACCACCCCGGCTCCCGGACAGGGGGCGACACCTGAGGAGACAGCATGTCTGCAACGAGGCAGCGTCCGTTCCGCCGCCTGCCCTACGCCACGGTCGCCCTGCTCAGCGCAGGCGTCCTCGTGGCCGGCTGCACCAGCAACACCCCGGAGGACTCCGGTAGCGGCGGCGGCGGTGGCGGCAACACGGCCGCCAGCGACAACGACGAGACCGGCGACACCGTCACCATCGGCTTCTCGGCGCCCGCCGCCGACCACGGCTGGATGGCCGGCATCACCGAGGCCGCCCGCGCCGAGGCCGAGAGCTACGAGGACGTCGAGCTGGTGGTCGCGGAGGGCACCAACGACGTCAGCACGCAGATCAGCCAGGTCGAGACCTTCATCAACGACGGCGTCGACGCCATCGTGCTGCTGCCCTTCGACGGCGCGGCGATGACCCCGGTCGCGCTGCAGGCGATGGAGGCCGGCATCCCGGTCATCAACGTCGACCGCGAGTTCGACAGCCCGTTCGCCGCCCGCACCACCGTCCTCGGTGACAACTACGGCATGGGCGTCTCGGCCGGCACCTACGTCTGCGAGCAGCTCGGCGACAACCCCGACGCCGTCGTCGCGGAGATCGCCGGCATCGACTCCCTGCCGCTGACCCAGGACCGCAGCCAGGGCTTCGCCGACGCGCTGGCCGAGTGCGGTCTCGACGTCGACAACCGCGTCGCCGCCGACTTCACCGTCGAGGGCGGCGAGGAGGCGGCCTCCAACCTGCTCCAGGCCGCCCCGCAGATCGACGCCATCTGGAACCACGACGACGACCAGGGCGTCGGCGTCCTGGCCGCCATCGAGAGCGCCGGCCGCGACGAGTTCTTCATGGTCGGCGGCGCCGGCTCGGCCAACGCCATGCGGGCGATCCAGGAGGGCAACTCCGTCCTCCAGGCGACGGTCATCTACCCGTCGACCCAGGCCGCCGACGGCGTCCGCCTGGCCCGCCTCATCGCGCAGGACAAGGCCCTCTCCGACCTGGTCGAGATCGAGATCCCGCGGCAGATCGTGCTGAACGCGCCGGTCGTCACCGCGGACAACGTCGACCAGTACATCGACACCGCCTTCGAGTCCTGAGCCGCCCGGGGGGGGGGGGGGGGGGGGGGGGGGGGGGGGGCGGCCCCGCCCCCCCCCCACCCCCCCGACCCCACCCCCCCCCCCCCCCCCCCCCCCCCCCCCCCCCCCCCCCCCCCCCCCCCCCCCCCCCCCCCCCCCCCCCCCCCCCACTCCCCGAGGAGATCCCGATGACCCCGCCCGACCGGCCGACCCTCGGGGTGGGCCTGATCGGCTACGCCTTCATGGGCGCGGCGCACTCGCAGGCCTGGCGCACCGCCCCCCACTTCTTCGACCTGCCGATCCGCCCCGACCTGCGGGTGCTCGCCGGCCGCGACGCCGGCCGCGTGGCCGAGGCCGCCGGCAAGCTCGGCTGGTCGCAGACCGAGACCGACTGGCGCCGCGTCGTCGAGCGCGAGGACGTCGGCCTGGTCGACGTCTGCACCCCCGGCGACACGCACGCCGAGATCGCGATCGCCGCGCTCGAGGCCGGCAAGCACGTCCTGTGCGAGAAGCCGCTGGCCAACACCGTCGCCGAGGCCGAGGCCATGGCCGAGGCCGCGCAGCGCGCCGCCGCCCGCGGCGTCCGCTCGATGGTCGGCTTCACCTACCGCCGCGTGCCGGCGATCGGCCTGGCCCGCCGGCTGGTCGCCGAGGGCCGCCTCGGCCGCATCCGGCACGTCCGCGCCGCCTACCTGCAGGACTGGATCGCCGACCCGTCGGCGCCGATGTCCTGGCGGCTGGAGAAGGACAAGGCCGGCTCCGGCGCGCTCGGCGACATCGGCGCGCACGTCGTCGACCTGACGCAGTACATCACCGGCGAGACCGTCACCGGCGTGAGCGCGCTGCTGGAGACGTTCGTCAAGGAGCGGCCGCTGGCCGCCTCCGCCGGCTCGCTGTCCGGCACCGCCGGCGAGGGCATGGGGCAGGTGACCGTCGACGACGCCGCCGTCTTCCTCGCCCGCTTCTCCGGCGGCGCGCTGGCCACCTTCGAGGCCACCCGCTTCGCCCTGGGCCGCAAGAACGGCATCCGGATCGAGATCAACGGGTCCGAGGGCAGCCTGGCGTTCGACTTCGAGGACATGAACGTCCTGGAGTTCTTCGACGGCAGCGAGCCCGCCGAGCGGGCCGGCTTCCGCCGGATCATCGTCACCGAGCCCGAGCACCCCTACGTCGCCGCGTGGTGGCCGGCCGGGCACGGGCTGGGCTACGAGCACGGCTTCACCCACCAGGTCGTCGACCTGCTCACCGCGATCGCCAAGGACGAGGACCCCACGCCGTCGTTCGCCGACGGCCTGCAGATCCAGCGCGTCCTCGACGCCGTGGAGCGCAGCGCCGCCGCGGACGCGACCTGGACCCCCGTCCCCGCCTGACGAAGAGAGGTTCTCCCTCATGCCACGCCCGATCACCCTGTTCACCGGCCAGTGGGCCGACCTGCCCTTCGAGGAGATGTGCCGGCTGGCCTCCGAGTGGGGCTACGACGGCCTGGAGATCGCCTGCTGGGGCGACCACCTCGACGTCGAGCGCGCCGCCAACGACGACTCCTACGTCGCCGAGCGCCTCGCGCTGCTGGAGAAGCACGGCCTGCAGGTCTTCGCCATCTCCAACCACCTCAACGGCCAGGCCGTCTGCGACGACCCGATCGACGAGCGGCACCGCGGCATGGTCAACGCCCGCGTCTGGGGCGACGGCGAGCCCGAGGGCGTCCGGCAGCGGGCGGCCGAGGAGATGAAGCTGACCGCCCGCGCGGCGGCGAAGCTCGGCGTGAAGACCGTCGTCGGGTTCACCGGGTCGAAGATCTGGAAGACCGTGGCGATGTTCCCGCCGGTGCCCGAGTCGATGATCGAGGACGGCTACCGGGATTTCGCCGACCGGTGGAACCCGATCCTCGACGTCTTCGACGAGGTCGGCGTCCGGTTCGCCCACGAGGTGCACCCGTCGGAGATCGCCTACGACTACTGGACGACGGTCCGCACGATGGAGGCCATCGGCCACCGCGAGGCGTTCGGCCTCAACTGGGACCCGTCGCACTTCGTGTGGCAGGACCTGGACCCGGTGTCGTTCATCTGGGACTTCAAGGACCGGATCTACCACGTCGACTGCAAGGACGCGAAGAAGCAGGTCGGCAACGGCCGCAACGGCCGGATGGGCTCGCACCTGCCCTGGGCCGACCCGCGGCGCGGCTGGGACTTCGTCTCCACCGGGCACGGCGACGTCCCGTGGGAGGCCTGCTTCCGGATGCTGAACACGATCGGCTACGACGGCCCGATCTCGGTGGAGTGGGAGGACGCCGGCATGGACCGCCTCGTCGGCGCCCCGGAGGCGCTGGCGTTCGTCCGGCGCCTGGCCTTCGACCCGCCGGCGGCCGCGTTCGACGCCGCCTTCGCCAGCGGCAACTGAGGAACTCCCGGCGTCGGCCGGGGGAGTGCGGCGGAGGGCCGGGCGCGGACGCGCGCCCGGCCCTCCGTGCTGTCCGGGCGGTCGCGCTCAGGCCGCCGGGACGAGGCCGGTGACGGCGCGGCACCACGAGGTGACGGCGTCGAGCACCTCACGGTCCACCGGCTGCCGCAGCTCGCGGCGGTAGGCGCGCAGCGAGGCCGGGCCGGGCTGGTGCCGCAGCGTGTGGGTGAGGTCGGGCGGGCGCAGGGTGGTGACCGGGCCCGCGACCGTCGCGGCGATGGTGTCGAGGTCCGCGGCCGGCACCTGGAGGTCCTTCCCGCCGGTCACCGCGAGCACCGGCACGGGGATGCGGGCGAGGTCGCCGCGGGGGTCGTACGCCAGGAACTCGCGGTGCCACCGCGCGTTGAGGCGGACGCCGCCGACCCGGGCGACGTCGCCGGTGGTGGCCCGGATGCGCTCGTGGTTGGCGGCCACCTTCCGCTCGAGGTCGGTCCGCAGCAGCCGCAGGAGCCCGCGCACGGGCGCCGGCAGCGTCGGCGCGATCTGCCGTGCCTGCCAGCGCAGCAGCGCGTCGCCCGGGGTGGCCGACCCGGCGAGCAGGACGACGCCGGCGACACGAGCGCCTGCCGTGCCGGCCGCCATGGTGGCCAGCAGGGCGCCCTCGCTGTGGCCGGCGAGGACGATCCGGCCGCCGTCCACCTCCGGCCGCGCGGCCAGCGTGTCCAGGGCGCGGAGCAGGTCGTCGGCGTTGTCCGTGAACCCGGCCCGTCGCCAGTCGCCCGGCGACCCGCCGACGCCGCGCTTGTCGTAGCGCAGCGAGGCGAGGCCCGCGGCGGCGAGGGCGTGCGCCAGGTCGCGGGTGACGCCGAACCGCATCCGCCGGTGGTCGGAGTCGCGGTCGAGCGGGCCGGAGCCCGGCGCGAGCAGCACCGCCGGGACCGGACCGGCGGTGCCCGGGAGGGTGAGGGTGCCCGCGAGCGGCGGCTCACCCGGCACGGTCACCGGCAGCTCGCGCCCGGTCACGTCCGCGCGCCCGGGACCGCGGCGACGACCGCTGCGGGGTCGGGCGCGCTGACGAGCGCGGCGTCGAACCGCTGACCGGCCAGTCCGAGCCGCACGGCGGGACCGCGGCGGACGCTGACGAACGTCCGCGTCCCGCGCCGGCGCCAGGTGCCGATCTTCCGCAGGCCGGGCAGGCCGAGGCCGGGGGCGCGCAGGCCGCGGGCGGCGGCCGGCCCGTCGGGGACGACCTCGGCCGAGCGCACCGCCGTCAGCGGGACCTCGAGGTCGCGCAGCAGGCCGAGCACCCTCTCGGCCGGGGTGAGGGTGATCCGCAGGGTCCGCGCTGTCGTCTCGATCGTCGCCATGGCACCATCGTTCTCGACCGTGAGACCGTTGTCAATCATGAGAGAGGTCGAGCGTGGCGACAGCCGACCTGCTGCTGCACCCCGTCCGCCTGCGCGTGGTGCAGGCGCTGCTGGGGGACCGCACCCTGACCACCGGGAACCTGCACGCCGAGCTGCCCGACGTCCCGGTGGCGACGCTGTACCGGCACGTCGGCGTGCTCGCGGACGCGGGCGTCCTCGAGGTGGTGGGGGAGCGCCGGGTGCGCGGCAGCACCGAGCGCACCTACCGGCTGGTGACCGCCGCGGCGTCCGTCGGCCCGGACGAGGCGGCGGGCATGACCCCCGAGGAGCACCGCCGCGCCTTCGGGACGTTCGTCGCCGCGCTGCTCGCCGACTTCGACCGCTGGGCCGACGCCGCCGGCCCGGACGGGCTGGACCCCGCCCGGGACGGCGTCGGCTACCGGATGACCGGCCTGTGGCTGGACGACGAGGAGTTCAGCGGCCTGCTCGACGACGTCCGGGCGGTGCTGCGGGCCCGGCTGGACAACACGCCCCGCGCGGGCCGGCGGCGCCGGCTGGTGGGGACGGTGTTCCTGCCCGGCGGCTGACTAGGCGGCGGCGCGCTCGGCCTTCCGCTCCGCCTTGCGCTCGGCCCGGGCGACCCGCTTGTTCGCCTTGGCCAGCGTCCTGCCGGCGCGCGAGATCTTCCGCGAGCTGCGGTCGACGGTGCCGCGGGTGAGCAGGCCGACGCCGATGCCCAGCAGCCACACGTCCTTGGCGATGGACAGGCCCTGCTCGGTGGGGGCGAGGCTGCCCTCCTTGCGCATGCCGGGCGTGCGCAGGTAGAGCCCGAGCAGCCCGCCGGCGAACCCGGTGAGGACGGCGCCGGCCAGCGCGGTGGGCACGAACGGCGTCAGCAGCGCGGCGCCGACGGCGATCTCCGCCGTCGACAGGGCCTGCACGAACTGCCGCGGCTCGACGTCCTTGAGGAACGGGTACGTGCCGGACGCGAACCCGTGCAGGCCGGCCGCGGTCTGCTCGTCGGCGGCGCGCTTGCCCAGGCCGCTGTTGAGGATGAACGCGCCGGCCGAGATGCGGGGGCCGATCTCGGACAGGGTGATGGGCAGGGCCACGGGGCACCTCCGCGGGGTCGGGGACGGTCGGGACTGCACTGCCCGACCGTCCCCGCCGGAAACCGCCCGGGGCTCAGCGGCCGCCGCGCCGCGAACGGCCGCTGAACGACGCCGCGGAGTGCGAGCCGGCCCGCGCGGCGAGCTCGGCGCGGGTGCGCGCCGGGCCCTGCGGGCTGCGGGACTGACCGCGGCTCCCGGTGGCCTTCGTGGACGACGTCGCCGTCGCCGTGCCACTGCCGCCGCCGGAGCCGCCGCGGCGGCGCCGGCCGCCGCCCTGGCCCTGCGGCTGCGGAGCGGGCGCCGGGGCCGGCTCGACGTACGGCGCGGCCGGGCCGGTGAGCCCGGTGATCTGCTCCGCGCCGGGGCGCACCTGGCTGACGATCGGCGTGATGCCGGCCTGGCGGGTCAGCGTGCGGACCTCGCCGTTCTGGTCCGGCGTCGACACCGTGACCACCGTGCCGCCGGCGCCGGCGCGGGCCGTGCGGCCGGAGCGGTGCAGGTAGGCCTTGTGCTCGGTCGGCGGGTCGACGTGCACGACCAGCGAGACGTCGTCGACGTGGATGCCACGGGCGGCGATGTCGGTGGCGCACAGCACGCGGGTGCCGCCGGTGCTGAACGCCTCGAGGTTGCGCTCGCGGGCGTTCTGGCTGAGGTTGCCGTGCAGGTCGACGGCGGGGATCCCGGCCGCGGTCAGTTGCTTGGCGAGCTTCTTGGCCTGGTGCTTGGTGCGGGTGAACAGCACGCTGCGGCCGAGCCCGGAGGCGAGCTGCCGCACGACCTCGGCCTTGTCGGCGGCGCTCACCTGGAACACGTGGTGGGTCATCGTGGCCACCGGCGCGACGGCCGGGTCGACCGAGTGGGTCACCGGCTGCGACAGGTAGCGCTTGACCAGCACGTCGACGCCGTTGTCCAGCGTGGCGGAGAACAGCAGCCGCTGGCCGCCCTGCGGGGTGCGGTCGAGCAGCCGCTTGACGCCGGGCAGGAAGCCCAGGTCGGCCATGTGGTCGGCCTCGTCGAGCACGGTGACCTCGACGGCGGACAGGTCGGCGTGCCCCTGCCCGATGAGGTCCTCGAGCCGGCCGGGGCAGGCCACGAGCACGTCGACGCCGGCGGCCAGCGCCTGCACCTGCGGGTTCTGGCCGACGCCGCCGAAGACGACGGTGGAGCGCAGGCCGAGCGCCGTGGCGAGCGGCTCGACGGTGGCCAGCACCTGGTTGGCGAGCTCGCGGGTCGGCACGAGCACCAGCGCGCGCGGCTTGCGCGCCTGGCGCCGCGTGGTGGAGGCGGCCAGGCGGGCCACCAGCGGGAGAGCGAAGGCGATGGTCTTGCCCGAACCGGTGCGACCGCGGCCGAGCACGTCGCGGCCGGCCAGGGAGTCGGGCAGCGTCGCGACCTGGATGGGGAACGGCGCGGTGATGCCGCTGGCGGTGAGCACCTCGACCAGCGGGGCGGGCACGCCGAGCTCGGCGAAGGTGGCGTCGGTGGGCAGCACGGTGGCGACGTCGCCGGCCGGGAGCACGGGCGTCGCCGGGGCGGCGGGGGCCTGGGCCGAGGTCTCGGCGGGGGCGGCGTTCTGCGCGGCGCCGGTGCCGCGGCCGCGGCCGCCGCGACGGCGGCGGGGCCGGGACGTGCCGGCGGCAGGAGAGGACTGCGGGGAGGTCATGGGTTCCTCGGTGGTGCTCGGGTCGCCGTCCTCGGCCACCGCGGGCGCACGCCGGCCCCGGTCAGGGGCGGGTCGCGCCGTCGGCGACGTCGGACAGCCGGGCGCGCCTCGGTGGCGCTGCTCCAGCCCGACGTCGAGTCCTGCAGCTCCGGATGAGCGAGGGCGGCGCCGGTACGTCCCACTCAACCAGACGCGGCCGCCGGACCTGCCCTGGGCGGGGGAGGCGCGCGTCACACCCGCCCCGTCCGGGTGGCCTTTGTAGCGCTATCGGCCCACGCCGGCACCCCGGTAGGTGCGGCGGTAGGCGCCCGGCGGGACGCCGATCGAGGCGCGCAGGTGCGCCCGCAGCGACGCCGTCGTCCCGAAGCCGGCCTCGGCGGCCACCCGGTCGACCGAGGCGTCGGTGGACTCCAGCAGCCGGCGGGCCAGTGCGATCCGCTGCGCGGCCAGCCAGCGCTGCGGCGACTGGCCGGTCTCCTCGCGGAAGCGCCGGGTGAAGGTGCGCACGCTCATCCGGGCGTGCGCGGCGAGCCCGGCGAGGGTCAGCGGCTCGCCGAGGCGCTCGAGCGCCCAGGCGCGGGTGGCGGCGGTGCCGGCGTCGCCGGTCTCGGGCAGCGGCCGCTCGACGAACTGCGACTGCCCGCCCTCCCGCCACGGCGCGACGACGTTGCGCCGCGCCACCCGGTTGGCCACCGCGCTGCCGTGGTCGCGCCGGACGAGGTGCAGCAGCAGGTCGATGCCGGCCGCGTTGCCCGCGCTGGTGAGCACGTCGCCGTCGTCGACGAACAGGACGTCGGGGTCCAGCCGCACCCGGGGGAAGTGCCGGGCGAAAGCCTGCGTGTGCATCCAGTGCGTGGTGGCCGGCCGGCCGTCGAGCAGCCCGGCCGCGGCGAGCACGAACGCGCCGGTGCAGATCGAGAGCAGGCGGGCGTGCGCCGACGCGTCCCGGAGCGCGGCGGCGAGGTCGGCCGGGACCTCGCCGTCGGTCATCGCCGGGCCGCCCTGCACGCCCGGGACGACCACGGTGCGCGCGGTCTCCAGCAGCGTGGCGTCGTGCTCCGGCTGGATCGAGTAGCCGGCCGACGTGCGCACCGGACCGCCGTCGAGGGTGGCCACCCGCACCCGGTAGAGGGGGCGCTCGTCGGCGTCGACGGCGCTGCCCAGCAGGCGGTGGGGGAGGCCGAGCTCGAAGGCGATGGTGCCGGGGAGCGCGAGGACGGCGACCTCGTGCCGGGCGGGGCCGGCGGTCACGGCCGGGCGCGGCCCTCGTCTCATGGCCGGACGCGGGCCGGGTGTCGTGGCCGGACCCGTGCCTGCTGTCACAGCCCGGTGCGGCCCTCGTGTCATGGCCGGATCCTTGCACGTGTTGGCCGTCGGGCCACTGGTCGTCGCAGCCAGCGGTCGGTCATGCTCTCCGCTCGTGACGACGACCGTGCCCCGCCGCCGGATCCACCCCGCCTGGTGGGTGGCCGCGGTGACCTTCCTGGCGCTGGTCGGCGCCGCGGCGTTCCGCGCGGTGCCCGGCGTGCTCATCGACCCGCTGCGCGAGGAGTTCGGCTGGTCGGTCTCGACGATCTCGGCCGCCGTCGCGGTGAACATGGCGCTCTACGGGCTGACCGCGCCGTTCGCCGCCGCGCTGATGGAGCGGTTCGGCATCCGGCGGGTCGTCGTCGGCGCGCTGCTGCTCACCTCCGTCGGCAGCGGGCTGACGGTCTTCATGACGGCGAGCTGGCAGCTGGTGCTGCTGTGGGGCCTCGCCGTCGGGCTGGGCACGGGCTCCATGGCGCTGTCGCTGGTGGCCACGGTGACCGGGCGGTGGTTCGTGGCCCGGCGCGGGCTGGTCAGCGGGATCCTCACCGCCGGCGGCGCCACCGGGCAGCTGGTCTTCCTGCCCGTCGTCGCGGCGGTGGCGGAGACCGACGGCGGCTGGCGGGCGGCGTCACTGGGGACCACGGCGGCCGCGCTCGCCGTCGTCCCGCTGGTGCTGTGGCTGCTGCGCGACCGGCCGCGCGACGTCGGCGCCGTCCCCTACGGCGGCACCCCGGCCGACGACGTCGACCCGGTGCGCACCGGCGCGGCCCGCGCGGCGCTGGCCGGCCTGGCGCTCGCGGCGCGGTCGCGACCGTTCTGGCTGCTGGCAGCCGGCTTCTTCATCTGCGGCGCGTCGACCAACGGGCTGGTGCAGCCGCACTTCATCCCGGCCGCGCACGACCACGGCATGCCGGTGACGACGGCGGCGTCGCTGCTCGCCGTCGTCGGGATCTTCGACATCGCCGGCACCGTGTTCTCCGGCTGGCTGACCGACCGCGTCGACCCGCGGGTGCTGCTGCTGGCCTACTACGCGCTGCGCGGCTTCTCGCTGTTCCTGCTGCCGCCCCTGTTCGGGCCGGACCTGCACGTCAGCATGATCGCGTTCATCGTCTTCTACGGCCTGGACTGGGTGGCCACCGTGCCGCCGACGCTGGCGCTGTGCCGCGAGCACTTCGGCGCGCGGGCGCCGGTGGTGTTCGGCTGGGTGTTCGCCTCGCACCAGGTCGGGTCGGCGGCGGCCGCGTTCGGCGGCGGCGTGATCCGCGACGTCACCGGCTCCTACGACCTGGCCTGGTTCGGCGCGGGCGCGCTGTGCCTGGTCGCGGCGGCGCTGTCGATCTCGATCCGCCGTCGCCCGGCCCCGGACGCCCCGCCCGCGACGCCCACCGAGCCGACCACTGCCTCCGCCGCGACCACCCACGGCTGAGCCGGGCCTTTGTAGCGCAATCGGCCCTGTCGGCCGTCCCCAGGTCGGCCTTTGTAGCGCTGTTGGCCCTGTACCTGTGGACGACGCCCGGTGGTGGCCGTCCGGCCCGTGAGGCTGCCGGGGTGACCACCCACCGTCGTCTCCTCCCCGGGGTCTTCGTCGGCAGCCACGCCATCGCCGAGGGGCTCCTGACTCGCAAACAGCTCCGCACTCGCAGCTACCGCAGGCTCGTCCAAGGCGTCTACGCCGACCCGGGCCTCCCCGTCGACCACAGCCTGCGCTGCCGCGGGGCCGCACTCGTGCTGCCGGACGGCTGCTCCATCGGCGGTCACTCGGCAGCCGCCTGGTACGGCGCACCGTTCGCGGGGGCCGGCGACCCGGTGACCGTGCTCTGCCCTGAGGCAATCCGGTGGCGCGGCCCTCGAGGAGTGGCCGTCCACCACACGACGTTGCTGCCGGAGGACGTCGTGCACGTCGACGACGTCCCTGTGAGCACGGCGACGCGGACGGCGTGGGACGTCATGGCGCTCGAGCCGCTGACGACGGCGGTGGCGGCACTCGATGCGATGGTCCGGGCCCAGCACCTGACGCGTAACGACCTGCTCGGGATGGCCGATCACGGCACCGGACGCTGGGGCGTGAGCAGGGTGCGGCGCACAGTCCCGCTGGTCGACCCGCGCGCCGAGTCGCCGCAGGAGTCCCGGCTGCGCGTGTGCCTCGTCCTGGCCGGGCTCACGCCGGTGCCGCAGTACGAGATCGAGCACCACGGTCGGTTCGTCGCGCGCGTCGACCTCGCGTTCCCGGAGGCCCGGCTCGCGATGGAGTACGACGGCGCCCACCACTTCGAGGACGACCAGATGGCCAAGGACGACGACCGGCTCGGCCGGCTCCGGGCGGCCGGCTGGCGGGTGATCCGCGTGACCGCCGCGGACATGCGCGACCTCGACGCCCTGCTCGCCCGCATCCGCGAAGCACTGGCGGCCGGAGAGGGCCAATAGCGCTACAAAGGCCCAGTTGGGTCGCCGCCCGGGTGGGCCATCAGCGCTACAAAGGCCCCGCGCGGGCGGGTCAGGCGGTGGCGGCGAGGGCCGGGTCGACGGCGCGGCCGGCCAGGAGGTCGGCGGCGCGCTCGGCGATCATGATCGTCGGCGCGTTCGTGTTGCCGCGCACCAGCGTCGGCATGACCGAGGCGTCGACCACCCGCAGACCGGACAGGCCGTGCACGCGCAGCTGCGGATCCACGACCGCGTCGTCGTCCGTGCCCATCCGGCACGAGGACACCGGGTGGTACAGCGACTCGAGCGTCTCCCGCACCTTCGCCCGCAGCGCCTCGCGCCCCGTCGCGGCCCCGCCCGGTGACCACTCCCCGGCCAGCACCTCCGCCAGCGGCCCGACCGAGGCGATCTCCCGCGCCTTCTCCACGCCCGTCACCAGCGCGTCGAGGTCGCGCTCGTCGGTGAGGTAGCCGGCGTCGATGGCCGGTGCCCACGTCGGGTCGGCCGAGCGCAGCCGCACCGAGCCGCGCGAGTGCACGTGCACCAGGACGGCGGCCGCGGTGAACGCGTCGACGTCGGGGTCGACCTCCGCCTGCCGCCAGAACTTGACCGGCAGGAAGTGGTACTGCAGGTCGGGCTGGTCGAGGTCCGGCCGCGAGCGGGTGAACAGCCCCGCCTCGGCCAGGTTCGACGACAGCGGCCCGCGCCGGGCGCCGAACCACCGCGCGTAGCCCGACGGTGACTCCGCCCGCAGCAGCGACTTCCCGGACCGCACGTCCCAGATGACCGGCACGAGCGGGTGGTCCTGCAGCCCGCCGCCGACACCGGGCAGGTCGTGGACGACGTCGACGCCGACCTCCCGCAGGTGCGCGGCCGGCCCGATGCCCGAGAGCATGAGCAGCTGCGGCGAGTTCACCGCGCCGCCGCAGAGCACCACCTCGGCCGACGCGTGCGCGGTGTGCACCTGCCCGCCGCGCCGGTACTCGACGCCGGTGGCCCGCCCGCCGGAGACGAGCACCCGGGTGGTGAGCGCGCCGGTGAGCACGGTCAGGTTCGGCCGGCCGAGCGCGGGGCGCAGGTACGCGTCGGCGGCCGACCACCGCCGGCCCCGCTTCTGCGTCACCTGGTACTGGCCCACGCCCTCCTGGGCGGCGCCGTTGAAGTCGTCGTTGCGCGGGTGGCCGGCGGCGACCGCCGACTCGACCACCGCCCGCGTCCACGGGTGCGGCGATCGCAGGTCCTCCACCCGCAGCGGCCCGCCGACGCCGTGGAAACGGTCGGCGCCGCGCGCGTTGTCCTCCATGCGGCGGAACAGCGGCAGCACCGCGTCGTGGGACCACGACGGGTCACCGGTCAGCTGCGCCCACTCGTCGTAGTCGGCGGCCGCACCCCTGATGTAGATCATCGCGTTGATCGACGACGACCCGCCCAGCAGCTTGCCGCGCGGCCAGAACAGCTCCCGGCCGCCGAGGGCCGGCTGCGGCCCGGTCGTGTAGTTCCAGTCCCGCCGGGTGCGCCAGACCTTGTACATCGCGGCCGGGATCTGCACCTCGAGGACGTCGTCGGACCCGCCGGCCTCCAGCAGCAGCACCCGCACCGAGGGGTCCTCGGTCAGCCGGGCGGCCAGCGCGCAGCCGGCCGAGCCCGCCCCGACGACGACGACGTCGAAGCCGTCGCGCACGCCAGCGGTCACCGGTGCCGCCCGTGCACCATGCCCATGACCCGCGCGAGCGCGTCGGCCGCGGCCGGCGGGCGGGTGAACGACATCAGGTTGACCGGCAGGGCGTAGCGCTGGCGGGTGATCGCCTTGGCGCGGGTGAACTCCTTGAGCCCGTCCTCGCCGTGGATCCGGCCGAAGCCGCTCTCGCCCACGCCGCCGAAGGGCAGCGCCGGCACCGAGGCGAAGGTGAGCACGGAGTTGACGCTGGTCATGCCGCTGCGCATCCGGCGGGCGAGGTCCATCGCCCGTGCCCGCGACCGGGAGAACACCGCCCCGGCCAGCCCGTACGACGTCGCGTTCGTGCGCTCCAACGCCTCCTCGGCGTCGCGCACCCGGGTGATCGTCAGCGTCGGGCCGAAGGTCTCCTCGCGCACCGCCGCCGACGACTCCGGCACGTCGAGCAGCACGGTCGGCGCCACGAACCCGCCGTCCAGCGTCCCGCCGAGCACCGCCCGCCCGCCCGAGGACGTCGCGTCGTCGAGGTGCCGGCGGACGACGTCGGCCTGCGAGGCCATCGTCATCGGCCCGTACGCGGCCTCGTCGTCGGACCCCGGGCGCAGCCCCTGCACGCGCTCGGTCACCTCGGCGACGAACCGGTCGTAGACGGGGGAGGCCACGTACACCCGCTCGATGCCGATGCAGGTCTGCCCGGCGTTGCTCATGGAGCCCCAGACGGCGGCGTCGGCGGCGGCGGCCACGTCGGCGTCGTCGTCGACGATCATCGCGTCCTTGCCGCCGAGCTCCATGAGCACCGGCGTCAGCGTCTCGGCGCAGGCGGCCATGACCGTGCGGCCGGTGGGCGCGGAACCGGTGAAGGCCAGCTTGCCGACCCCGGCCCGGCACAGCGCCGCGCCCGTCTCGCCGTACCCGGTGACCACCTGGAGGGCGTCGGCGACGTCGGGGACGGCGGCCCGCCACGCGGCGGCCAGCCACGCGCCGACGGCGGGGGTGTGCTCCGACGGCTTGAAGACGACGGCGTTACCGGCGGCCAGCGCGTAGGCGATCGAGCCCATCGGCGTGAACACCGGGTAGTTCCACGGGCCGATCACGCCGACGACGCCGAGCGGCTGGTACTCCAGGTACGCGGCGTGGTTGGCCGCGAGCATCCCGGCGCGCACCCGGCGCGGGCCGAGGGTCTTCCGCGCGTGCGCCCCGGCCCAGGCCAGGTGGTCGATCGCCAGGGTGATCTCGAGGATCGCGTCGGCGTGCGGCTTGCCGTTCTCCCGGTGCACCAGGTCGGCGAGCTCGTGCATGCGCCGGGCCAGGTAGCCGCGGTAGGCGGCCAGCCGCTCGCGCCGGCCGTCGAAGCCGAGTTCCGCCCACCGCTGCGCGGCCGGGCGGGCGCGCTCCACGGTCTCCCGGACGGCGTCGGCGTCGTGGACCGGGAAGACGCCGACGACCGCGCTGGAGGCCGGGTTCGTCGACTCGAAGGTCTCGGTGGTGGCGTGCCGGTCGACCGTGCCGGCGGCGGCGTCGGTGACCGTGTCCAACTGCTCGGCGAGCGACATGTGGCGCAGGTTACCCCGCAAGTTACCGGCGCGTAGGTCCGGTCCGGGACCCATGCTCGGACCGTGTCCGACCCCTTCGACACCGCCGCGCTCCGCCGCCGCGTGCTCGCCGCGTGGGGCGACTCCCCGGCGCGGTTCCGCGAGGACGCCAACGCCGAGGAGGACCTCGTCCGCGGCGGCTACCGCGACCGGCTGCTCGTCGAGCTCGCGCAGAACGCCGCCGACGCCGCCGTCCGCGCGGGCGTCCCGGGCCGGCTGCGGCTGGAGCTCGCGGCCGTCGGCGGCGGGGGAGAGGTGCTGCACGCGGCCAACACCGGGGCGCCGCTGGACGCCGACGGCGTGGCCGGGCTGGCGAGCCTGCGCGCGTCGGCGAAGCGGGACCAGGAGGCCACGGTCGGCCGGTTCGGGGTCGGCTTCGCCGCGGTGCTCGCCGTCAGTGACGAACCGGCCGTGCACTCGCTCTCCGGCGGCGTGCGGTTCAGCGCCGGGCGCACCCGGGCCGAGGTGGCCGCCGTCCCCGCGCTCGCCGGGGAGCTGGCCCGCCGGGAGGGCGCCGTGCCGGTGCTGCGGCTGGCCTGGCCGGCCGAGGGCGCGCCGCCGGAGGGCTTCGCCACCGAGGTCGTGCTCCCGCTGCGCGCCGGCGCCCGGGCGGCGGTCCGCGCCGCGCTGCAGGACCTGGAGGCCGAGCTGCTGCTCGCCCTGCCGGGCCTGCGGGAGGTCGAGGTCGTCGTCGACGGCGCCGTGCGCACGCTCGCCTGCACCCGCACCCCGCCGCTGGCGCGCGTCCGCGACGGCGACCGCACCACCGTCTGGCGGCTGGCCGAGCGCAGCGGCGAGCTGCCCGCGGCGCTGCTCGCCGACCGGCCCGTGGAGGAGCGCACCCGGCGCGGCTTCACCGTCACCTGGGCCGTGCCGCTCGACGACGACGGCCGCCCGGTGCCGCCGCCCGGACGCCCGGTCGTGCACGCGCCGACCCCGAGCGACGAGCCGCTGTCGCTGCCGGCCCGGCTCCTCGCCCCGTTCCCGCTCGGGCCCGACCGGCGGCACGTGGCGCCCGGGCCGGTCACCGCCGCCCTCGTCGACGCCGCCGCCGCGGCCTACGCCGACCTGGTGACCGCCCTCCCGCCCGACCCGGCCGTGCTCGCGCTCGTGCCGCGCGTCGGGCTGGCCGCCGCCGAGCTCGACGCGGACCTCGGCTCGGCCGTCCTCGACCGGCTGCGCGCGACCGCCTGGCTGCCCGTCGCCGACGCCGGCACCCGCCGGCCGCCCGGCCGCGCCGCCGTCCTCGACGACGACGCCGGCGACCGCGTCGGCGCCCTCACCGGCGTGGTGCCCGGGCTGCTCCCGCCCGGGTGGGCCCGCCACGACGCCGCCCCGGCCCTGGCCGCGCTCGGCGTCCGCCGGGTGGGACCGGCCGGCGTCGTCGAGGCGGTCGCCGGCGTCGCGCGGCCGCCGTCGTGGTGGGCGCGGCTCTACGCCGCGTTCGAGACCGCCGACCGCGAGGAGCTCGGCGCGCTGCCGGTGCCGCTGGCCGACGGCCGCACCGCGCCCGGCCCGGCCGGCGTGCTGCTCGCCGGCGACGACCTCCCGGTCGGCCGGCTCGGGCCGCTGTCGCTGCGCATCGCGCACCCCGACGCCGTCGCCCCGCCCGCCGCGCGCCGGCTGCTCGAACGGCTCGGCGCCCGGCCGGCCACCGCCGCCGCGGTGCTCGCCGACCCGGCCGTGCGCGCCGCCGTCGAGGAGTCGGTCGACGCCGTCGACGAGGGCTTCGACGACGGCGACCCCGCCGACCTCGCCGACGCGGTGCTGGCGCTGGTCGCCGCGGCCGGCGCGGCACCGGGCGAGCTGCCGTGGCTCGCCGAGCTGGCCCTGCCCGACGACGACGGCGCCTGGGCCCCGGCCGGGGAGCTGCTGCTGCCCGGGGCGCCGCTGGCCGCGGTGCTCGGCGACGGCGCGCTCGGCACGCTCGACCCGGACTTCGCCGCCGCGCACGACCCCGCCGCGCTGCGGGCCGCGGGCGTGCTGTCGACCTTCGCGCTGGTGCGCGCCGAGGACCCCGACGACCTCGACGTCGACGGGGCGGGGGAGTGGGCCGACGCCGTCCTCGACCGGCTGCCGCCCGGGACGCCGCCGTCGTGGCCGCCGCTGACCACCGTCCGCGACCTCGACCTGGTCGCCGACTGGGCCGGCGCGCTGCCGCTGCTCGCCGCGCTGCCCGACGAGGCGTGGGCCGACGTGGTGCTCGACACCGTCACCGTGCCCTGCCACCTGCGCTGGTGGCTGGCCACGCACCCGGTGCTCGACGGGCAGCGGCCGGGCCGGCTCCGCTCCCCCGCGAGCACGCAGCTGCAGGGGCTGTACGAAGCGGCGCGGGCCGCGCCGGAGGTGCTCGCGCGGCTGCGGCCGCCGGCCACCGTCGACGACGTGCTCGCCGACCCCGACGCCGCCCTCGACCTGCTCGGGCGGCTCGGCGACCCGGCGCGCACGGTCCCGGCGGCGGTGCTGCGCGACGTGCACGCGCGGCTCGCGGCGGCGCTGGACGGCCTCGACGTCGAGCCCCCGGAGCGCGTCCGGGTGGCGCCGGACCGGGTCGCCGACCCCGGGCGCGAGCCGGTCGCCGTCCTCGACGCGCCGTGGTTGCAGCCGCTGGCCGACGGGCCGCTCGTGCCCGCCGGCGGCGCGCCGGGCGCGGTGGCCGACCTGCTGGACCTGCCGCTGCTGAGCGAGCGGGTGCGGGCGGCGGTGGAGAGCGCGCCGGAGAGCCGGCACGCGTGGGCGGACCTGCCCGGCGCGGATCTCGCCGCGGCGCGGCTCGGGCTGCCGGGGCTGGCGGGGGAGGTGGAGGTGCACGCCCCGCTGCTCGCGGGCGGCCGGCCGGTGCCCTGGTGGCCCGGGACCGACGGGGGCCCCGACGCCGTGGACGGCACGCCCGCCGCGCTCGGCCGGGCGCTGGCCTGGCGGCACGGGGCGTGGCCGCTGCGTCAGGCGCTGGCCGAGGCGTTCGCCGAGCCCGGCCGGTCGGCCGACCTCGCCGCGGAGGACGGGGTCGGCTGACCGGCCGAGGACGGATCAGTGCCAGCGCGGGGCGGCCATCGCGCCGGGCGCGTGCCCGTGCGCAGAGGTCCGCCCGCCGACCCGCCGGCCGGCGGGGCCGCCGGCGGAGGGGGCCGGCGCGGTGGCCCGCCAGCACTCGTACAGGGACTGCCACTGGCCGGCCGTGAGCGCGGACGCCCGGGTGGTCGGCGGCAGGCCCGCCGTGCGCAGCCAGCGGATGCCGGCCGTGCCGGGGAGCACCGAGCGCAGGACGGCGCCCAGCGCGGCCGACGGCGAGGCGAGCACGGCCGACGCGAGCCGGTCGAACGCCGCCCCGTCGTCGGCGGGCAGTGCGGCGCGGGCGGCGGCGGCCGCGGGGGACAGGGGACGCAGGGGACGTGACACGGGGGCCTCCGGGTGGAGGTCGGACCGGCCGCGGGCAGCCGGCAGCCAGGCAGGGACGCGCCCGGGGGACGGGCGGGAGGGGAGCGGGGAGCCGGGGCTCGACCCGCGGGCGTCAGCGAGGACGCGGCAGGACTCGGTCGCGGGAGGACTCAGAGGCGCATGACGACGACCGTAGGACCACCCCGCGGACGCCGTCCACGGATTTACCGGGCCCCCGCTGCCCTCCGGGCGTCCCGTGCCCGGTCGCGCTCAGTCCTGCCGGGACCGGCGCGCGGCCTTCTCCGCCTGGCGGGCCTGGTGGGCCTCCCAGCGCTGCCGGTCGCGGGCGCGGACATCGGCGTTGCGGTCCCACTTGTCCTTGCGCCGGCGGGAGCGGTACAGCTCGCGCTCCTCGAAGTCGGGGTGGCTGTCCCAGTCGCTGGCCATCCCCAGCACGACGAGGAGCACGAGCCCGAACACGACCAGGCCGGCGGCCACGATCACGTTGCCGATGGCGACGAACGCGGCGACCGAGACCGCCGCCCAGACCACGCCCGCCAGGGCCAACCGACCGTTCACGGCGACCAGTATCCCCGCCCCCGCGGAGGAGGCGGTCGCCGTCGTCCCGCCGCAGGTGGACGGCCGGTGTCGCGCGGTGGACACACCGGCGGGACCCTTGCGTCCCACCTGCCCCGGGCCTACCGTCCGAGGTGCGGTTCAACATCAGCCGTGCTCGTCCGTCCCGGACTCCGCGCTTTGGTACGGCTCCCCAGCCGCTGTCCTCCGCACGGGTTCGCCCTCGACCGAGAGGCGCACCGTGACCACTGTCTCCCCTGGGCCCACCAGCGAACTCCTCGCCGTCGACGCCATCCCGGTGGACGGCGCCGTGCGCATCGTCTGCGCCGGCGAGGTGGACTGCTCCACCGCCCCGGCCCTGCGCCGGGCGCTCGACGGTGCCTTCGCCGACCGCCCGCGCCGGGTGACCGTGGACCTCGAGGCGGTCACCTTCCTCGACTCCGCCGGCCTGTCCGCCCTCGCCGTCGCCCACCGCACCGCCGACCAGGCCGGCGTCCCGATGCGCGTCCTGGTCGCCACCCGCGCGGTCACCCGGGCGCTGCAGGTCACCGGCCTGTGGGACCTGCTGGGCTGCGAGACCGTCCACCCGGGCACCGCCGGCGCCGCCTGAACCCGGCCGCGACCTGGCTGCGCGGCTCCCTGAGGCGGAGAGCACACTCGGCGTCGGTGCGGGACCGTGCCCGCCGGAGCCGAGGAGGACGCCGTGCGTGACGCGGTCATCTGTGAGCCGCTGCGGACCCCGGTCGGGGGTTTCGGGGGGTCCCTGCGGGACGTGCCCGTGCAGGACCTCGCCACCACCGTCATCGAGGCGCTCATGCAGCGCACCGGCCTCCCGCCGGAGTCGGTCGACGACGTCCTGCTCGGCCACTGCTACCCGACCATGGAGGCACCGGCGATCGGCCGGGTCGCCGCGCTGAACGCCGGGCTGCCGGTGACCGCCTCGGGGCTGCAGATCGACCGCCGCTGCGGCTCGGGCCTGCAGGCTGTCCTCTACGCCGCCATGTCGGTGCAGACCGGCGCCGCCGACGTCGTCCTGGCCGGCGGGGCGGAGTCGATGAGCAACGCGCCGTTCTACTCGACCGCCATGCGCTGGGGCGTCAAGGCCGGCCCCGGCGTGCTGCTGCAGGACGGCCTGGCCCGCGGTCGCGTCACCGCCGGCGGCGTCAACCACCCGGTGCCCGGCGGCATGCTCGAGACCGCCGAGAACCTGCGCCGCGAGTACTCGATCAGCCGCGAGGAGCAGGACGAGTACTCCGTCCGCAGCCACCAGCGCGCCGCCGCCGCCACGGCCGAGGGCCGCTTCGCCGACGAGGTCGTCCCGGTGACCATCAGGGGCCGCAAGGGCGACACCGTCGTCGAGCGCGACGAGCACATCCGCCCCGACTCGAACGTCGAGACCCTCGCCAAGCTCCGCCCGATCATGGGCAAGGACGACCCGGAGGCCACCGTCACCGCCGGCAACGCCAGCGGGCAGAACGACGGCGCCGCCGTCTGCGTGGTCACCTCGCCGGAGAAGGCGGCCGAGTACGGGCTGCGGCCGCTGGCGCGGGTCGTGTCCTGGGCGGTGGCCGGCGTCCCGCCGCGGACCATGGGCATCGGCCCGGTGCCCGCGACGGCGAAGGCGCTCGAGCTGGCCGGCCTGAAGCTCTCCGACATCGACCTCATCGAGCTCAACGAGGCCTTCGCCAGCCAGGTGCTCGCGGTGACCCGCGAGTGGGGCTTCACCGAGTCCGACTCCGAGCGGATGAACGTCAACGGCTCGGGCATCTCCCTCGGCCACCCGGTCGGCGCCACCGGCGGGCGCATCCTCGCCACGTTGACCCGCGAGATGGACCGCCGCGGTGCCCGCTACGGCCTGGAGACGATGTGCATCGGCGGCGGGCAGGGCCTGGCCGCGGTCCTCGAGCGCGTCTGAGCCGCTGGCTGTAACACTCCTCCGACATGTGACACCCTCGCCCGGCGTGTCCGGGGGCTGCCCGGCATGATCGGCCGGCAGCCCCCGACCCCGAGGAGAGCCTCCCCATGAGCGAGTCCCCCGCCCGCGTCGCGATCGTCAGCGGCGCCGCCCGCGGCATCGGCGCGGCCACCGCGCTGCGCCTGGCCGCCGACGGGTTCGCCGTCGCCGTCCTCGACCTCGACGAGGCCTCCACCGCCGACACCGTGCAGGCCGTCGAGGCCGCCGGCGGGCGGGCGCTGGGGGTGGGGGCCGACGTCGGCGACGCCGAGCAGGTCCAGGCTGCCGTCGACCGGATCGCCGCCGAGCTCGGCCCGCCCGTCGTCCTGGTCAACAACGCGGGCGTCACCCGCGACAACATGCTGTTCAAGATGACCGACGCCGACTGGGACCTGGTCATGCACGTGCACCTGCGCGGCTCGTTCCTCATGGCGCGCGCGTGCCAGAAGTACATGGTGGATGCGAAGTGGGGCCGCGTGGTCAACCTGTCGAGCACCTCGGCGCTCGGCAACCGCGGCCAGGCCAACTACGCCACCGCCAAGGCCGGCCTGCAGGGCTTCACCAAGACCCTCGCCATCGAGCTGGGCAAGTTCGGCGTCACCGCCAACGCGATCGCGCCGGGCTTCATCCAGACGGAGATGACGAAGGCGACCGCCGAGCGGATCGGCCGCGACTGGGACGAGTACGTGGCCGAGCGGGCCGCCGCCATCCCGGTGGCCCGCGCCGGCACGCCCGAGGACATCGCGCACACCGTCTCGTTCTTCGTCAGCGAGGGCGCGGGCTTCGTGTCCGGCCAGGTCGTCTACGTCGCCGGCGGCCCCCGCACCTAGGACGACGGGTCGCGGTCGGGGTAGCGGGCGCGGGCCAGGGCGTAGACGCCGAACGCGGCGAAGCCGGCCGCCACGACGGCGAGCAGCGCCGGGCCCGCGCCCGTGCGGCCGATCGCCGTCATCGCGCCGTCGAGGCCGGTGGCGGTGGAGACGTCGGCCGTCGTCGCGGCGCGGAACAGCAGCACGCCGACGACGCCGAACGCCACGCCCTTGGCCGCGTACCCGACCCGGCCGATCACCTCGATCACCGGCTCGAACCGGTCGGGGGCGGCGGGCAGGTCGACGTCCTTCATGAAGCCGCCGGTGGCCCCGCGCCACAGCGAGTAGAGGCCGAGGGCGACGATGCCGACCGCCGCCGCGCCGACGGCCACCGCGCCGCCGGGCACCTCGAGCGTCTCGCCGGTGAGCTCCCGCAGCCGCGCGCCGGCCTCGTACTCCGCGCCGACGGCGAACAGCAGCGCGGTGACCCCGAGGACGGCGTAGACGGCGGACTTCGCCAGGCACTTGGCGCAGACGACGGCGGCGCGGAGCCGGTGCGCTCCGTCGAGGACGCCGTGCCACCACAGCAGCACCTCCCCGGCCTGCCACAGCGCCAGCGCGAGCAGGCCCAGCCCGATCGCCCAGAGCAGCACCCCGCCGCCGGGCGTGCCGGCCACCGCGTGCAGCGCGCCGGTCTGGTCGGCGTCGGCCTCCTCCGCCCCGCGGGACACCCGCCAGGTCAGCCAGGCGATGAGCAGGTGCACCACGCCGTAGGCGACCAGCCCGACCCGGGCGAGCGCGCGCAGGACCGGGTGGTCGGTGACCTCGCGGGCGGCGGTGACCGCGCGGTGCACCCGGGCGAGGAGACCGCCCGTCACGTCCGCTCGGGGTAGCGGGCCCGGACGAAGCAGAAGGCGCCGAACGCGGCGATGCCGAGCGCGACCAGGGTGAGCAGGACCCGGCCGAACGGCGCGTCGAGGATGGTGCGCATGGCGCCGTCGAGGCCCGAGGCCTTGGCGGGGTCGAAGGTGACCGCGGCCCAGACGAACAGGACGCCGACGACGCCGAGCGCGACGCCCTTCGCCGGGTAGCCGACCTGACCGAGGCGGGTGACCGTCCGGCGCGCCGACTGCGGCGCCGAGGACAGGTCGACCTGCTCGAGGAACTTCTTCGTCACGCCCTTGACCACGTGGTAGATCCCGACGCCGACGACGACCAGGCCCACCAGCCCGACCAGCCAGCGCCCGGCGGGCCAGCCGAAGACGCCGGCCGCGGTCTGCTGCTGCTGGCCCGAGCTCGACTGCCCGCCGCCGGTCGCGGCGCGGAACGCGGTGACCGCGAGGACGAGGTAGACGACGGCCTTGGCCACCGCTTTGCCCGAGCGGCCGAGCGCCTTCTTCCGCTGGTCGCCCGACGCCGACCAGCCCGACCGCCAGCGGAACACCTCCGCGGCCTGCCACAGCGCCAGCGCGACCAGGCCGATCGCGAGCACCCACAGCAGCGGCTTGCCCACCGGCGACTCCGCGAGGGTGGCCAGCGCGCCGGACTGGTCGGCGGACTGGCCGCCGCCGCCCCACGCCAGCTGCAGGGACAGCCAGGCGATGAGCAGGTGGACGACGCCGTAGGCGATCAACCCGACCCGGGCCAGGTTCTCCAGTGCGTCGCTGTTGCCCGCGCGGCCGGCCGCGCCCGTCACCGACCCCGTACCGCTCATCGTCTGGCCTCCCGTCGTCGCACCCCCGTGCGCCGTTCAGCGTGGCACGGAGACGATCACCGCGCGGGTCGAGCGCGCGGGCTCAGCCGACGGGGTGCCGGGCCCGCGCCAGCAGGTACACGGCGAAGGCGGCCAGCCCGGTGGCGACGACGGTCAGCGCGGCCGGGCCGACCGGCGAGGTGGCCACCGTGCGCAGGGCGCCGTCGAGGCCGGTGGCGCTGTCGGCGTCGACGGTGACCGCCGCCCAGCCGACCACCGCGCCCACGAGCACGAGCGCGACGCCCTTGAGCACGAACCCGGCCTGGGCCGCGCGGTGGGTGAGCGCGCGGAGGGCCGGGGTGACGGTGGACAGCTCGATCTCGCCCAGGAAGTCCGACCGCCAGCCCTTGCGCACGTGGTAGGCGCCGATGCCGACCACGACCAGCGCGACGGCGACCACGAGCACCTGGCCGCCGGGCCAGCCGAGCACGCCGCGCACCGTCTCCTCCTCCTCGCGGCGCCCCGACCGGTCGCCCAACGCGGCGCGGACGGCGGAGACGGCGAGGAACCCGTAGAGCAGCGCCGTCCCGACGGTCTTGCCCAGCTGCCCGAGCGCCTCGCGGCGGCGCGGTCCCGGCGGTGGCACCCCGCGGTGGTGGCGCAGCACCTCCACCGCCTGCCACAGGCACAGCCCGGCCAGCGACGCGGCGAGCACCCAGAGCAGGCCGTCGCCGAGTGGGGACTCGGCCAGGACGTCGAGGGCCCCGGCGGAGTCGGCCGAGCGCCCGGCGGTGCGTGCCCGGCCCGGGCCCCACGCCAGCTGCAGCGCGAGCCAGGCGACGAGCAGGTGGATGAGCGCGTAGCCGAGCAGGCCGGCGCGGGCGGTGTGGCGGAGCGCTGGACTCCGCGCGGCACGCCGGACGGCGGGGGCGACCTCCTCGGCCACGCGCCTCCCGTCGTCCCGTGCCGCGGTGGGCTGCGCGGCCGGTGCAGCCTCGCACGTCCTCGCCCCGCCTGCCGGGTGCGCCGCCACCCCGGCCGGCGGATGCGGGACACTGGCCTCCGTGGCGACCCCGACGGCAGCACGCACGGCAGCAGGTACGGCAGCAGGGACCCCGGGACGGACGGCGGCCGCGCCGACCGAGCAGGAGGCCGCCCGCCGTGCCTGGCCGCTGCGGGCCGCCCTCGGCGTCGCGCTGCTCGTCGTCGCCGTCGTGGCCGTCGTCGCGGTGCTGACCGGCGACCTCGGCGCCCGCCTGCTGCTGGGTGCCCTGGGCGTGCTCGCCGCCGCCCGCGGCGCGCAGCTGCTCCGGGCCGGGACGGCGCTGCCCGGCGGGCTCGCCGTCGCCGGGGGACTGGCCGCGGTGGCCGTCGCCGTCCTCTCCGCCCCGCTCACCGGGTGGGTGCTGCTGCTCGGGGTGCCGCTGGCGCTGGTCGGCGCGGCCGCCGTCGCGCTCGCCCGCGGGGGCGCCGCCCGGCGGGGCGGGCTGGCGCTGCTGGTGTGGGCGCTGCTGGTCGGCGGCCTGCTGGCCGCCACCGCGCTGGTGCAGGGCACCGGCCGCGCGGCCGACGTCGCCACCGTCGTGGCGGCGCTGGCCACCGGGGTGGCCGGGGTGCCGCTGCTGGTCGCCGCGGCCGGGCTGCGCACGGTGGCGCGGCAGCCGGCGCCCGCCCGCCCGCTCGGCTGCGGTGGCTGCGCCTGCTCGGCCGGGGGCTGCGGCAGCGCCTGAGGCGGAACGCCCCGGTCCCGTTCCGCCCCGGGGGCGGGGTGGGTAGGGGAGGGGCGTGAGCGGACACGTCTTCGTCGTCGGCGCCGACCTCACCCGCCTGACCTGCGACGACGTCCTGGTGCCCACCGGCCGCACGCTGCGGGTGGCCGCGAGCTGGCGGGACCTGCTCCCGGCCGACCTGGTCGCCGAGGAGGACCACGAGGGCGTCTGCGTGGACCTCGCGTGGTCCGGCGACGAGCGGGTGCTGGCCGTGCCGGGGGAGGGCCCGCGCCAGGCGTGGCTGCTCGACACCGTCGACGACTGCGGCCGTGGCCTGGACTGGCTGCTCGACGGCGCCCGGGAGGCGCTGGCCGCCGTCGCCCGCCGGGAGGTGACCGAGCCGGTGCACGGCCGGGCGCGCCGGCTGGTCGGGCTGCCGGCGCTGGGCACCGGCTGGGGCGGCGCGGCCGGGCGGCGCGGGGACCTGCTGCAGCAGCTGCTGCCGGTGCTGCGCGAGGCCGCCGACGAGCACGGCTTCGACGTCGCGCTGGTGCTGCGCGGGCCCAGCGACCTCGCCGCCGCCCAGCGCATCCGCCGCGGCGAGGACACCGGCTGGGACCTGCCGGACACGCTGCGCACGCTCGCCGAGCAGCTGGGGGAGCGCGCGCGGCGCGGCCAGCTGGCGCTGTTCATCGGCGCGGGGGTGAGCGCCGCGGCCGGCCTGCCCACGTGGGAGCAGCTGCTCGGCGAGCTCGCCGGCCGCTCCGGCCTCGACGAGGACCTGCGCGCCGGGCTCGCGCAGCTGCCGCCCCAGGACTCCGCGGCGCTGCTGGCCCGCGAGCTCGGCCGCGACCGGCTGCAGGAGTTCGTGCAGGACCGCTTCGGCCCCGGGCCCTACGCGCTGGCGCACGCGCTGATCGCCGACCTGCCGGTGCAGGAGTTCGTGACGACGAACTACGACCCGCTGGTGGAGCTCGCCGCCGCCGACATCGGCCGGGAGCTGTCGGTGCTGCCCTACGACGAGGCCCGGCCCGGCAAGCCGTGGCTGCTCAAGCTGCACGGCGACGCCGCGCACCCGGAGAGCGTCGTCCTCACGCGCGAGGAGTACCTGCAGCTGGGCGACTCGCGGGCCGCCCTGGCCGGCGTCCTGCACTCGCTGCTGCTCACCCGGCACGTGCTGTTCGTGGGCACCTCGATGCTCGACGACGACCTCATCCGCATCGCCCACCAGGTGCGCAGCGCCGTCTCCGGGCCGGGCCGCGAGCCCCGGCACCGCACCGGCACCGTGCTCGCGCTCCGGGAGGACGCCGCCCGCAGCCGCCTGTGGGAGCAGGACGTGGAGACGGTCGCGATGTCGCGCGGCAGCACCCCGCCCGCCGAGGCCGCGCGTCGGCTCGAGGTGCTGCTCGACCTCATCGGCTGCCTGTCCACCCCGCCCACCGGCTACCTGCTCGACCCCGCCTACCGCGGGATGCTCGACGCCGACGAGCGCGACCTCGCCGAGGCGCTGCAGCAGGTGGCCGCGCGGCTGCCGGAGGGCGTGGCGACGACGTCGGCCGCCGCCGAGGTGGGCGCGCTGCTGCGCCGGCTCGGGCACGGGCGGTCGGCGGGGCGCCGCGACGACGCGGACGCCTCCGACGGCCCCGCCGACGCCGCCAGCGAGCCGCGCGACGACCGCCTGCAGTCCCAGCGCCCCGGCTGAGCGGTTGGCCGCCCGCCGTCCGGGGCACCGCGGACGCATGCGTCTCGAGAACTCCCTGGCCCTGCTCGCCAAGGGGTACGCCTGGTTGCCGGACCTGCGCCGTGCCCGCGGCGCGCAGGCGGTCGGCACGCGGCTGGGCGGCCTGCCGGCGGTGGGCATCGAGGGTCCCGACGCCGCCCGGTTCCTCTACGACGAGGACCACGTGCGCCGCTCGCACGCCATCCCCGAACCGGTGCAGGGCACGCTGTTCGGCAAGGGCGCCGTGCACACCCTCGACGGCGAGGCGCACCGCGTCCGCAAGGCGATGTTCGTGGCGATGCTCATGGACGGCGCCGGCATCGACGCCCTCGCGGAGCGGACGGCGGCCGCCTGGGACGACGCCGTGCGCGACTGGGCCACCCGGCCGCAGGTGGTGCTCTTCGACGCCTCCGCCGAGGTGATCGCCGGGTCGGTCACCCGCTGGGCCGGCATCCCCGTGACCGACGCCGAGGTGCCGGCCCTGACCCGGGACCTGCTCGCGATGGTCGACGGCTTCGCCACCGGCGGGCCCCGGCACTGGCGGGCGCGGCGGGCACGCGGCCGGCGCGAGCGCTGGCTGGCCGACGTCGTGCAGCGCGTGCGGGCGGGAGAGCTCCCCGCGCCGGAGGGCTCGGTGCTGGCCGTCGTCTCCGCGCACCGCGACGCCGACGGCTCGCTGCTCGACCCGCGGGTGGCCGCCGTCGAGCTGCTCAACGTCATCCGCCCGACGACGGCGGTCGCCTGGTTCATGGCCTTCAGCGGGCACGCGCTGGCCCGCTGGCCCGGGTACCGCGGGAAGCTCGCCTCGGCCGACCCGGGGTTCGCCGGGGCGTGGGCGCACGAGGTGCGCCGGTTCTACCCCTTCGCGCCGTTCATCGGCGGGCGGGCGCCGCAGCGGCTGGAGTTCGGCGGGCAGACGATCCGGGAGAACTCGATGGTGCTGCTCGACCTGTACGGGCAGAACCACGACCCGGCGCTGTGGGAGGAGCCCTACGCCTTCCGGCCCGAGCGGTTCCTCGGCCGGGAGATCGGCGCGTTCGAGCTGGTGCCGCAGGGCGGCGGCGACCCGCGCACCAACCACCGCTGCCCGGGCGAGCAGATCACCATCGCGCTGCTGGCGACCCTCGCCCCGCGGCTGGCGGCGGCGCCGGTCGACATCCCGGAGGACCAGGACCTCACCATCGCGCTGCACCGCATCCCGGCCCGCCCGGCCAGCGGCGTCGTCCTCCGACCGGCGGCCACGACCTCCTGAGCGGCCCTGCCTCCTGAGCGGCCCTGCCTCCTGAGCGGCCCCGGCCACCGGGACCGCCCGGGAGCAGGTGCCCTTCCCCGAGCGCAGTCGTGCTCTGCCCCGTCTCCGTGGGCAGAGCACGACTCCGCTCGAGAGGACTAGGCCGCCGCAGGCTCCAGCGCCCCGAGCACGGCCGGCAGCGGGCCGGGGGAGAGCACCGTCAGCCGCTGGGTGGCCCGGGTCAGCGCCACGTACAGGTCGTTGAGTCCGCGTACGCCCTCGTCGAGCACGCCCTGCGGGTCCACGACGACGACCGAGTCGAACTCCAGCCCCTTGGCCTCGCCCGGCAGCAGCACGACCGGCCCGAGCGAGGAGTCGGCGTCCGGGCCCGACTGCACGTCCGGTCGCAGCTCCGCGAGCGCCGCCACCACCTCGTCGCGACGGCCCGGCGGCACGACCAGCGCCGTCGTCCCCTCGCCGGCGGCCAGGTCCGCCCCGACCGACGCCGCCCGCGACGCCAGGCCCGACTCGCCGGTCACCTCCGCGACCGGCGGCGCCCCGCCGGTGCGCACCGACCGCGGGGGAGTGAGGCCGGTGCCGGTCGCGGCGAGCACGTCGGCGGCCACGGCCATCACCTCGGCCGGCGTCCGGTAGTTGACGGTCAGCTCCTCCAGCCGCCAGGCGTTGCCGACGTGCGGGGTGAGCACCGCCTCCCACCGGTCGGTGCCGGCCAGGCTGCCGGTCTGGGCGACGTCGCCGACGACGGTCATCGACCGGGTGGGGCAGCGGCGCACCAGCAGCCGCCACGCCATCGGCGAGAGCTCCTGCGCCTCGTCGACCACCACGTGCCCGAAGGTCCAGGTGCGGTCGGCGGCGGCCCGCTCGGCGGTGGTGCGCAGGTCGACCTCGCGCTGCCGGTCGGCGAGGTCCTCGGCCGACAGCAGGTCGCCGGCGCTGAGCACCTCGGCCTCCAGGTGCTCGTCCTCGAGGTCCACCGACCGCGAGCCGTGCAGCACGTCGAGGGTCTCCTGCGCCCGCCGGAGCGCGCGCTGCCGGTCGCGGTCGGCGCGGGCCCGCTGCGCGCTGTCGTCGAACCCGAGCAGCTCCTCGGCCTCCTCGAGCAGCGGCACGTCGGCCGGGGTCCACGCCGCCGGGTGGGCGGATGACGGGCGCGGGCGGTGCAGCAGCGCCCGGTCGGCGTCGGACCAGCCCGCGGTGGCCGTGGCGATCCGCGCGGGGTCGGCGTAGAGGTCGGTGAGCAGTCGCTCCGGCGTGAGCACCGGCCACAGCCGCGCGAGCAGCGAGCGCACGCCGGGGTCCTGGGCCACCTCGCTCCGCAGGGCGGCGACGTCCTCCCGGTCGAGCAGGTCGGGCCCGGCCTGCACTCCGGCGCCGATGCGGTCGACGTAGCGGCGGGTCAGCAGGTCGACGACCCGGCGCACGAACACCGGCCGGGCCAGGTTGTGCAGCGGGTCGGCCTTGCGGGCGGCGGCCTGCGCCCGGCTGACGTCGATCGGCCGCAGCTTGAGCGGGAAGCCGTCGACGACGACCTCGACCGGCGCGTCGGGCACCACCTGGCGGTCGCGGACGGCGGCGCGCAGCACGTCGACCATCTCCAGCCGGCCCTTGACCGCCGCGGTCTCCGGCGACTCCTCGCCGCGCGCGTCCAGGCCCGGCCGCAGCTGCCCCAGCCCGGCCAGCAGCACGCCGGTCTCGCCGAGGGAGGGCAGCACGTCGGCGATGTAGCGCAGGAAGGTCGGCGTCGGACCGACGACGAGCAGCCCGCGGCGGGCCAGCCGCTCGCGGTGCGTGTAGAGCAGGTAGGCCGCCCGGTGGAGCGCCACCGCCGTCTTGCCGGTGCCCGGCCCGCCCTGGACGACGAGCACGCCGGCGGCGTCGCTGCGGATGATCCGGTCCTGCTCGGCCTGGATGGTGCGCACGATGTCGGTCATCCGGCCGGTGCGCGAGGCGTCCAGCGCCGACAGCAGCGCCGCCTCGCCGGTGAGCCCCGACCCGGCGATGCCGGTGGTGAGCAGCTCGTCGTCGAGGCGGACGACGGTGCGCCCGCGGGTGCGGATGTGCCGGCGCCGGACGATGCCCAGCGGGTGCACCGGCGTGGCCACGTAGAACGGCCGCGCCGCCGGCGCCCGCCAGTCGACCAGCGCCGGGTCGCCGCCCGCGTCGTCGGCGGGCAGGCCGATGCGGCCGACGTAGAGCGCGCCGCCGTCGTCCTCGCGGTCGATGCGGCCCACGCACAGGCCAGCCTCGGCCGCGTCGAGGGCGACCATCCGCTCCCCGTGGAAGCGGACGGTCGCGTCGCGCTCCTGCAGCGCCTGCGGGTCGACGGCGGGCCAGGTGATCGCCTGCCTCCACCGCTGCTCGGCCAGGGCGCGGGCGGCGTCGAGCCGGGCGTAGAGGTCGCTGACGTACTCCTGCTCGCGGGCCAGTTCTGGGTCGGGGACGACGTCGGACGGGGTGGCCGGCAATGCACTTCCCTCGTGCTCGGGGTGGCGATCGGACCGCGCGGTACCGGATGACCGGCACCACGGGCGGCCGTCCATCCTGCGCCGTCGCGGGCCGCGCGTCACGCGTGTGGGCGTGTCGTCTCCCGCACGAGCCCGTCCAGGCGTTCCGCCAGCTCGGCCGGCCGGCTCAGCGCGCACAGGTGGCCGCCCGGCACCTCGTCGACGTCGAGACCCAGCCGCTCGCGGGCCACCCGCCGCTGCAGGGCGGGCGGGAAGAACCGGTCGTCCCGCCCGGCCAGCACGCGGGTGGGCACGGCGGGCCAGGCGGGCAGCGGCCACGGCTCGGTGAACGGCGTGCCCGACTGCGCGAACGGCTGGTCCGCGCCGGCCGCCCAGACCTCCGGCGGGACGTCGTGGGAGAAGTCGCTGTCGGGGTCGTCGTCCTCGGGGCGCCCCTGCGCCCGCGCCAGCTCGGCGCGGGCGGCGGCCTGGCCGACCGCCTCCCACCACTGCCCGCCGGTCTCGCCGGGCCGCGGGACCATCGCGTTGAGCAGGACCAGCAGCCGCACCGGCCGGCGCGCCGCCACCAGCGGCGCGCTCAGCCCGCCCATCGACTGCCCGACCACGACGACGTCCCCGTCGACGTCGCCGTCCCGGGGGCTCCCGGCCGCCGCGTCCAGGGCGGCCGTCGCCACCGCGGCGTAGCGCTCCAGGCCCGCGGCGTCGTCGCCGGCCGGCAGGTCGACGGCCACCGCCCGGTGCCCGCGGCTCTCCAGCTCGGGGACCAGGCGGTGCCAGTACCAGGCGCGGCCGCCGGCGCCGGGGACGAGGAGGAGGGTGCTCACGTCCTCCCGACCGGCGCCGGCCCCCGGACTCATCGGCCCGGTCAGAACAGGGTGCGCAGGGCCTCGGCGAAGGCGTCGGACGCGGCGTCGTCGTCGGCGGAGTTGCCGGAGAACTCGACCGTGCCCGACTCCGGGGCGGCGATGCCGGTGCTGCCGTTGTCGTGGTCGCCGGTCAGGCCGTAGCCGTACTCCACGCCGACCTCCCAGTAGGCCCAGCCGTCGGCCTCGGCGAAGACGTAGGTCACCGTCGCGTAGGCGTAGGAGGAGGGCACGGCGGCCTCCGACCAGTCGGCGTAGCCGTCGTCGTCGTGGTCGTAGGCCACGGCGTCGATGAAGCCGTCGTAGTCGCTGTCGGCGCCCCACACGTCGGGCAGGCCGTTGTAGGTCGTGTCGACGCCGACCTCCTCGCTGTAGCCGTCCTCGTCGCTGTCGAAGGCGAACGTGTCGGCCCAGCCGTCCCCGTCGGTGTCGACGGCGACCTGCTCGACGTAGCCGTTCTCGTCCCAGTCGATCGCCCAGGTGTCCTCGTACCCGTCGCCGCTGTCGTCGAAGGCGTACTGGTCGTAGTAGCCGTTGTAGTCCGTGTCGTAGGCGTTGTAGGCGTAGGAGTCGGCCGACGCGGTGCCGGCGGTGGCCAGGACCGTGGCCATCGCGGCCACGGGGACGGCGGTGCGGAGCAGCGTGCGGGTCAGGCGGGTGCGGGTCATGGCAGTGCCTCCTCGGTGGGGAGCCGTGGTCCGGCTCGCTGGGGAGGACGCTCCCGCCCGCCGCCTGCAGGGGACTGGGCCGCGACTGGGGAGCCGGCTTGCAGCCCGTTCCCAGTGCGCCGCCAGCGCCCCGTGGCGGGATGGACGCGGAGTCAGGGGAGATCCGGAACCTTCCGCAACCCGCAGGACATCTCCCCGTCATCCCGGCTGCCTACCGTCGGGGGCTCCCGGACGACAGGGGAGAAGAGATGACCACGACCGTCACCGAGCGACCGACCGAGCGCACCACCGACCGGGCCACCTGGTCCTGCCCGAACTGCCAGGGCGAGACCACGACGGCCAAGAAGCGCTGCCGCGACTGCGGCACCTCCCGCTGGTGAACCCGGTGCCGGGCCCGTCGTCGCGCCCGGCACCCGGCTCCCGGCGTCCCCGCCCCGGCGCCCCGGCCGGCCGGGCACCCCGCTGACCTGCGGCCCCGCGCCGGTGTGGAACGGGACGGGGACACAGACGGCGGCGTCCGTTACGGTCGGTACGGTGAGCGTGATCACGCGGAACTGTGTGCGCGTGAGCGGCCCGCCGACCGGCCGGCCCATGCTGCTGGCACACGGCTTCGGCTGCGACCAGGCGATGTGGCGGGCCGTCGTCCCGCACTTCTCCGTCGACCACCGCGTGGTCACCTTCGACCACGTCGGCTCCGGCTCGTCCGACGTCGGCGCCTACGACCCGCGGCGCTACGCCTCACTCGACGGGTACGCCGACGACGTCGTCGAGATCTGCCGCGAGCTCGGCCTCTCCGACGTCGTGCTGGTCGGCCACTCGGTGAGCTCCATGATCGGCGTGCTCGCCGTCCGGCGGGCGCCGGAGCTGTTCGGGGCGCTGGTGATGGTCGGGCCGAGCCCGCGGTACGTCGACGACGAGGGCTACACCGGCGGGTTCAGCCGCGCCGACATCGCGGGCCTGCTGGACTCCCTCGACAGTGACCCGGACCTCTGGTCGGCGGCGCTGGCGCCGGTCGTCGCCGGGCCCGGCAACCCCGAGGTCGCCGCCGAGCTGCAGCAGAGCTTCTGCCGCACCGACCCCGGGGTGGCCCGCCAGTTCGCGCGGGTCACGTTCCTCTCCGACAACCGCGCCGACCTGCCCGCCGTCACCGTGCCCACGCTGGTGCTGCAGTGCACCGACGACACGATCGCGCCCGAGCCCGTCGGTCGGTACGTGCACGCGCACGTGCCCGGCAGCGTCTTCCACCAGCTGGCGGCCACCGGCCACTGCCCGCACCTGTCCGCGCCGGAGGAGACGGCGGCGGCGATCCGGACCTTCCTCCTCGCGGGGACCTGAGGGAGCGCCGGTGCAGGGGGAGCACGGGGCGGGCGGGCTGGCGCGGCTGCTGGAGGAGGACCCCGCCGACCTCTACGAGAACGCGCCCTGCGGGTACCTGTCGATGGTCCCGGACGGACGGGTCGTCAAGGTCAACGGCACGTTCTGCTCCTGGACCGGCCGGGCTCCCGACGACATCCGCGGCAGCCGGCTGCCCGACCTGCTCAGCGCGGGCGGGCGGGTCTACTACGAGACCCACCTCGCGCCGCTGCTGCGGCTGCAGGGCGCGGTGCGCGAGGTGGCCCTCGACGTCGTCCGCGCCGACGGGTCGGTGCTGCCGTGCCTGGTCAACGCCGTCGAGGTCCGCGACCCCGACGGGCGGCCGCTGCTCATCCGCGCCACCGTGTTCGAGGCCACCTCGCGGCGGCGCTACGAGCGGGCGCTGCTCGCCGCGCAACGGGCCGCCGAGGAGTCCGAGGGGCGCGCCCGCACGCTGCAGCAGGTGGTGTCCGAGCTCGCCGCCGCGGCCACGCCCGCGGACGTCGCCGACGTCGTCGTCCGCCGGGCCCGGCAGGCGGTGCAGGCCGGCGGCGCCGGGCTGTGGCTGGCGGCGGGCGGGCCGGGCCGCCCGGTCGAGGGCCGGCCGGTGCCGGTCCAGCTCGCCGCGGCCGACGGCCTGGGCCCCGAGCTGCTCGCCGCGATGGCGGAGGCCGCCGGCGCGGGGGCGGAGCTGGTGCGCACGGGCGGGGTGCGCACGGTGCCGCTGGGCCCGGGGCTGCGGGGGCGCTGGCCGCTGCTGGCGGAGCTGCTGGCGGAGGCCGGGCAGGAGGCGATCGTCGTCGTGCCGGTGTCGGCCACCGACGACCGGCACCTCGGGGCGCTCGTGCTCGTCCTCGGCGTCACCGACGACAGCGACCTCATCAGCCTCGCCGAGCCCGGCACGCGGGGGTCGCTCGCGCCCGCCGACGCCGACCTGCTGGCCACCCTCGGCCGCCAGGCCGGGCAGGCGCTTGAGCGGGTCCGGCTGCACGAGGAGACCGCCCGGCAGGCCACCCGCTCGGCGTTCCTGCTCGACGCCGCGCGGCTGATGGCCGCCGGCCACGGGGTCGCCGAGACCAGCGAGGGCCTCGCCCGGCTGGCGGTGGAGCGGCTGGCCGACATGTGCGTCATCGACCTGGTGACCGAGCACGGCCTGACCGAGCCGGTGGTCGCGCACGCCGACCCGACGCGCCGGTCGCTCATCGAGGAGCTGCGCGACGTGCACCTGCCGCGGCGCGACGGCTCCCACCCGAGCGTGCAGGCGATGGTCGGCCGCCGGACGGTGTGGCTGCGCGGCATCGACGAGGCGCTGCGAGCGCGGTTCACCTCCGGCCCCGGCCACCTGGCGATCTCGCGGGCGCTGGAGGTCACCGACCTCATCTGCGTGCCGCTGGTGGTCGACAACCGGCCGCTCGGGGTGATCACCCTGGGCAACGACGTCCGGCGCGGCTCGTTCACCGAGGCCGACGTCGACACCGCCGAGCAGCTGGCGCTGCAGATGGCGCAGGGCATGGAGGTCGCCGCGCGCTTCGAGCTGGAGTCGCGGACGTCGCACACGCTGCAGGCCAGCCTGCTGCCGCCGGCGCCCCCGCACCTGCCCGGCCTCGCGGTGGCGGCGCGCTACCTGCCGGGCAGCCGCGGCGCCGACGTCGGCGGCGACTTCCACGACGTCGTGCCGCTGCCCGAGGGCGACGTGGCGCTGGCCGTCGGCGACGTCGTCGGCCACGACGTCACCGCCGCCGCCACGATGGGCCAGCTGCGCAGCGTGCACCGCGCGCTGCTGGCCGAGCGGCCGGGCCCGGCCGAGCTGGTCGACCGGCTGCACGGCAGCTGGCCGCTGCTCGGCCTGCCGCGGATGGCCACCGCGTTGTTCGCCCGGCTCGACCCGGCCACCGGGGCGCTGCGGATCGCGTCGGCCGGGCACCTCCCGCCGCTGGTGGTCGCCGGCGGGCGGGCCGAGCTGCTCGACGTCGTCCCCGGCCGGCTGCTCGGCGCGCCGCCGGGCCCGGCGCCGGAGTGGACCGGCGTGCTGCTGCCCGGCGCCACCCTGGTGCTCTACACCGACGGGCTGGTGGAGAGCCGCACGGCCGACCTCGACGACGGCCTGGCCCGGCTGCGCACGGTCGCCGCCGACGCGGCCCGCGACGGCGGGGACGCCGACCCCGGCGTGCTGGCCGACCGGCTGCTCGCCGCGCTCACCGGGCCGCGCCGGGCCGACGACGTCGCGCTGCTGGCCCTGACCCGGTTGCCCTGACCCGGTTGCCCTGACCCGGCTGTCCTGACCGGTGGACGCCCGGTCCCCGCGGGCGGACCATCCCGGTAGCGCCGGTCGCGCCGGCGCCCACCCGCGAGGAGGCGGCCGTGGGACCTGAGCCGGGGGACCTGTCCGACGCGCTCGACGGCGCGGGCGCCGACCTGACCGTCTCCGGGGACGCGATGCGCTGGTCACCGGAGCGGTCCGGGGCCGAGCCGCCCGCGGCCTTCCCGGGGGCCGACGTCGCCGCCGGGATCGGGGAGTTCCTCGGCTTCGACCCGGCGACCGTCCGCCGGCTGGTGTCCGAGGCGGCCGGGCGGCTGGCGGTCGCCGCGGGCGACGCGGTCGCGGAGCTGCGGCGGCTCGCCGCCGACGCCTTCCCGGGCGACGACCGCTCCTGACCCGCGGGCGCGTCGGGTGCACGGCCGGATGCACTCGCGGGAGTGGGACATCCGACACCCCCGCCCGCGGGTGCGACACGTCGGTGACCTGTACAACCGACGGTGACCACTGCCACGCCGACGTGGGAGACCGCATGACCACCGACCAGCTCACCCTGGCGCCCGCGCCACCGTCCGAGGCCGCCGAGCGCGTGCGGCTCCAGGTGCGCCAGTTCCTCGCCGAGGAACTCGCCGCCGGCAGCTTCAGCACGCACGTCGACACCTGGCTGTCCGGCGTCGACCCGGAGTTCTCCCGCAAGCTCGGCGCCCGCGGCTGGCTCGGGATGACCTGGCCGAAGGAGTACGGCGGCCACGAGCGCACCGCGCAGGAGCGCTACGCCGTCACCGAGGAGCTGCTCGCCGCCGGCGCCCCGGTGGCCGCGCACTGGATCGCCGACCGGCAGTCCGGGCCGAACCTGCTGCGCTACGGCACCGAGGCGCAGCGCAAGGAGATCCTGCCGCGCATCGCCGCGGGGGAGTGCTACTTCGTCATCGGGATGAGCGAGCCCGACAGCGGCTCCGACCTCGCCTCCATCCGCACCCGGGCCACCCGCAACGCCGACGGCGACTTCGTCGTCAACGGCGCGAAGGTCTGGACGAGCAACGCCCACCACTCGCACTACGCGATCGTGCTGGTGCGCACCGGCCCGCCCGGGGAGGGCCCGCGCGGCAAGCACCAGGGCCTCACCCAGCTGCTGGTCGACCTGTCGCTGCCGGGGATCGCCATCAACCCGATCCGCATCCTCGACGGCGGCCACCACTTCAACGAGGTCGTGTTCAGCGACGTCGTCGTCCCCGGCGACATGCTGCTGGGCACCGAGGGCGCCGGCTGGCACCAGGTGACCGCGGAGCTCGCGTTCGAGCGATCGGGCCCCGAGCGGTTCCTGTCCACCTGGCCGCTGCTGGCGGAGTTCGGCCGCCGCGCCGCCGCCACGCAGGACCCGGCGCAGCTGGCCACGCTGGGCCGGCTGTCGTCACGGGCGCTGGCGCTGCGCCAGCTGTCGCTGCGCATCGCCGCGGCCCTGGACCGCGGGGAGCTGCCCGACATCCCGGCCGCGCTGGTCAAGGACGTGGGGACGACGTTCGAGCAGGACGTCGTCGACGAGGTGCGCCGGGTGGCCGACGTGCCGGCGTCGCTGGACAGCCCCGACCCGCTCGGGCGGGCGCTGGCCGAGGCGCAGCTGCACGCGCCGGGCTACACGCTGCGCGGCGGCACCAACGAGATCCTCAAGGGGATCGTGGCGCGAGGGCTGGGGCTGCGCTGATGGCATCCGACCAGGACCTGGTGGTCGAGACCGTCCGGGAGATCCTCCACGGGCACGAGCCGTTCGTGCTCACCGCCGAGCGGTCGTGGGACGAGGGCCTGTGGGCCGCCCTGGCCGACGCCGGGCTGACCGGCGTCGGGCTGCCCGAGGAGGCCGGCGGCTCCGGCGGGGAGCTCGCCGACGCCGTCGCGGTCGTGCGCACCCTGGCCGCCGGGGCCGGCGCCGTGCCGGTGGCCGAGCAGCTGCTCGTCGCCGGGCCCGCGCTCGTGGCCGCCGACCTCGACCTGCCCTCGCCCGACGAGCCGCTGACCGTGGCGTTCGAGGGCACGGTGGCCGCGGAGCCCTCCGACGACGGCGACGGCCCCGGTCGGTTCGTCCTCACCGGCACCGCCACCGACGTCCCGTGGGCCGGCGTCGCGCGGCACGTCGCGGTGCTCGCCACCCCGCCGGCCGGCATCGAGGGCGCGGTGCTCGCCGTCGTCGACGCCTCGGGACTGACGGCGTCGCGTGCGGTCAACCTCGCCGGGGAGCCGCGCGGCTCGCTCGTGCTCGACGGCGTCGGCGTGCCCGGCGCGCTGCTGGACCCGGCGCGGGCCGCCCAGCTGCGTGCCCGCTACGCCCTGGCCCGCGCGGTGCAGATCTCCGCGGCGCTGCAGCAGGTGCTCGCCTGGACGGTGCAGTACGCCGGCGAGCGGGTGCAGTTCGGCCGGCCGCTGGGCAAGTTCCAGGCGATCCAGATGGAGCTCGCGCAGATGGCCGGCGAGGTCACCGCTACCGCCGCGCTCGTCGACGCCGCCGTCCAGGCCCTCGGCCGCGGCGAGGAGACCCTGCCGCTGGCCGCCGCGGCCGCCAAGGTGCGGGCCGGCGAGGCGGTGGAGCGGGTGGCCAAGCTCGCCCACCAGGTGCACGGCGCGATCGGGTTCACCCAGGAGCACCGGCTGCACCACCTCACCCGGCGCTGCTGGTCGTGGCGCGACGAGGCCGGCTCCGAGCTGACCTGGTCCCGCACGCTCGGTGCCGCGCTGGTGGCGGCCGGCCCCGACGACGTCTGGCCGGCCTTCACCGCCGTCGTCTAGGGCCGTCCTCCCGCGTGCCCGGGACGGGTCACACCGTCTCGGGCACGCGCAGGTGGGCGAGGACGAGGTCGAACTCGTCGGCGTCGATGATCGCGACCTTCATGAGGCGGGCGAAGTCGTCACGGCTGGCGCGCGCGTGGGTGCGGCTGGCCTCCATGCAGTCGCGGTCCTCGAACACCACCGCGGAGGCGGCCAGGCCCTCCTCGCGGTCGAGGAACAGGCTCACGCTGCAGAACCCGGGGTAGTCCTCCATGCGCGGCACCATCACCGAGCGGTAGGCGTCGAGCACCCGGTCGACGGCGGCCGGCTCCATGCGGAACCACGTCACCCGGCAGCCGGCGCCCGACGGCGACTCGGAGCGGCGGTGCATGACCGCGACCTCCCAGTCGTGCACCTCGGGCGGGCCGCCGAACACCGACGCGGCGCGCTCGCGCAGCCCGCGGACGGCGTCGGCGCTGCTGCGCATCGCGGCGAGGTCGCGCCAGGAGGAGGTGACGATGCACCGGCCGGTCGCCCGGTCGGCCAGCATCGACATCCCCATGCAGCCGGGCATCGCGGTGATCGCGGGCATGACCTCGTCGCAGACGTGGGCGATGCCGTCGTCGATGGTGGCGGGCGCACCGGTGAGCGTGGTCGAGCGTGCGTACATGCCGTCCTCCTGTCACAGACGGCGGCGCCCGCGCGGCACCGCCGCCCGGTCAGCGTGCTCGCTCTCGCCGATCACCGGGAGCGCCTGTGCGACGCGCCCGGGACGTCCGTGACCCACCGTGCACCGGCTGGTGCGGTGTGCAGTGGCTCACAGCCGGGTGATGTCCTCGCTGCGTCCGCGCGGCCCGTGGCGCGGGGGCCTCCGCCCGCTGGCCATGACCAGCCCGAGCACCCGGTAGCGGTGCGGGCGGTGCGGCTCCAGCAGCTCGAGCATCGCGGCGTCGTCGGCCCGCCTGCGGCCCGCGAGCACCCACGCCACGAGGGAGGGGATGCCGCTGTCGCCGGGGATGACGGCGTCGCGGTCGCCCCAGGTCAGCGCGGCCAGGCAGCCGGTGGTCCACGGGCCGACGCCCGGCACGCTGCGCAGCGCCGCCGTCCCCGCGGCGACGTCGCCGTCGGCGAGGTCCTGGTGCCGGGCCAGCGCGACGGCGGCGGTGACGAGCGTCTGCGCCCGCCGCCGCTCCAGGCCGGTGAGGTGCAGCCTCGGCGTCGACAGCCGGCCGACGACCTCCGGCGCGGGCGGCACCCACAGGCCCGGGACGCCGGGCGCGGGGGAGCCGTGCGCGCTGACCAGGCGGCGCCACTGGTCGGCGGCGTCGGCGCGGCTGACCCGCTGCTGCACGACCAGGCAGGCCAGGTCGTGCCAGAGCGTGCCGGTGCGGGCGATGCGCCGGCGGCGGTGCCGGCGCCAGAGGTCGCGCAGCGGTGGCGTGGCGGGGTCGAAGCCGGTCACGTCGTCCTCGCAGCCGAGCAGCCGGGGCGCGCGCTCGAGCAGCCAGCCGGCGCCGTCGCCGTGCGCCTCGACCCGCGCGCTGCCGCCGTCCCAGGTGACGACGACGGTGCCGGGGCCCTCCGGCGTCCAGGTGGCGCGCTCGAACCGGCTCGCCCCGACCCGCACCGTCGGGTCGCCGGGCAGCCAGGCGACCGCGCCCAGGGTGGCCGCGAGGTCGACGTCGCCGGTGGGGACGGTCCGCACCGTCGTCGGTCCGGGCTCCTCGGGCACCTGCCGATACTGCACCCGTGACGACCGCTCTCGTCCTCGTCCACGACGCCGATCCCTCCCGCGGGCACCGCCTCGTGGGCACGCTCCGCCCGGCGCTGGAGGTCCAGGGGCTGGAGGTCGTCGTCGGCACGACCGTCGGACCCTCGCCCCTGATGACCGAGCTGCCCGACCCGGCGGCGCTGCGCACGGTGGTGGTCATGGGGTCCGGTGCGGCCGCCTACGACGACACCGTCCCGTGGCTGGCCGGCGAGCTCGCGTACCTGCGCTGGGCGGTCGCCGTCGGGACGCCGGTGCTCGGCGTCTGCTTCGGCGGGCAGGCGCTGTCGCGGGTGCTCGGCGGGGTGGTGGCGCAGGCGCCGGCCGGCGAGCACGGCTTCCTCGACGTCGAGACCGCCGACCCCGCGCTGGTCCCGGCCGGGCCGTGGTTCGAGTACCACGGCGACCGGTTCACCGTGCCGCCCGGCGCGGTGGAGGTGGCCCGGACCGGGCGCGCGGTGCAGGCGTTCGTCTCCGGCCCGCACCTGGGCGTGCAGTTCCACCCGGAGATCGACCCCGGCGCCTTCTCGGCGTGGGAGGAGACCTGGGAGCTCACCGGCCCGCCGCCGCCGGAGGCCGCCGCGCTGGTGCCCGCGCTGCGGCGGGAGATCGCCGAGCGGGCGCCGGAGTCGGCCGCGGCCTGCGCCCGGCTGGTGGAGGCGTTCCTCGCCCGCGCGGAGGAGCTCCGCCCGGCCGCCTGAGCGTTCGGCAGGATGCCGTCCCGTGAGCGCTGACCTGCACGGGCACACCCACCGCCTCGACCTCGACGACGCCACCGTCCGGGAGTGGGACGCCACCGTCGTCGCCGCCGACCCCGAGCAGGGGATCGTGCTCGACCGGTCGGCGTTCTACCCCGGCGGCGGCGGGCAGCCGCCGGACGAGGGCGTGCTGCTGTGGGGCGGGGTGCGCACCCGGATCGCCGGTACGCGCAAGGGCGACGAGCTGTACCTCGTCCCGGTCGAGGGCGACCCGCTGCCGCCGCCCGGGACGACCGTGCGCGGGGCCCTCGACGACGAGCGGCGCACCGCGCTCATGCGCACCCACTCGGGGCTGCACGTGCTCACCGGCGTCGTGCTGCGCGACTTCGGCGCGAAGGTCACCGGCGGCAACATGGAGCCGCTGACCGCGCGGATGGACTTCGACCTGCCCGAGGTGCCGGCCGACTTCCGCGACCGCATCGCCGAGGCGGTGAACGCCGAGATCGCCGCCGACCGGCGCATCGAGGTGCGCACGCTGCCCCGCGCGGAGGCCTACGCCATCCCGGACCTCATCCGCACCGCGACCGACCTGCTGCCGCCCGACATCGAGCAGGTGCGGATCGTCGACATCGTGGGCCTGGACCTGCAGGCCGACGGCGGTACGCACGTGGCCTCGACGGCGATGGTCGGCCGGGTCGAGGTGGTGAAGCTGGAGAACAAGGGGCGCGGGTTCCGGCGGCTCCGGATCCGGATCGTCTGAGATCTGCGTGATCGACGAGCGGACGGACCCGGACGGATCTAATCTCCGTCCGTGGCGAGGACCGGCTCGGCACCGGCGGCGCAGACCGCCCATGCGTGGCTCAGGCGAGCGCTGTTGCTCGCCGGCCTCGTCGCGTGCCTGTACGCGGTCCTGCTCGCCGTCTCCGACTCCCGGGCGCGGGCCGAGGACCCGCCGGCCCCGGTCGGCGGGGTGCTCGGGGGAGTGGCCGAGGCCGTGACCGAGCCGGCCGCCGAGGTCGACGCTCCGGTGGTCGAGGAGGTCGCGCAGCCGGTCGTCGACGCGGTGACCGAGCCGGTGACGGATGTTGTCGCTCCGGTCGTCGAGGCCGTGGCCGACGTTCCCGCGGAAACGCTGCAGCCGGTCGTCGAGACCGTCGAGCCGGTCGTCGACGCGGTGACCGAGCCGGTCGCGGAGGTGGCTGCGCCGGTCGTGGAGGCTGTCGCCGAGCCGGTCGCGGAGGAGTCGGCGCCGGTCGTCGAGGCCGTCGCCGACGTTCCCGCGGGGACGGCGCAGCTGGTGGAGCCGGCCGCGCCGATCGTCGGCGCCGTGACCGAGCCGGTGACCGAGGTGGTCGCGCCGGTCGTCGAGGAGGTCGTGCCTCCCGTCGTCGAGCCGGTGACCGACGTGGTCGAGACCGTCGTCGAGCCGGTCGGCGGCGTTCCCGCGGGAACGCCTGCGCCCGTGACCGACGTGGTGGCTCCGGTGGTCGAGGCCGTCGTTCCGCCGGTCACCGAGGTGGTGGCCCCGGTCGTCGAGGCCGTCGTTCCGCCGGTCACCGAGGTGGTGGCCCCGGTCGTCGAGGCCGTCGTTCCGCCGGTCACCGAGGTGGTGGCCCCGGTCGTCGAGAGCGTGACCGAGCCGGTCACCGAGGTCGTCACGCCGGCTGTCGGGACCGTCGTGCCACCGGCTGTCGAGGCCGTCCTCCCGCCAGTGGTCGAGGTCGTGGCGCCGGTGGTCGACGCAGCAGTGCCGCCGGTCCTCGAGCCGGTCACCGGCGTCGTGGTGCCGGTGGTCGAGGTCGTACCTCCGGTGGTGCAGCCGGTGACCGCGGTCGTTTCGCCTGTCCTCAAGCCGGTCGGGGCGCCGGTTGCCCGCGGCGTCACGCCCGTGGTCGACGCCGTCGTCAAGCCGGTGCTCCGCGGTGTCGTGCCGCCCGTGGCCCGCGTCGTGGTCCCCGTCGTCGACACCGTCATGCCGCCGGTGGTCGAGGTCGTCACGCCCGGGGTGCCCCCGGTGGTCGAGGTCGTCACGCCTGTGGTCGACGCCATCGTGCCGCCGGTGACCGAAGTTGTGGCGCCGGTGGTGGACACCGTCATGCCGCCGGTGGTCGAGGTGCTCGTGCCGGTCGTCGACGAGGTCGTGGCACCGGTGGTCGATCCCGTGGTGCCGCCCGTGGCCGAGGTCGTCACGCCGGTGGTGGACGCCGTGGTACCGCCGGTGATCGAGGTCCTCGTGCCGGTCGTCGACGAGGTCGTCGGGCCGGTCATCGAGGTCCTTCCCCCAGTGGTGGACGCCGTCGTGCCGCCGGTGGTCGACGCCGTCGTCCCGCCGGCGGTCGAGGTGCCGGCCCCGGGCGTCGGGACGGTCGCGCAGCCCGCGCTCAGCCCCGTCGAAAAGGCGGTCGCGACGCCCGGGCTCGCACCCGCCGTCGCGCCGGTGCTCGAGGTCGCGGCTCCCGTCGCCCCCGTCGCGCCGCTGGTCGTCGAGGTCGCTGCTCCGGTGCTGCGGCCGGTGACGGTCCCGGTCGCCGAACCGGTCACCACGGCCGGGACGCCCGCCGTCCAGCCCGTCGCCACCACGGTGCCCACGGCCACCACGGCCACGGCGGCCACCGCACCGACCCCGGCCGCCACCGTCGTCATCACGACGTCGACGGTGGCCGCTCCGGCAGCCTCTCTGCCCGTCCCGACCGACGTGCGCACGGTCGCCGTCCGCTCGATCGCCGAGGCCGTCGCCCCGCTCACCGCGGACCTAACCGCGCCGGCGGCCCCGCAGCCGGTTGGGAACCACCGCACCCCGGCACCGGCGCCACTCCCGCTGCCGACCCTGCCCGCCGGTGACACCGGCACCATGCCGCCCGTCGCGCCCAGCGCGCCGTCGGGCTCCTCGCAGTCCTCGTCCGGTGGGCCCGCGGCGGTTGCCGCCGTCCTCTCGGCGGGGCTCCCGGCACCGGGCGCCTTCGAGCTCCTCGTGCCCGCGCCGGCCCCGGCGGTCGCGTCGGCCTACCTGCGCGACCCCTCCTTCTCGCCCGACTGACCTCCTCGCCAGGCGCGCTCCAGCCGCCGGCCGGGTCCGGGTCCTGCCCGCACCACATCGCCGCGCTGGGCGCTGCCTCCCGGGTGTGACCCCGTCCTGGCCTCCGGCTGGGCCGGGGCCACCGGGCGGGGAGGTATCGGGGCTGGGGGTTCCACGCACGGCCGCGCCGTCGGGGCACCCCTGACCTCCCCGCCCGATCCTCAGGCCGACGGAGGCGGTGGGTGCACCGCCGCCTCCGTCGACCTCTCGGCGGACACGTCGGCGACGTCGACAGGCCACCCGTTCGACACGGAGATGTGCTGTCATGACGTCATGACGACTCGTCCGATCCTGGTCCCACGACGGGAGGACGCGACGGTCGTCGAGGTCCACGGCTCCCGGTTCCTGCTCGAGTGGCTCGACCTCGGGACCCTCGCGCACGCCGCGCTCGACCGGCCCCGCGACGAGCTGCCCGAGCCGGAGGCCCCGGCCGCCGCCTGACCGCGCGGGAGATCCCCCCGCACCGCGGACCCATCGGGCACAGTGCCGCCCATGACGGTCGTCCTGGTCGTGATCGCCCTCACGGTCGCCTTCTCCTTCGCTGTCGGCGCGCTGACCAACCGCCTCCGCGCGCCCCACCACCGGCCGCGCCACCGCAGCAGCGGCGGTGGCGACGGCGGCACGTGGTACGGCGGTGACGGCTACGACGGCGGCTCGCACTCGCATTCCGACAGCGGCTGGGGCGGCGGCGACGGCGGTGGCGGCGGGGACGGCGGCGGAGGCGGTGGCGGCGGCGACTGAGCGCCGCCGAGCCGGAGGTCCCTGGCGCGCACGAGCCGGATGCGGGACCGTTCCGCCATGACGGCAGTCGTGGTGATCGCCGCGGTGGCGGTGGTCCTCCTCCTGGCACTGGCACAGCAGCGCAACCGCGTCCGCGCCGAGCGGCGGGGCGGCTCCTGGGACGCCGCCGGCGGCTACGGCGTCGGCCGCGGCCACTCCGGCCGCTACCTGGCGGGCGGCGCCGCCGGCTACACCGCCGCCGACGGCGGCGGTGGTGGCTTCGACGCCGGCGGTGGTGGCGGGGGAGGGGACGGCGGAGGCGGCTGCTGACCGCCCCCGCCGACCGGGCTCAGGACTGCCGCTCCTCGTCGGGGCGGTGGCCGATCCCGCCCGGGCCGTGCGACTCCGGCACCTCCTCGCCGGGGGCCACCGGGCCGGGCGGCGTCCCGTCGCCGAACGGTGAGCCGCCGAGCTCCTCGCGCCCGTGCGGGGTCAGCCAGTTGCGGGTGTCGGGCCCCATCGGGATGACCTGCGTCGGGTTGATGTCGGCGTGCACCACGTAGTAGTGCTCCTTGATCTGCGGGAAGTCGGTGGTGTCCCCGAACCCCGGCGTCTGGAACAGGTCGCGCGCGTAGCCCCACAGCGCCGGCATCTCGGAGAGCTTCTGCCGGTTGGCCTTGAAGTGGCCGTGGTAGACGGCGTCGAAGCGGGCCAGCGTGGTGAACAGCCGGACGTCGGCCTCGGTGATCGTGTCGCCCATGAGGTAGCGCTGCGTCGTCAGCCGCTCCTCGAGCCAGTCCAGCGCCGTCCACAGCCGCTCGTAGGCCGCGTCGTAGGCGTCCTGCGAGCCGGCGAACCCGCACCGGTACACGCCGTTGTTGACCTCCGTGTAGACGCGCTTCATGACGGCGTCCATCTCGTCCCGCAGGTGCTCGGGGTAGAGGTCGGGGGCGCCGTCGCGGTGGTGCGCCGTCCACTGGGTGGAGAAGTCGAGCGTCATCTGCATGAAGTCGTTGGTGACGACGGCCTTCGTCGGGACGTCGACCATCGCCGGGACCGTGATGCCGCGCGGGTACTCCGGGTCGCGGGCGAAGAAGGCCTCCTGCAGCCGCTCGTAGCCCAGCACGGGGTCGCGGCCGCCGGGGTCGAGGTCGAAGGTCCAGCTGCGCTCGTCGTGCGTGGGGCCGCAGATGCCCATCGAGAAGGCCTGCTCCAGCCCGAGCAGCCGGCGCACGATCGCCGCGCGGTTGGCCCAGGGGCACGCCCGCGCGATGACCAGCCGGTACCGGCCGGCCTCCACGGGCCATGGGCTCGACCCGTCGGCAGTGATCCGGTCGGTGATGTAGTTCGTGTCGCGGCTGTACTCCTGGCCGCTGGTGACGTACCCGGATCCGCTGTTGTCGCTCACGTGATCAAGGGTCGCCGACCCGGGGCGCGACCGCCCGCCGGACGGTCGCGATCCGCAACTCACCCGCAACGTCCGGTTGCGCCAGCGGAAGCACAGGTGTCCGGAGCGGAGTCGTGCTCTACCCACGGAGGCGGGGCAGAGCACGACTGGCTCCAGGACTACAGCCGCGACGTCGTCGCCCCGTCCTCCTCGCCGCCGAAGTACTGGTCCAGCACGGTTCGGAAGACCGGCTGCGCCGGGTCGGCGCGGGCGAACAGCGTCATCGACGAGCGCAGCTTCTGCGCGTCGACGGAACCGAGGACGGCGGCGGCGTCCGTGCCGGGCAGGTCGGTGAGCGCCTGCGCCGCCTCGACCAGGCGCTCGCCGAGCACGGGGTGCGCCAGGTAGGCGCGCGCCTCGTCGAGCCCGCTGATCGCGTAGCGCTGCGCGGTCGCGCTGCGGCCCAGGCCCTCGACCTGCGGGAACACGAACCACATCCAGTGGCTGGTCTTGTGCCCGGCGCGCAGCTCGGTGAGCGCCTGGGCCCAGGTGTCGGTCTGGGCGTCGACGAAGCGGGACAGCCGGTACGGGTCGTCGGTCACGACCGGCAGCATCGCCCACTCCGCGGACGGGGGCCCGACGGGCGCGGGCGGACGGCGGCGCTCACCATGGTCCCCGGCACACGCGACGGAAGGGAGGGCCACCGGATGCAGCACGACGACCCGGTGTGGACGGCGTGGTCGGAGGCCGCCGCCCTCGCCGCCGCGGCCCTGGACCGCGCCGACGAGACCTGGCGCCGGGCGTGGGTGGACGCGGTCGCGGCCGCGGTGCCCGCCTCCGCGATGGCGCCGGCGCGGCCGTGGCAGCTGCGCGCCCGCCGCCGGGCGCACCTGCAGCGCGCCGCCGTTTTCGGCGTCGACCCGCTGCGCGACCCGGTGCCCGCCTGGTCGCGGGCGGTCGACATGGCGCGCATCCGCGCGGCGCTGGCCACCGAGCGGCCGGCCGGTCCCGTCGGGCTGGCCGAGCTGCCGTCGCTGCGGCTGCCCGAGGTCGCGGTGCGCGGCCTGCCCGTCCCGCTCGACGCCGCGGCCGCCGACCTCGCCGAGCGGGTGCGCATCTGGGACGCCGAGGTCCGCGCGGTGCTGGCCGGGGTCTGAGCCGGTCCTAGCGGGTCTCCGCCGGGTCGTCGTCGGTGCCGACCGTGATCGCGGCGTTGATCAGCGCCAGGTGGGTGAGCGCCTGGGGGAGGTTGCCCAGCCAGTCGCCGGTGGCCGGGTCGAGCACCTCGGGCAGCAGGCCGACGTCGTTCGCCGTCGTCATCAGCTCGTCCATGAGCGCGTACGCCTCCTCGCGCCGGCCGCAGAGCGCGAGCGCCGAGACGGTCCAGAACGAGCACGGCAGGAAGACGCCCTCGACGTCGGACGCGCCGGTGAAGCGGTACAGGTGCGGGCCGGCGCCGAGCTCGCGGCGCAGCGCGTCCAGTGTCGAGCTCATCCGCTCGCCGCGGTCGAAGCCGCTGATCGCGTGCAGCACGATCGAGGCGTCCAGCGCGTCCGAGCCCGGGTACCAGACGTAGGCGCCGCGCTCGGCGTCCCACGCGTTCTCGTCCACCCACGCAGCGATCCGCTCGGCCTCGTGTGCCCACCGCGCCGGGTCGCCGGGGATCTGCCCGCGCTCGGCGAGCTCCACGGCCTTGGTCAGCGCCTGCCAGCAGCCGAGCTTCGACGTCGTGTAGTGGCGCAGCTCCGGCAGCTCCCACATGCCGGAGTCGCGCACCTGCCAGCGGTCGCAGGCGAGGTCGGCGATGCCGGCGAGCATCCGGCCGGTCCCGGCGTCGAGCACGTGCCCGTTCTCCACGTACAGCGACACGATGCCGAAGACGTCGCCGAAGACGCCGAGCTGCAGCTGGTCGGCCGCGGCGTTGCCCACCCGCACCGGGCCGATGCCGCGCCAGCCGGGCACGTCGGCCACGGTGACGCCGTCGCTGCGGCCGCCGTCGACGGTGTAGCAGACCCGCGGCTCGGGCCCGTGCCGGCGCATCACCGACAGCAGCCAGCTCATCGCGCCGTGGGTCTCCTCGCGCAGGCCGAACCGGATGAGTGCCACGAGGGCATAGGCGGAGTCGCGCACCCAGGCGTAGCGGTAGTCCCAGGTGCGCCCGCCGGCCGGGCCTTCGGGCAGCGACGTCGTCGGCGCGGCGACGATCGCGCCGGTCGAGGCGTGGATGAGCTGCTTGAGGATGAGCGTGCTGCGGCGGACGGCGTCGGCCCACGGCCCCTTCCACTCGAAGGCGTCCATCCACGCGCCCCAGCGGTCGACGGTGCGGTCGATGCCGGCGTCGATGGCCTCCGGCGGCGGGAGGAACAGCGGCTCGTCCTCGGTGCCGACGACGGCGAGCAGGTGCCGCGAGCCCGCGTGCGTGGTGAAGGTGACGTCGATGCGGCGGTCGGCGGCGGTCACGTCGTCGGCGGCCAGCGTGCGGACGGCGAGGGTCAGGCCGGCCACCCGCAGCACTGGACCGTGCGTGGTGTCGTGCACCCACGGGCTGACGGTGTTCAGGCAGGTGCCCGGGCGGACGGTGCCGCGCATCGTCACCGATCCCTCGAGCCCCTCGACCCGGCGGGCCAGCTCGACCCAGGGCAGCCGGCCGGCGATGCCGGTGTTGAGCGCGTCGGTGACCCGGACCCGGCCGGTGGGCGTGGTGAACGTCGTGGCCAGGACGTTCGAGTCGCCGACGTACGCGCGGGCGACGGTGAACTCGCCGTCGGGGCACAGCTCCAGGCAGCCGCCGTTGTCGGTGTCGAGCAGCGCGCCGAACACCGGGGCGCCGTCGAGCTCGGGCAGCGGCAGCCAGTCGATCCGGCCGTCGCGGGCGACCAGCGCGAGGGTGCGGCCGTCGCCGATCGAGGCGTAGGTGCGCAGGTCGGCGTAGCCGAGGTCGTCGCGCTCGGTCACCGGTGCCTCGCGGCCGTCGCCCCAGCGCAGGCTCTCGACGCGCACGGCGCCGGGTCGGGGCACCTCGGTGCGGGCCGGGTCGACGCCGGCGGACTCGTCGACGCCGGTGACGCCGGGCATCGGGCGGGAGGCGGAGCGCGCGGTGCCGGTCACGGGCTGTGGCTGCCCGTCGTGCGCCGGGGTGAATCCCGGGTGCCGGCGGTGGCCTACGTGTTGATCATCGGATGTGTGCCGCTCGCTCCGGCGTGTCCGCGCGTGTCGGCGGCACGCAGCCGATGATCAACTGGCGAGGCGGTGCTGCGTCCCCTCGCGGAGGCGCTGCGCGGCGTCCCGCAGCGAGGTGACGTTGCTCCGCGCGGGCGTCGTCCGCTGCACCCAGGCCTCGCGCGGCGGGAGGACGTCGCGGCACCACCGCTCGCAGTCGGCCAGCAGGTGGCCGGTGGAGATCGAGCGGGACATGCGGTCGAGCGGGGGGTGCACGGGCGTCCTTCCGGAGGGGTCCTCCTGTCCATCGGCAGGCCGGACCCCGACCGGCACCCTCAGGCCGCGGGCAGCCGCAGCCCGGCGCAGCGGACGCGCAGGTGCTCGCGGTGGTGCCGCATCCAGACGAGGTCCTGCAGAGCGCGCAGGTCCCCCGTCGTGACGAGCCCGGCCGCCCGCCGGACCGCGGTCACCCGCCCGGCGAGTTCGCCGTCCTCCCCGAACGCGCCCAGCACCCAGTCCCACCCGTCGCCGGTCACGTCGAGCGCGCACCACACGACCGGGTCGGGCACCGGCACGAGCAGGGGCCGCTTGCGCGCGAGCAGCGTGCCGGCGGCGCGCAGGCCCGCGCGCTCCGCCAGCAGGTCCCGCGCGACGTCCAGCGGCGAGCCCGGCTCGAGCAGAACTGCCGCGAGCGGGTCGCTCGGCACGACGTCGTCCGGGGCCAGGGCGAGGCAGTCGGCGACGTCGAGGCCGAGGTCGCCTTCCAGCAGGTCGAGCGCGACGTCGCCCGGCACGGTCACGCCCACGAGCCCGACGGCGACCAGGTCGTCGGCCGTGACGCGCCCGGGGTCGCGGGCGCCGAGCCACTCGAAGCGCCGGCCGGGGTAGAACGGCGCGTCGTGCCGGCGCAGGTCCTCGACCGCGTGCGGGTCGTCGACGAGGGGGAGCAGATCGACGGGCATGGCGGCACGGTGCCGCGGGGGTCCGACGGTTCAGGCGGGCAGCAGCGCGTCCAGGCCCTGCTCGGAGTCGGCGGCCAGCGCCCGGCCGACGGCGACCGCGTGCGTCATCCGCAGCGACCCGGACAGCCACAGCAGCACGTCGTGCAGGCGCAGCCGGGTGAGCGGGCGGCCGATGAGCGCCGCCGTCGCCGTCTCCAGGGAGGCGAACGCGCCGGCGTTGGCGGTGAGCTCGCGGTGGACGACGGCCTCCGGTCCGCTGTCGCCCTCGCTCACGTGGCCGTAGAGCTGGCGCCGCGTGACGCCGTCGACCAGCGGCACCAGCCCCGGGTACCGCGAGTGCAGCGCGGCGACCACGTGCCGGGCGCCCGGCGAGCCGGTGAGCGTGCGCAGCGCCGCGCCGACGGTGCCAGGCTCGCCGAGCACGGAGAACTCGTCGTCGGGCAGCTCCCACATCGGGCGGCCGTTGGCTCGGTCGAGCATCGTGCGGACCAGCGGCCAGACGTCGTCGAGGGTGCTGCGCACCTCCCGCCAGGCGGCCGGGTCGAGGCGGCCGTGCAGGCCCTCGGCGACGAGGACGTCGCGGTCGGTGGGCCGGTCGGCGGTCTCGGGCGCCTGGCCGTCGAAGCGGTCGAGGGCGTAGGCGAGCACCTCAACCCAGCGTCCCTGCGGCTGGCTGGGGGAGCGGAAGAACAGCGGCCGGCGGCCGCGCGCGTACCCGAGGACGGCGGCCAGCGCGGTCGGCAGCGGGATCGGGTCGGGTCCGGCGCTGGGCAGCACCAGGACGGCGTCGCTCCCTCGTCCCGCGGTCACGGCTGTCCTTCTTACTCCGTTCCCGCGACGGCGATGAGTCCCGGCGCGCCGTCCGGTCTGCCGTCCATGACCTTCGACCTGGGACCGGCCGCGGCGACGACGGCGGGGGTGGTCGCCGGCATCCGCGACGAGCAACTCGACGCCCCCACGCCCTGCGCCGGCACCTCCGTCGCGGGCCTCCTCGGTCACCTCGCCGGGCTGGCGTACGCGTTCCGGATGGCCGCGGCGAAGACGCCGGTCGAGGGCGCCGCGTCGGTCGACCCGGCGCATCTGCCCGCCGACTGGCGCACCCGCATCCCCGCCGAGCTCGACGCGCTGGCCGCCGCCTGGCGCGACCCGGCCGCGTGGGAGGGGATGACGGCGGCCGGCGGCGTGGAGATGCCGGGCGACGTCACCGCCGTCGTCGCGCTGGACGAGGTGGTCGTGCACGGCTGGGACCTCGCCGTCGCCACCGGACAGCCCTACGACGTCGACCTAGCGGCGGCCGACGCGTGCCGGGAGTTCGCCGAGTCCTTCGGCGACGACCGCCCGCCGAGCCTGTACGGGCCGGTCGTGCCGGTGCCCGCCGGCGCGCCCGCGCTCGACCGCCTGCTGGGCGCCACCGGCCGCGACCCGGGCTGGAAGCCGCCGGCCTAGCCGAGGCGCCAGAGGGTGGGCTCGCCGCGGCAGTCGGCGACCACCGCGCCGCCGCCCTCGTCGTCGAGGTCCGCCCCGGCGACCGACCCGCTGTCGCACAGCTCCACCTCTCCGGTCACCTCCCCGGAGGCCAGGTCGACGGTGCGCTCGAGCACCCGCGGCACCTCGGCGTCGGACACGGTGTCGACGAGCGTGGCGGTGCTCCCGTCGACGGCGATCGCGGCGGGCAGGTCGCCGTCGACGGTGGTGACCACCTCGGCGCCGCGGGTGATGCGCAGCTCGCCGCGGCTGCCGGCGGTCGCGTACACCTCGCCGCCTGCCACGGTCAGCGGTCCCGCGGACCCGTTGCCGAGCGGCGTCGCGCCCACGACGGCCGCCGCGGCGTCGACCGTGGTGACGGCGGCCGCCGGCCCGTCCTCGGTGGCGACGACCGCGCCGCCGTCGCCGGTCGGCTGCAGGTCGCGCGGGGTGCCGGGCAGCGTGGCGGTACCGCGGACGGCGCCGGTCGCCGGGTCGACGGCGACCACCCGCGCGGTGCCGGTGATGCCGCCGAGCGCGAGGTGCAGCGAGTCGGTGCCGCCGGCGACGTGGACGGCCGCGACGTCGGCGGCGCCGATCGTGCCGACCGGCTGGACCTCGCCGGCGCCCTGCGGGCCGACGGCGACCAGGGCTACGCGCCCCGCGGCCGTGCCGACGACGACCACGCCGTCGCCGGTGGCCGCGATGCGGGTGAGGCCGGGCCGCTCGGCGTCGAGGCCGGGCACGGGGACGGCGGTGGCCGTGCCGTCGGCGGCGACGTCGGCGAGGGTGAGCGGGCCGCCCGGCGGGGCGAGCAGGACGACCGACCGCCCGTCGGGGAGGGAGGCGACCCCGAGGACGCCGGCGTCGGCCCCGGCGACGTCTCCCAGCGGGATCGGGTCCGGGCCCTGGCTGCTGGCGGCGTCCGCGGCGACCGGGCCGCCGCAGCCGGTGAGCAGGACGGCAGCCACCAGGAGCGCAGGTGAGCGGCGCACCCGCCGGAGTCTGGCCGGGCCGTTCCGGTGCGACAAGGAGTCGCGGCGCGGTCAGTCGTAGGGGTTCGTGAGCACGGCGGCGGCCTCGACCACGGAGAAGGTGACCGGTGGGCCGTCGGTCGTGGTCGTGCCGGGGACGTCGGCCGGCGCGCTGCCGTCGACGGTGAACGTGGCGCCCCAGGTGACGGTGAGCGACGCGGTGTAGGTGCCGGAGCGGTAGAGGTGCTCGGTGGCCTGGCCGGGGTAGGCGCGGCCGGGGTCGGTGGTGGTGAGCGTCGGGCGGGTGGGGTCGCCGGTGTGCCAGTCGTAGCGCTCCGCCTCGGCGACGATGACGACGTCGAAGCCGCGGATGTCGACGGTGAAGGTCTGCGTGGAGGGGGTGTCGGTCCAGAAGACGACGGGGAGGCCGGCGAGCCCGCGGCCCGGCGGCGCCTGGGAGGTGGCGAGCTGGGGGAGCGGGAGGCGCTGGAAGTACTGGAACACCTCCTCCGGCGACGGCGGCGGGTTCAGCGCGGTGATGTCGATGCAAGCCGTGCGCAGTGTCTCCCACCGTCCGAGCAGGTCTCCCGGGACTGCGCCCGGAGTCACCGGGACGACGGCCGTGCCGTCCGGACGCACGACTGGGCGCTGCTGCACGGACAGGTACCGGACGACCTGGCCGGGATCGGCCGGGCAGTCCTGAAAGTCGATGGCCGTACAGGCGCCCTCGCGTTCATCAGTGAGTGCGCAGGGACGGATCAGACGCCAGACGTAGTCGACTGCAGCCGCCCCGCCACCGCTGATCAGTTGACTGACAGCCCCACCCGAGTACTCGACGGTTGCCGCTCCGCTCTCTAGGCCGGTCTCCGGGCAGCGGCTCCACCCGCAGTCCGCCGCAGCAGGTGCTACCCCGAGCAGGGCTATGAACAGGGCGAGCAACACACAGATCGGACCGCGGGTCCTCATCCGAGGTTGAAGCCCAGAACGAGCCAGCTGTCGAGGTCCGGCGCCCAGACGAGGTCAATGCCGGACCCAAGGTCATCCTCCGCCGGAGGTCCGACCTCGACCACGCCACCGGTGGCATCCGTCTTCGACACGGCCGCGATGTCAGCCGCGAAGGAGACGAGGGCGCCATCCCCCTCGAGCAGCGGCTCGGCTACGGCACCGACGGCCACCTCGCCGCCGGCGTAACGCTGACCGGCTGATGCTGTTTCGTCGTATGCATTGGCGATGCGCAGGCACTCGTCGCAATCCGGCCCGAGGTCGCGTAGCGGCTGGCCAGCCGGGATCGCCTGCTGCCGGTTGAGCAGGTCGATCCAGTAGCGGAGGAAGGCCTCGGCGCCCGCGGCGTCCTGCGTGCGGGCCTCGGGCGGGACGGGGAAGTCGGGCGGGCCGACCACCGGCAGCGACTCGGTGGTGGTCGCGGGCGCCGACGTCGTCGGCAGGCTCTCGCTCGGTGCCTCGGCCTCCGCGGAGCAGGCCGACAGCAGCGCCGTCGCGAGGGTCAGCGCCGCGGCAGCGAGGCGCGTCCGTCGTCCGGGATTCCGCACGATCGCGGACGATAACCAGCCGGACGCCCTCCGCGCGGTAGCCCTGGGGACAACCCACCCGAACGGCTGCCCGGCCTCCTACGAGACGACGAACGCGGTCGACGACGGCGCGTCGCTGCTGATGCACGAGCCGACGACGACCAGTGCCTCCTTGCCCAGCGCGACGCGGCCGAAGGTGCCCTGGCCGCCGCACAGCCGGACGTCGCCGAGTTGCTCGCCGCTGTCGAGGTCGAGGGTGATGACGCCGGAGGTGACCTCGAACCCGGCCACCGGCAGGTAGGCGACCCGGCCGTCGGGGGAGACCGCGAGGTCGGGCGGGGTGCGGTCGGTGCCGGGGATGGCGTGCGACGCGGTCACCTCGCCGTCCTCGACCACCACGATGCGGAACGGCTCGTCGCCGCCGGCGCTGAGCGTGACGACGGCGGTGCCGTCCCCGGCGAGCCGTAGGCCGAACGGGACGCTCGCCGGCTGGTCGGGCGCGAGCTCGACGCGGGCGGTCTCGCGGAGCCGGTCGTCCCAGGTGGCCAGCGCGGCGACGTCGGCCAGGTCGGGCGCGCGGGCGTCGCTGAGCAGCGCGGTGACGCCGTCGTCGGAGGCGGCGAGATCCCGCACGGTGAGACCGTCGTCGAGGTCGGTGGTGCCGGCGGTCTCGCCGGTGGCCGGGTCGACGGCGGCGACGCTGCGCTCGTCGGCGAGGTAGAGGCGGCGGCCGTCGCGGGAGAGCGCGGCGGCGGTCGCGTCGACGTCGAGCGGGACGACGTCGGGCCCGCCGCCGGGCGGGACCCGCGTGAGCGTGCCCGGGCCGACGACGAGCGCGGTGCCGTCGGGCGCGACGAGCAGGTGCTGCCCGCCGTCGACCCGCCGCACCTCGTCGACGCCGTCGGCGTCTACCGGCGCCAGGTAGGTGACCGCCGGATCGGCGGTGTCGGCGAGCAGGGCGAGCGCGCCGTCCGGGCCGGCCGCCAGGTCGAGGACGTCGACGCCCGCGGGGGAGACGGCGTCCAGGTCGATGGTCACCACGTCGGAGAAGCTGCGCGGCGGCGGGGTGGGATTGCCGTCGACGCCCGTGCACCCGCTGAGGGCCAAAAGCGCGACAAAGGCTGTTCGGCGGGACGGCATGCGGGCTCCGGGGTCGGGGCCCGAGTGTGGAACCGGGCCGCTCGGGGCGGCAACCGGACGCCGTGGTCTGATGCCCCGGCAGGCCCGGCACCGGTGCCGAGGCCCCGTATCCGGAGGTGCACTGGTGGCTGACGCCGAGGTCCTGCTCGAGGTCGACGGCGGCGTGGCGGTGGTGACGCTCAACGCGCCCGACCGCCGCAACGCGCTGACGCCGGCGATGGCGTCCGAGCTCATCGACGTCTTCGACCAGGTGGACGCCCGGCCCGAGGTCGGCGCGCTGGTGCTCCGCGCGGTGGGCAAGTCGTTCTGCGCGGGCGGCGACGTCGCCACGCTGACCAACGCAGGCAAGGACCCGGCGGCGCCGGACGCCTACGACGGCATGGGCCGCATCTACGACTCCTTCTACCGGCTCGGCCAGGTCAAGGTCCCCACGATCGCCGCGGTGCGCGGGTCCGCCGTCGGCGCCGGGATGAACATGCTGCTGGCGGCCGACCTGCGGATCGTCGCGAACGACGTCCGGCTGCTGGCCGGCTTCCTCAAGCGCGGCCTGCACCCCGGCGGCGGCCACTTCGTCATCCTGTCGCGGCTGATCGGCCGCGAGGCCGCCGCGGCGATGGCCCTCTTCGGCGAGGAGATCAACGGGGCCAAGGCCGTGGAACTCGGGCTGGCGTGGGAGTCGGTGGACGACGCAGCCGTCGAGGACCGCGCCCTCGAGTTGGCCCGCCGGGTGGCCGCCGACCCCGAGCTCGCCCGCGTGGCCGTGGGCAACTTCCGCAAGGAGGTCGTCAACGGCGCGGTGAGCTGGGAGGTCGCCACCCAGTTCGAGCGCCCGGCGCAGATGTGGTCGATGCGCCGGTCGTCCCAGGGCTGATCCGGGCAGCGGGGCGACGGTCGGGCGTCTCCGGTCAGGCCTCCGACCCGGGCGGGCTGCAGACGGCGAAGCCGCCCTCCTCCTCCACGACCACGAGCCGGAGGGGGTACATGCCGCTGTCCTCCGGCAGGTAGTACTCGACCACGTACGCCGGCGGCACGGTGTCCGGCATCGGGCGAGCACGTCCGGCGACGACGGTGAGGCCCGGCGTCACGCCGTCCGAGGTGGCGATCGCCGTCTCCTTGAGTTCGATCCAGCGCTCGACGGAGCCCAGCGCCTGCCGTTCGGACGTGCAGAGGAGGTCCCACGACGCGGACCAGTCCGCGCGCCCCTCGGCAGCGGCGAAGAGCTCCACCGCCTCCTGTGGCGTGGCCGGTCCGGTGTCGACGGCCCGCCAGCCGATCACCCCACCCACGGCCGACGCGACCGTGAGCGCTGCCGCGCCGACCAGGAGCCACCGGCGTCTCCGTCGCCCGACAGCGGGCGGGGGCTCGACGGTGGCGTCGACCACCCAGTCGCGGGGACCGGGTGTCCAGCGCGGGAGGTCGTCCCGGGCGGGCGCCTCGCCGGGCTGCGCCGTCACCGGGCACCGTCCTCGGCGGGCGCGAACCGGTCGAGGAAGTACCGGACGTCGGTGAGCGGCTCGACCCGTCCGCCGGCGGCCAGGTGGAGGCTCCAGCAGGTGCCGAGCGCGTCGTCGAGGACGTCGCGGAAGGCGTCGGCCCACGCGCGGTCGTCGGCGGTGACACCCGGACGCCCGGGGCGGCACAGCGCCATCGCCAGGAGGACCTCGCTGCCGCCGGCCGGCGCGGCGACGTCCTCGTGGAGGGCGAGCAGCTCGGCGACCAGCCGGTGGCGGGGCCGGGCCGGCACGTCCTCGACGGGGACGAGGAACGGTGTCTGCCGGCCGTCCGGGGTCAGCCAGCTGAGCCAGATGCTGCGGGAGGCGAACAGCGGCGGCGCGAGGAGGTCGGCCCAGCGGTTGGTGAGCTCGAGAGCGGACCGCACGGGGTCGGTGGGCATCGGGATCGTCATGCCGGTCACCGTGGCAGCCCGGGAGGCCCTCCCACGGAGTTGTCCACAGGTCCACCGGGACGACGGGGCTCTGGGGGTCACCGGTCCCGGCGGCGCTCGGCCACCACGGCGGCGATCCGCGCGACGACGTCGTCCGGTGCCTGGTGCTCCCAGAAGCGGAGCACCGTCCACCCGAGCCCATCGAGCTGTGCGGTCGCCGCTGCATCCCGTGCACGGTTGCCGGCCAGCTTGCGCACCCACCACCCGGAGTTGGCGGTCGGGAGGTGCAGGTGCTCGGGGCACCCGTGCCAGAAGCAGCCGTCGATGTAGACGGCGATGCGGAGGCGGGTGAAGGCGATGTCGATGGTTCGCCGTCGCTGTCCGGGGATCCGGTACGCGACGCGGTAGCGGTGTCCGGCCGCGTGCAGTCGTCGGCGCACCGCCAGCTCCGGCCCGTTGTCCCGCTTGGCCACTCGCCGCATGCGCTCGGCGATGGCCGCGCTAGAGGCACCCGGATGCGGACCCGGGTCCGTCGGAGCCCGAGGCCTCGTCGTCCGCACGACGACGAACCTGCCCGTAACCTACGACAGGTGGCGGCCGGTGACCGACGTCGTCCGGCTCCCGTCGCCGGCGGAGGTCAGGTCAGGTGGCGGCGGAACCAGTCGAGCTGCGCCGGCGCCGAGCGCTCGAACGCCTCGCCCGTGTAGGCCTCGAAGTGGCCGACCGGCAGCACCAGCAGCTCCTTCGGGTGCCGGGCCCGCTCGAAGTACTCGAGGGTCAGGTCGGCGACGGTGAGGTGGTCCTTCGCGGCCACCACGACCATGAGCGGCGTCGGCGCGATGTCGGCGATGTAGGCGCCCGGCTCGTACTCGATGAACATCTCCACCGAGCGCAGCGTCGTCTCGTTGCGCCACGTAGCCGCCCGGTCCTGGATCGGGCCGAAGAAGAACTCCGAGGTGTCGGCCGTGGGCAGCGCGCACACCTCGGCCGGGTCCTTCTCCCAGGTCACCGGCATCATCGCCGGCGGCTTGCCCTCGTAGCGGGCGGCGCGGTCGGCGTCGAAGGCGGCCCGCAGGTCGGCGAACTGGTCGGACCGGATCAGCCGGCGCGCGTTGGCCAGCCCGCTCACCAGCGGCACCTGGCTCACGACGCACCGCACCCGGCGGTCGATCGCCCCGACGACGAGCACGTGCCCGCCGCTGTAGCTGGACCCCCAGACGCCGATGCGGTCCGGGTCGCACCACGGCTGCGTCTGCGCCCAGGTGATCGCCGTCCGGTAGTCCCGCACCTGCTGCCACGGGTCGATCTCCCCGCGCGGCTCGCCGTCGGAGCTGCCCAGGTTGCGGTTGTCGTAGGCCAGGACGCCGAGCCCGCCGGCGGCGAAGTGCTCGGCGAAGTCGTCCAGGTACATCTCCTTGACGGCGGAGAAGCCGTGCGCCATGACCACCAGGGGCCGGCGGGTGTCGGACGGCCCGTCGTCGGGGGCGTAGTGCCAGCCGCGCAGGGTCACGCCGTCCTCGGTCGCGAACTCGATGTCCTCTCGCATGCGGCCGACCCTGGCTCCCGCCGTCCGGCCGGTCGCGGCGCTGCCTGCACGCCCCGCGGCGATGCCTGCAGGCCTTGATGCGCGGCCCGGCCCGGAGTTGGCTGCGCGGGAGGAGGTGCCCGTGACGCTGACCGTCGAGCGCTGGGACCCTCTCGACGTGCCTCCGAGCGCGCGGGACGAGGCCTTCCGCGAGGCGGTCAGCGCCACCCACCTGCCGTGGTTGCTCGAGTCCGGCCCGGAGGCCCCCGGCGCGACCGAGCTCACCCGCTACCGCATCGGCGACGTCGCCCTCGTCGACTGCCGGTGCGGCCCCTGCGCCGGGTCGCGGGGCCGGGCGCAGCTGGCGGCCACCGACGACGACCTGGTCGGCGTCCTCCTCGTCCGCGAGGGGGTCGAGGTCGTGGAGACAGGCGGCGCGGCGGTCGTCGTCCGCCCGGGGACGGCACTGCTCTGGCGGGCCGACCAGCCCGTCCGCTTCCGGGTGCTCGGGCGGCTGCACAAGTGGACGCTCCTGGTCCCCGCGTCCCGGCTGCCTCCCGGGCCCGCCGGACTGCTCGACGGGCCGGCGGTCCGGTTGGTGAGCGCCCTGGTCGGGACGACGCTGTCCGGCGCCGACACCCTCGACCCGCGGCTGGGGCAGCCGGTGGCCGACGCGCTGGTCGACCTCCTGGCCGGGGCGCTGGCGCCGGTGGACGACGACCCGGCGTGGGCCCGGGTGACTGCGTTCGTGGCCGCGCACCTCCGCGACCCAGCACTGTCCCCGGCGGCGATCGCGGCAGGCTCCTACGTGTCGGTGCGGGCCCTCTACGGGCTGTGCGCCGCCCGCGGGACGACGCCGGCCAGCTACGTCCGCGGGCTGCGGTTGGAGGGCGCCCGCCGGGAGCTCGCCCGGCGGGGGACGGCCGTGAGCGTGGCCGGCGTCGCGCACGCGTGGGGGTTCGGCGACGTCGTCACGTTCGGTCGCGGCTTCCGCGCGGCGTTCGGGTGCACGCCGGACGACGTCCGCCGGGGCCGCTGACGCCGCGTCAGCACCGCGGCTCCGCGGCGTACCCGGGCAGCCACCGGCGCAGCTCGCCGTCGACGGGGACCGTGGCGCCCAGCGAGCAGAGGACGCCGGCGAGCCCGACGGCGACCCGCTGCAGCAGCAGGTGGCGCGGCGGGATCATGAGCCGGCGCTGGGTCCGCGACGCGGCGCTGAACGGGTCGGAGGCGGCCTTGGTCTGCTCCTGCATCCAGGCGCGGGTGAAGGCGAAGGCGGGAGAGCGCAGCGGCCGCAGGTAGGGGTCGAGCAGCGACAGCAGGGCGGCCGGCGTCACCTGGTCCGCCCGCAGCAGCCCCGCCGACGCCGCGATCCGGTGCAGCGCCGCGGCGTCGCCGTCGCGGCCCGCCGCGAGCAGCGGCCCGAGCCGGTGCGGCCAGCCGGACGGCAGGGCCTCGGTCGCGCCGAAGTCGAGGACGCCGAGCCGGCCGTCGGGCAGCAGCCGGAAGTTGCCGGGGTGCGGGTCCCCGTGCAGCCGCCGGGCGCGGGCCGGGGAGGAGGCGAGCAGGCGCGCCAGCAGCAGGCCGGCGCGGTCCCGCTCCTCCCGCGTGCCGGTGGCGATGACGCGGGACAGCGGCGTCCCCTCGAGCCAGCCGGTCACCAGGACGCGGTCCTCGGTGGCGAGCACCTCGGGCACGCAGATGTCGGGGTCGCCGCGGTAGGCCTCGGCGAACGCCATCTGGGCGTCGGCCTCGAGGACGTAGTCGACCTCCTCGACCAGCCGGGCGCGCAGCTCCGCGAGCAGCTGCCGGGCGTCGAGGCCCGGCATCGCCGCCTGCATGAGCGGAGCCGCCGTCTGCAGCATCCCGAGGTCAGCGACCAGCGCCTCCCCGGCACCCGGGTACTGCACCTTCACCGCCACCGGGGTGCCGTCGGACCAGGTGGCCCGGTGCACCTGCCCCACGCTGGCCGCCGCGACCGGCCGGTCGTCGAAGTCGCGCAGCAGCCGGCGCCAGGTCGTCCCGAACGCCGTCTCCAGCTGCTGGTGCACCATCGCCGCCGGCATGGCGGGCGCGGCGTCCTGCAGGCGGACGAGCGCCTCGCGGTAGGGGCCGGCCAGCTGCTCGGGCAGCGCCGCCTCCATCGCCGACATCGCCTGGCCGACCTTCATCGCGCCGCCCTTGAGCTGTCCGAGGGTGGCGAACAGCTGCTCGGCGGTGCGCTGCTGCACCTGGGCGGCGACCAGTTCGGCCGGCCGCCCGCCGATCCGCCTGCCGAGGCCCACGGCGGTGCGGCCGGCGAACGCCGCGGGCAGCGCGGCGAGCCGGGCGGTGCGGGCGAGGCGGCTCGACGTCGGCCGGCCGTCCCCGGAGGTCACCACCCCGCCCGCCGGTCCGGAACCCCGCTCAGCCGCCCATGCCGGGCGCGGGCGGGAGCACGCCGGCCTTGGTCAGCCAGCCGAGCCAGTCACCGATGTGCCAGGCCTCGGACACCCGGTCCCCGGTCCAGTGCAGGACGTGCGCGCCGTCGGCGGACGCGTGGTTCCCGGTCGGTTCCACCCCCGGGAGCAGCGGCGTCGTCCCGGTGAGGTCGGCCTCGGCCGTCCAGCGGTGCACGGAGGTGGTCCCGTCGACGACGTGCTCGTGCACCTGGACGTGGATGCCGGAGAAGCCCGAGCGGAAGGCGGCGACGAAGTCGCGCAGTCCGTCGCGGTCCATGTCCGGGAACGGGGGCCCGTGGTAGACGAGGTCCTCGGCGAACACCTCGTCGACGGCGGATATGTCCCCCTGCTCCCAGGCCGCCATGAAGCGGATCATCGCCTCCCGCGCCCGGTCCTTCGAGACCGTCGAACCCGTGGTCTGGGTCATGGCAGCAGCTCCTTCCGCATGCGATCCCGACGACGTCCCCGATGCTCCTCGGGCGAACGTCCCGGACCAGGGACTTCCGCCCCCGAGCGTCAGTGCACGGCCCGCTCCTGCCCCGCCCAGTAGGGCGCGCGCAGCTCCCGCTTGAGCACCTTGCCGGCGGCGGACAGCGGCAGCGCCTCGACGACCTCCATCGACCGCGGCGTCTTGTAGCCCGCGAGCCGGTCGGCGCAGAAGTCCCGCAGCTCGTCGAGCGTCACCGTGGCGCCCGAGGCCGGGACGACGACGGCGTGCACGCGCTCGCCCCAGGTCTCGTCGGGGACGCCGATGACCGCGCACGTGGCCACCGCCGGGTGCTGGGCGAGGACGCTCTCAACCTCGACCGAGTACACGTTCTCCCCGCCGGAGATGATCATGTCCTTGAGGCGGTCGGTGAGGGAGACGTAGCCCTGCTCGTCCATCCACCCGGCGTCGCCGGTGTGCATCCAGCCGCCGCGCAGCGCCTCGGCGGTGGCCTCGGGCCGGTCCCAGTAGCCGAGCATGACGTTGCCGCCGCGGACGACGATCTCGCCGACCTCGCCGCGGGGCAGCTCGGCGTCGTCCGGCCCGACGACGCGCACCTCGGTGCAGGGCGCGGCACGCCCGACGGTGCGCCGGTGGACGGCGTCCTGGTGGTCCTCGGGGGTGAGCAGGGTGGCGATCGGCGCGAGTTCGGTCATGCCGTAGGCCTGCACGAAGCTGGCGTTGGGGAAGCCCTTCATGGCGCGGCCGAGCAGCGCGTCGGACATGGGGGAGGCGCCGTAGAGGACGCGCCGCAGGCTGGTCAGGTCGAACTCGTCGACCCGCGGGGAGTCGACGGTCAGCTGGATCATCGTGGGGACGAGCAGGACGTCGGTGACGCGGTGCTCCTGGACGGCGGAGAGGACGGCGACCGGGTCGAACGCCGGGATCATCACCTGCGTGCCGCCGACCACGCAGCCGGCGACCCAGGCGGAGAAGTCGGCGAGGTGGAACATCGGCGCGGCGTGCAGGTAGACGCGGTCGCCCGGGGTGGGGACGCCGGCGAGGTAGCCCATGGACGACGTCAGCAGGTTGTCGTGGCTGAGCATGACGCCCTTGGACCGGCCGGTGGTGCCGCCGGTGTAGAAGACGCTGGCGAGTGCGTCGGCGCCGCGGCGGGCGTCCTCGACCGGCTCGTGCGCGCTCACCAGCTCCTCGAGGGCGAGCATGCCGCCGGGGGTGGGGCCGTCGCCGGCGTGGACGACGTGCTCCAGGCCGGGGCAGGCGGCGCGGATGCCGTCGACGCACCCGGCGAGGGCGTCGTCGACGACGAGCACCCGGGCACCCACCTCGGCGAGCGACTCGGCGATCTCCGGGACGCTCCAGCGGAAGTTCACCGGGACGACGACGCCGCCGGCCCACAGCGTCGCGGCGAGGAACTCGGAGTACCGGTCGGAGTTCAGGGACAGGATGGCCGCGCGGTCGCCGTCGCCGATCCCGAGCTCCTGCAGGGCGGCTGCGAGGCGGGCGATCCGGTCGACGGACTCGGCGTGGGTGCGGACGCGGCCGGCGCAGACGGTGGCGACCTCGTCGGGCCGCTGCTGGACGTGGCGATGCAGACCCTGGGTGACGTACACGGGGACCTCCCTGTCCGGTGGAGGCTCCGCATCGTGACGGCGACGGCGACGGCGCGGCCAGAGGCGGACGGCCCTGCGGCGGCGCGCGGCGTGTTCCCGGGGTGACGCGGCGCCACTAGGGTGCGCGCGCGTGAGCGCCGCCGTCGAGACGCCCGTCCTGCCCTCCCCGCGCGCCGCCGTCGCGGAGCCCGCGCGGCTGGCCGCGATCGGCAGCTACCGGTTGGGCGGGCACGCGGGCGTCGCGGACCTCGACGCCGTCGTCGCCTACATGGCGCGGACGGTGGAGGCGCCGATCGCGATGATCAACCTGGTCGGCCCGGACGAGCAGTGCTACCCGGCCGAGAAGGGCGCCGGGGCGCCGTACTCGCACGTGCCCGACGAGCTGTCGTTCTGCGCGTACGTGGTGGCGCTGCGGGAGCCGCTGCAGGTGGCCGACGCGCTCGACCACCCGGTGTTCCGCGACAACCCGGCGGTGGCGGCCGGCGCCATCCGGTCCTACCTCGGGGTGCCGCTGGTCGACGAGGACGGCTTCGTCCTCGGCTCGCTCGGCGTCTTCGACGACGAGCCGCGGGCGTTCTCGCAGGCGGAGCAGGCGCTGCTGGAGAACCAGGTCCGGCTGGTGCGCAGCGTGCTGTCGCTGCGGCGGCAGGTGGCCGCGCACTGCTGGGACAAGGGCCTGCTGGCGGCGCAGGGGCGGACGCTGGAGGCGGTCGCGGCGGGGCTGCCGCTGGAGGCGGTGCTGGACACGCTGGCGTCGTCGACGGCGTCGCTGGCTCCGGAGGCCGACGCCGATCAGGAGCGGCGGCTGCACGAGGCGGTGGACCGGCTGACCGCGGTGGCGACCAAGGCCGACGGGTGGAAGCAGGCGCTGCTGCGGTCGGCGCGGCAGGACCCGCTGACCGGGCTGGCCAACCGCAGCCACCTGCTCGACACCGGCCGCGCGGCGCTGGCGGTCGGGGGAGCGGTGCTGTTCGTGGACGTCGACCGGTTCAAGGAGGTCAACGACCGCGGCGGGCACGCGGTGGGCGACCAGCTGCTCGTCCGGCTCGCCGACCGGCTGCGCCGGCACGTGGAGCGGGAGCTGCCGGGGGCGGTGGTCGGCCGGCTGGGTGGGGACGAGTTCGTGGCGGTGCTGCCGGGGGTGTCCGCCGCCGCGGCGGAGGCGATCGGGCACGGGCTCGCCGCCGTGCTGGTGGACGAGGTCGAGGTGGGACGGCGGACGGTGCGGGTGTCGGCCTCCATCGGCCTGGCGATGGCTGCGCCCGGGACGACGCTGGATGAGGTCCTCACGCTGGCGGACCGGGCGATGTACGGCGCCAAGGAGCGCGGCCGCGGCGTCCTGCACAAGGTTGAGGCTGGGGGCCTATCAGGCTCGTAGGCGCGCGCCTCGGTCCGTGTCCTGTCATCAATGCGTCACGTCGCCACGGCACCGTCAGCCTCAACGAGCTGCACGGCGTACTTCGCGATGGCCATGCTCCACTTGATGTTCTGGTGGCCGCTTCGCCGTCGTTCCGGTTGAGCGACAATTCGTCCCACCGATGTATTCAATTCGGCGGCCTGGCCCGCTCATGGCCACCCAGCGGAAAGCGGGGTCCAAAAGAGGTTCAAGCAGGCCCTCCGAAGGCTCCGCCAGAGCCTCCTGCAGCCGGCCGACAGCGGTGGCGCCCCCGCCGGGCGCACGGCCGGGGACGACGTGGCGGCGGGCGGCCGTCCGCGCGCGACCGGGGTGCGGAAGCAGTTCGCGGACGACCTAGAGCGGCTCAACCGCGACCTCGCCGACTGGTGGGATCCCGACTTCCTCCGGCCGCGGCTAATCCTGCTCGGCCCGATCGCGCTGCGCGCGCACAGGGATGAGCAGGCCGTCGCCCGGTCCGGGCTGCGCCGCCGCCACGAGGAGGCGGTCACCTACCTCGCCACCCGCCTGCACGGAGCCACCGTCGACGAAGCCGCGACCGCGCTGCAGCCGGCCCGCGGCGGGAAGAGCGACCCGGTCAGCGCCCGCGCCTACGTGCACCGGATCACCGCCGCGCCCGCGCCTGGCTCGGCACCGACCCGCTACCGGTGCGAAGCACCTCAGCTCCGGACACCACGGCCCCTACACGCTGACCAACGTCCTCATCGACGCCGATCCCTTCCGCCAGCTGCGCGCCCGTGCCGGTGTCCGCGACGGCAAGCCCAACCTGCTGGCCGCGCTCGGAGTGGTGTCCGGACCGCCCTTCGCGCAGCGGCCCACCGGCTAAGAGTGGCTCGGCAGCCTGGACCTCACTCTCACCGCGGCGATTTGCGACGTCGCCCATCAGGTCGTTACCGCAGCACTCGCTGACGGCGACCTGGACGCCGCCCGCACCGCCAGCGCCACCGCGCTCCCGGTTGCGCCTGACGACGAGAGAGTCCTGCTCGACGCCATGGGAGTCGCCTATCGCGGAGGCAATCGCGCCGGAGCCGCGAACTATGTCGCACGCATCATCGATGTCAATGACGGTGACGACGATGGACCTACCGCTCAGCACCGCCCAGACCATCGACCGTGCTTGCTGTCAGCACCTCAATCGCGCCTCGTGAGAGATGCACGGTGGTCGCGATGGGAACGCAACGTTCGGTGTCCAGCTGGGCACGGTCGCTGCGTATTCCGACGTCTCCGTGCTGGACAGCGTGCGCAGCCGCTCAGGGTGATAGGTGCAGGGTGCCGGACGGGTCGTGCGTTGACTGCGACCGCTGGCCTCGCTGGCCCCGCTGCAGCCATGGCGGTGACCGCATTTGAGGATTGACCCGCCGGCAGCGACGACCCCTGCGTCGAGGTTGACGATGGCCGAGGTAGCTCGCCGACGTTCTGGTCGTCACGGTGAGGGTGTGCGTCGACCGCAGACGCCGAGCCGTCACATGGGTCAGCTATGGGCAATCTCTTTGGCCACCTTGCGGAGGTCACTGCGGTTTCGACACAGCACCGACCGAGCGCACCGCACGCGCTAGCGCGGCGAGGACGATGCCTTCGGGCTTTCCCTTGTGCGTCCGTGCTACCTCGTTGACCTTTCGCTGCGCCTCAGCGGTGGCATCCTTCGGCACCGCGCGCATGTGGCCCGGGACGGCCTTCTGCAGGTTCGCGGCGAGTTCCATATCGAATTTGAACGTGGCCATGAGTGGCTCCGTCCTGTCGGGCTGCGCCTGTTGCGTCGACCCGGACTAGTCCGGACCGTATGTGGTGGAGCTCACAGGAGGCGAGCTCAATCGCCCAACGAGGCCTCGGCCATGTCATCGGTGAGTCTCGCGCCGCCAGCAGGATCAAGGTCGATTCCCATGGCATCGTGCAATCGCTCCAGCTCGGTCAACACCTCGGGGTGCGGTCGGCCGGCATGGGTAGGCCGACCGCATCGATGCGATGCTCAAGCCCAGCCATGTCGCGGCCCGCGGCCCGCGGCTCAGGTCTAGGTGGAGATGCGGAACGGGCGTCTGTCGCGCCTCGCGTCGCCGATCAATCACGGGTTTGTAGGGGTCGAGGTACCCGCCAATGGTAGACCCTGCCTCCTCGGGCCCGAGCCCAAGGACGGTGCGCCGCCGACTTGCCGGATCACTCCAACGAGCGGACAAATCGCGATTCGGCCGTGTCTAAACCGGTTGCTGTCCTCGGTCGGTGTAACAGTCGCCGCCATGGAGCAGAAGTTGTGGCAGGCGCACCGTGGCGTCCCCCGTCGCACTGCGACGGTGCGTGGCGCGGGTGACCTCGGCCTGCCGGCCACAGTCGACATCATGGCGGCGATCAGCGATCAGGACGACCTCCGCGGTCAGGCGTCCTACATCCAGCTTTCGGTGCCGGGCGTGGGTCCGGCGCTGGCGTGGGTTGGCGTCCCGGGTGGCGGTCAGCGCGACGGTCGCTTCGTTCACCCGCTGAGCGGGGAGACATGGCCCTGGGGGCAACTGCACTGTGCTGTCAGATTCGCCATCGACTACGCACGCGACGGTGGCAGCGCAGCAGGCGACTAACCGAGCAACGGTCGTCGCTCGAGGAAGTCTTGGGGGAGCCGGCAGTTGCGGCGGCGCCCGGAGTGCTTACATATTTGGCACCCGGGCGGATGCGGCAGTATTGCGTGAGCGGCGACTCCGATCACATCCCGATTCCAGGCCCTCGCGAACGAACGTGCGTCTCGCGGAGGCCCACACGTCCAAACTCGAGGAACTCGCGCATCTCGGAAGGTGCGAGGGCGGCCTCCAGAACCATGGGAGCCCTCTCCTGTGAGGCGCTCGTCGGCGGATAGCGCTCAATAAGGGCGGGCGTTATAAACCCTCAGCGAAGGGTGTCTGCTGCGGAGGCTCAATCCGCTGCCGAGCGAACAAGAGGGCGGTCCTTGTCTATCTCGCCTTGGCCGCTTTCCGCGGCCGCCCATTGCTCAAGAGACTTCCCCCAAGCCTCCAGCGGGATGTCGCCACGCTATCTCGGTCGTACCAGGCCACAAGGCGCGAAGCAGACGATCTCCTCTTCGCCGTCGCTGATCGGACTAGCTCGACGAGTTCATCGCGACTATGGACGTCGGCATGCGCCTTTCGGGTGCTCTATACTTCTACGTGCCAGGTGTGACCTATACCCCACCAGTCATTCGCGTTTACGAAGGCTATGCCACGGTTCTAGCGGGGCGCAGCGACTTCGCTGACGTCACAAGGCTCAATCGCATAAATCGAAAGGTCGCGTACCTGTCTTACCCCGCGTTCGACAAAGAGGCACACCGCTCTGGCCGCATCGCTGACATGCGCCCTGAAGTCGTTCGACGTCCGTGTGCGCGACTCTCGGTCGTGCGCGAATGCCCCGATCCTGCACCGCAAGGACTCAATTGCCCCGCTTGACTAGCCCGTGAGAGGCAAGTTCGCGCGCGCCTGACCAAGCAGGAGGAGCGAGCTGGCCTCCTTGGTGCGGCGAATATCGATAATAGCCAGGCTCGGGAGAGAGGGTTGCAAGAGGCTGAATCTGTGGTTCGAGGGCACCGGCTGTTGAAGAGGAAGTCCCCCGAACCCGCTCTGGCGCCCTAGTGCATCGTTCCAAGAGGGCATCGCCGGGCGCCTCGCGCCTTATGGAGCACTGCCGGCCAATACGGGCTCTCCGGGCGAGCCGCGGCAACTTCTCACGGTGTGCCGGCAGGACACAGCCGTCGACGACTTGCTCCGACGGCACTGACTCGAACCGTCGGCGGCCGCAACTCCGGCGGGTGACTAGGCGCGTCTTTCCGACCAGTTAAGCCGCTCCCCAGGTAGATTGGCGCGGAGCGCAAGGCCTGGGCGTGCCCAGGAAAGAGCAGGGATGGGACGATGCGACACGGATGCAGCACACTTGCTTCCTTCAACAGGGGCTCTGAACGCCATGACCGTGGCGCGCCGGCTTACCCAGTCGACCGCCTCCCATGAATGAGCATGGTCTTCGTTCCGCCCTATACGCCGTGAAGCGTACGTGGTGGGTGCCCAGGGATCCCGTCGTCGACGCGGTCCTGATTCCCGCGCTCACGCATGCTACGGGTTTCGAGTGCATGGCCGGCTACTTCGGTGGCGGTGTGCTCCGCGACCTCGCGCCCGGCCTCGCCTCTTACATCGTTCGCACGGGTGCACCGATCCGGTTGCTCGTGAGTCCAGTTCTGTCAGAGGAGGACCAGGCGGCCCTGCGGGGCGGTACTGCCCATGACGTCGAAGGCCTGGCAGTATCGGCCATCGAAGCTGCGCTCAATGATGAGCTGGCGCTGACCAGCGCCCTTGCGCAGCATACGCGCCAGTGCCTCGCTTACCTGGCGAAGGTCGGGCGGCTCGAACTGCGAGTCGTCCTCATGAAGACCGGCATCTTCCATCCGAAGCAGTGGACCTTCATGGACGGCGATGACATCGCGGTCCTGTCCGGCAGCGCCAACTTCTCGCACCGTGCGGTGGCAGACAATGTAGAGAAGCTTCACCTGCAGTCCACTTGGAGCGGCGATGGCGAGGATTGCCTTGAGGCGGTCGAAGTCTTTCGCCAATACTGGGAGAACAAATTCCTTGATCACGCCGTCTCGGTAAGTCTTGATCGTGCGGTCGCTGAGAACCTGCTGCAGCCGTACGACAGCGGCGCTGTCCCTCGCCCGGAGGACTATGAGAAAGCACGGACGCTGGAGGGGTACCCGACCGTGGTCACTGCAGACAGATCCAAAGACCTTTTCGTCATTCCACCTGACGTCCGCTGGGAAGACGGCCCCTATGCCCATCAGGGCGAGGCTGTGCACCGCTGGGAGAATGCTGGGCGACGAGGCGTCCTCTGCATGGCGACCGGCGCCGGGAAGACCATCAGCGCGTTGATCGCCGCCCAGAGACTTTGGAAGGAGAAGGGCGGTCTGCTCGTTCTTGCTGCAGTTCCAACCCTTCCACTTGTGGCGCAATGGACCGAAGAGATGCGGGCATTTGGGCTTGAGCCCTACAACACTCTAAGGGGCTCGGGCGACCATCATATCAATCACATTGCAGAGCAGCTTGAGTATCTCGAGTATGGCGTCTCTTCCGTGGAGGCGACCGTGGTTACCCACGACCTGCTGAAGCGTCCGCAACTACGGGCCTTATTGGAGCAGCATCGGTCAAGAGTGATCCTGATTGCTGATGAAATGCACAATCTTGGCACGCAAGCGTTCATATCCAACCCGCCGGAACTCGAGTACAGGCTTGGCTTATCCGCAACCCCCGAGCGGCAGTATGACAGCGCCGGCACAAAGGCGCTTCTAGAGTACTTCGGAGAGGTCGTCTTCGAGTTCGGATTAAGGGAGGCGATCGGGCTGTGTCTGGTCCCGTACCAGTATGAATTGCACCCCGTTCGGCTCAGCGACGAAGAGAATCTTCAGTATGTCGAGCTGTCAGCGAAGATCCGCCAGGCTTACGCGCGGAGCGGAGGCGCGGACGATGTAAATGCCGCCACGCAACGACTGCTAGAGAAGCGGCGCCTCATTCTGGAGTCGGCTTCCGGCAAGGTCAGTGAGCTTGAGCGTCTACTCAGTCAGCAGAGCCTGAGGGATCTCAGATACACCCTGATCTACTGTACGGACAAGAACGGCGCCCAACTCCGCGAGGTCAACGCCATGCTGCGACGACTTGGGATTCGATTTCATCAGGTGACAAGTGAGGAGACGCAGAAGCCGGCCACACTCGAGCGCACTATCGCTGCATTCCGCAGCGGCAGCATCCAGTGCCTCACGGCCATGCGTGTCCTCGACGAGGGGTTCAACCTCCCTGAGATCGCAACCGCTTACGTGCTAGCGAGCACGACCGTGCGGCGCCAATGGGTGCAGCGTCGGGGTCGGGTCTTGCGACTGTCCCGCAGCACGACTAAACCGTTCGCGACCATCCACGACCTGATTGTCCTACCGCCAGACGATGTCACTGGTGACCCCGACGCCCGCCGACTCGTGAAGGCGGAATTGGAGCGGGCAGATGAGTTCGCACAGCTAGCGGCGAACAGAGACCGAGCAGATGGACCCGCAAGTGTTGTCCAGGAGTTGGAATCAGAGTATGTCGTGTGGGGGGTGCGATAATGTCTGCGATTCAGCAGCGTCATCTGCTTGAGGTCCTGCAGGGACAAATCGAGAAGATTCCCGAGGGCGAGCGGGTGGCCGACTATAGGCAGCAGCTGAAGGACCACTTGATCACTGTTCTCGCGATGGAACGAGACCACAGGACAAAGGGCGGGAACATCGTGGTGAATGTGACTGGACAGGTTGAGTTGCTCGCCCGGAGCCTGGCGAATGGCTCTTGGATGCCTGGAGTCGGCGAGTGATTCGCCTGCGTGGAGCGAGGTTCACCAATTTTAGGGGACTGCGTGATGTGCAGGTGGAGTTTGCTGCGGAAGGCGAGCATCCCTTAACTGTCATCCGAGCTGAGAATGCCACTGGCAAGACATCGATGTTGTACGGGCTCACTTGGTGTTTGTTCGGGGATCCCGGACTGCCAGTCTCGACTCGTCGACGCGGCTCATATCGGATCTCGCCGGTCGACTGGGATGCCGTCAATGACGGTGCAGAGATCAACGTTGAGGTGGCCGTCAAGGTCACTGTGGGAGACGATGTACACGCGGAGGACTACGAGATCATCCGAAGTGCGACCGAGACCGTCCGTGACAACGGGTTCGATTATACGCCGTCGTCGGTCGTTGTATACAAGGAAACGAGCGGCGGAAGCTCGGCGCTCCCTAACCCGACGACCTTCCTTGAGCTCGATCTGCTGCCTATCGCGCTGAAGGACATCTTCTTCTTGGATGGCGATGAGGCGCTCAAAGACTACGTTGAGTCTGCGCGGGATGATACGCGCAAGAACGTTCGAGACGCCGTGCGAAATTTGCTTGGACTGGAGGTCCTGGAGCAGGCGCAGAAGCACCTTGACCTTGTCCGCAGGCAGAGCTCCGCGGCGGTCAAGAACGAAAGTACCGGTGAACTAGCGAGCGTCTCGGATCGTCTACTAAATATCGACGCCGAGATCGAGCAGTTGACCGATGAGGTCGCAGATCTCCAACAGGACGTAAAGGCGGCGGAACAGAGACATGAAGCTGCCGATCGACAGCGTAGTGAGGTCCTTGCCAACGGCGGCCAGGAAACCAAGGCTCTAGAAGCTCAGGAACGGGCCGCACGAGCGCAGGTAAGGGCCGCGCAGGAGGGAGAAGCTGAACTCATCAAGCGTCAGCGAGCGCTACTTAGTAGTCCGGATCTCCTGCATGTGATTGCGCGGGATACGCTACTGCAGGCGGCGGAGACATACGAGCAGTTGCGGCGAGAGCACAAGATCCCCAACGCTTTGCCTGAACTTGTGCGCGAGCGACTCCGACATGGGGTCTGCATCTGTGGAGCTTCGCTGGAACCCGGAACGCCGGGCCACTCACACCTGAGCCAGGAGCTCGCGGAGTCAGAGCGATACGACGACGCCCATAGAGTTCTTACCGAGCTAGCCGCGCTTGCGGTGACGGCCATCACAACGTCCGAGCCGGGTGATCGAAGCTGGTTCACGCAGTCGCGCGACAACACTACGGCGTGGCTGACGGCGCGAAAGGCCATCGGCGAGAATGAAGTCCTGGCAAAAGAGCTTGAAGTAAGAATCCGTAACGCCTCGCAGTCGGGGGATTTCGAAACGGCCGACAGTCGTCGCAGTATGGAGTTCGCCAACCTCAAGGACGTTCGGGCCAGGCTGAGTGCCCAGGAGTATGCGCTGGCTTCCCGCCAGAAGGAGCGCGAGACTTTACGTAAGCAGTTCGAGACGCTGCAGCGAAAAGAGACTCGTTTCCGACGAAGGTTGGCTGAGCAGCAAGCGGTTCAGGATATGCTGAATGTGATCTCGGGGACGATCACGGTGCTGCAAGACGAGACGGTCGATCGTGTCGGTGGCGAAATGAACGCGGTCTTCCAGCAGCTGGTCGCTGCGGCGCCAGGGGAGCTTGACTCAGCGCCGGCTGTAGCGGATGCGGTGGTGCAAGAGATCCGGCTCACGAGAACCTGTGACATCGTGGTGCTGGGGCCTCTGGGCAGAGAAATTATTCCAAGCAATGGTCTCTCGGGTGCTCAGCGTCGGGCTCTTACAATCGCATTCATCCTCGCATTGACCAAGATCAGCGGGGTCTTCGCACCGCTGGTCATCGATACACCACTGGGCATGACGAGTGGGACGATCCGACGCGCACTGTTGGCGAATACGCTCAAAAATAGTCAGCAGGTAGTGCTATTCCTGACGAGGGATGAAATTAAGGGTGTCGAGGACATTCTCGACGAAGCGGCGGGTCTCCACTACACATTGACCAACACGCAACATGCTATGCATGCCCTAGACCCCGGCTTCGCCAAGGATCGACCAATGGAGGTAATCGTCTGTCAGTGCAGGTACGACTCCAGTTGTAGTGTCTGTGCGCGGAAGGTGGATTGACCATGGCTGCGATGATCAACCCCTTCCAGAGTCAGCAGTTTCACGTTCCGTTGGCCAGGCATGACTTCTTGCGGTCGCTCAGCGCTCAGCAGGGCGGTGATGACCCGGGGCGCGTTGCGGGTGCGGATATCCCGTTTCCGCGAATGGTCGACGCGTGGCTGCTAGCGGTCGCTATGGGGAGGGAGGATGGTATCTTCACGCGCGTGGGCCCGGGTGGTGTCGAACTAAAGGCTGTCACGGCCCTGAGCGTGCTAAACAATAATCCTGCGGCTGTTGCATTCCTGATGCATGTCGCAGTAGCTCACGAGGGGGATGCTTATGTCGTCCAGAGTCCGGCTCGCGTGGTGCAGATCGCAGATGGGTACGCGGTGTCAGGGTGTGAGTCATTGGCTGAGATGATCGGCGGATCGACGGGCAGTCGTGTGCTGAACCTCAGTCGGGCTCTGACTGATAGATACAGCACGACGCCGAGCCGGTAGGCGTGCAGGCGCAGCGGCGGATCCGGAGAGTACGCGGATGGAGAGCTGAACGAGTCGCGACCGTGGAGCAGACGGTGCTCGACTCAGGTCGTCCGCGGCGGGCAGGCGGCGACCGCCGCGGCGAGCAGATCGGCGGGGGACCAGCCGCCGCGGATCTCGGTGGTGACCGCGGCGACCAGGGCCGGCTACGCCGGATCGGTCGGCACTCGCGGCCCGGGCTCGCCGGGTAGCAGGGCGGCGCACCAGTCCGGGCGGATCACGTCGGCGCCCGGCGCGGCGGCGACGGTGGCCGGGGCGAGGTGCGGGACCAGCCGCCACGCCAGCGCGGCGGCGGGTAGCTCCTCGTGCAGCGGCCGCGCGCCCACCGCGGCCAGCAGGCCGGCGGCGTCGAGGCTGGCGCGGTCGGCGGCGGCCAGCCGGTGGGGCCTCGACCTCGCCGACGGCGGCCGCGGCGCGTGGCCCGGCCGGGTGACGGAGCGAGCCTCGCACACCGGACATCACCCACCTTGGTCATCCACGACCCGTCGGCCCCCAGCTCGCGCAGTGGGCCTGAGGCGGCCGCCGTTGACTAGGCTCGCTGACCGGTGGCTCGGACGGACCTCTGCGGGCAGACGCCACCGATCCGAGCGGGTCGGGCCTCTGCATCGGCGTCCTGTACCGCGTGAACTGCCTGATGTGCTGCCGTCTGCGCACATCCCGCCTGGACTCGGGAAGGGCAGTCGCCCATCCATCATCGGTATCTCTCGGATTCACCGCGAGCGGGTGGCGGCACCTTTGGATGACACGCTCGCGCGACGTGCGGAGCCATCAAGCTCCTGCGTTATAGCGTGCGCCGGCTGGCTGGACGGGGCCTGAGACGCGACGGCGATACGCCGACCCGCGGCAAACGATCGAGGTAGGGGCGCCCTCGTGTGGCAGATGAGCGGTTGAGCCGGACGGATGCGATGAAGTCAGCGCCTCCGTTACGTGGGCAGCGGGCCGGCGCGGGGTTGGAGTGGGCGCGGGCCGTGCTCTACGGGCGGGATGAGGTGACCTGCACCTTTCCCTCGGCCCTCCGCGCGGTGGTGGAGAAGCAGGTGTTGTCGCTGGCCGCCGGGCTAGAGGAGACGGCGACGGCTCTCAGTCGTCGCCTCATCGCCGATGCCGACGTCTCGAAGGCGCTCGAGGAGCTGTCGGAGGTCCTCGCGGGACAGGCTGCGGCGCTCCGCGACGCTGCGGCGACATCCCCCGGCGACGTGGACGAACGGCCGTTCCGCGTGGTTCTGATGGGGCGGACGATGTCCGGCAAGAGCACGCTGTTCGAGCTTCTATCGGCGGGGGACGGCGCCCGCGTCGGCGACGGGCGGCAGAGGTACTCCCGGGACTCCTGCCTCCGACCGGTCCGGGCCCTCGGCATCGAGGTCGTGGACACCCCAGGCGTCGGTGCCCTGGACGGCCAGGCCGACTTCGAGGCCGCCTTCGCGGAGGTTCCGCACGCGGATCTCATCGTGTGGGTTGCGGCCAACGATGCGACCCAGGAGCAGACAGGGAAGGCCCTGCGCATCCTGGCAGCAGCAGGCAAACCCCTGCTGGTGGTGCTGAATTGCCGCGCGGACCTCGATGACGAGATCGGCTGGCTCGACGTCACGGAGGAACCCCAACGGGTCTTCGATCAGAGCGAAGGCCACCTCAACGTCATCCAGCGGCACCTTGCCCGGGTGGGTGGCCGGCCCGTGGGCACGGTCCTGCTGCATGCCCAGGCGGCGCTGCGCGCTTCGGCGGGGCAGCACGACGAGGCCACGTCGCGCCTGCTGTACAGGAACAGCCGCATCGACGATCTGATGCAAGCCCTGGCAGCCGAGCGGACTCAGTCCGCGGAGGCGCGCCGCCTGCTGCGGGTCGGCGATCAGCTGCGCGAGCGGTGCGTGGAGACCGCGGTGCTTTTCCGACACAGGAGCAGTGCAGCTCACGCCGAAGCCCAGGCGCGGTCGGGACTGCGGCAGGCCTTCGCGCGGCGAGCCAACCGCCGCATCGACGACGCCGAGACGCAACTGCTGGCGGCGACGACCGCGGTGTTGAGAGCGCGCGCGCAGTGGCACGACGAGGTCGACCTCGAGTCGGACGTCGCCGCGCAGTGGCGCGCCGAGGCCGAGCTGATCCAGACGGAGCTCGTGGAAGCGGTCACCCGGGTCGCCCAGCGGCTGAACGACGACATCCAGGAGATCGGGGCCGACTGCGCGGATGACTGGAAGCACTTCACGCCGGACGGCGTGCGCGACCTGACCGGATTCGGCGATGTCTGGTTCAACCGGGTCGGCAGGGCGGGTGTCGACCTCGTCGCCGTCACCGCCACGTCCCTCGCGGGCCTGCGAGTCGGCGCGCTCGTCGGGTCGGTGGTCCCCGGGGTGGGCCACATCGTCGGGCCGGCGGTCGGGCTGGTCGCCGGCGCCCTCGCCGGGCTGCTGCTCAACCCGGTGAAGGCGCTGGCCACCGGGCTGGTCGATCGGCTCTTCCGGAGCAAGGACGCTGTTCTGGACCGTCGTCGACGAGAGGTCGAGGCGCAGATGACAGACGTCCTGCAGAAGGCGGAGGACGCCCAGGTCGCGATGGTGGCGGATGCGGTGGCTCAGTGGCGCCGGCAGGTGTCCGGCGAAGCAGCACGGCTGGAAGTCGGTGAAGTCGTCCTTCGGGATGCGACGCACTCCCTTGACCGGCTGGCCGGCACTGTGCGGGAGGCCCTCGGGGCGATCGACGCGGAGACCGTCCGCGCGCTGCTGGGCCTCGCGGGCAGGACGAGAGCGGCGTCGGCTGTGCGCCGGGCCACGAGGTGGCCCGGGGTCGGCGTGGCGGTGGAGCTGCCCGAACCCGCCTTCAGCGAGCTGGCGCTGTTTCCGGTCGCCTCGGCCACTGAACTGCTGTTGCCCACGCCGCTGGCGCCGGGGGCCTGGCCGTCCCGGTCCGCTCTGCATGTGACCCTCGGTCTCCACGCCGGCGACGTGTGGGTCTCCCAGATGACCGCCCAGGACCTATCGGTCCGAGTCGACGGGGCCATTCCGGACGGCATCCGGCAGGCGTGGTCGGACCTGGCCCTCGCCCACTCCGGCTGCGCCGTGACCATCGACGTGCCCCCTCACCCACGTGCTCCCCGGGAGGACGCATGACGCAGATCCTGCTTCACCAGCTGGCCACACAGGCTCCTCCCTTGCTGCAACGGCTCAGGGCGGTGCTGGCCGTCAAGCACGGCCCGAAAGCGGAGGAGTTGCTGGCTCACGCCGTGTTCGAGGAGCGCTCGACGCCGCGCATGGTGTTGACTGGTCAGTTCAGCAGCGGCAAGTCGAGTCTGGTCAAGGCCTTGACCGACGGCGCGGCCGACGTGGTCATCGACAGCGACATCGCCACCGACGAGGTGACCGAGTACACCTGGGACGGGGCGGTCACCCTGATCGACACCCCCGGCGTCCAGGCCAACGTCCGCGAGCACGACCGCCTGGCCGAGGAGGCCATCACCACGGCGGACTTCGTTCTGTTCGTCATGACGGTTGATCTGCTGGACGACGCCTCACGGGGCCTTCTGCGTCGGCTGGCGCTCGACCTAGGCAAAGCGGATCAACTGCTGGTCGTCATCACCCACGCAGCCACCATGTCGGCGCCGGAGGGGCACCGAAGGCAAGTGGTCCGCGAGGCGGTCGGACTGACACGGGACGCCTTCCCGGTGCTGGAGGTCGACTCCGCCTACTACCTGCGCAGCCTGGAGGACGAGCGGCGTCGGCACCTGCTGCGCCGACGGTCGGGCATCGACGAGCTCCGCGAGGCCATCAACCGGATCAGCGAGAATCGGGGCGACCTGGCGATCCTGCGGCAGCGGTTCCAACTCATCCGGCAACTCTGTGACGCCGGGCAGGAACTCTTCGCGGAGAATCCCGAGCAGCGGGCCGGCCTGACTCTCCTCGCGCTTCAGCGACGGACCATGACCGACCGCCGGGCACACATCGACGTGCAGTTCCGCGATGCCGAGGCCAAGTTCAAGCAAAACAGCCGAACGGCCATCGCCGACTTCGTCGACGCCTGCGAACTCGCCGCCCAGCAGACCTACGACGACGAGGTCGCCCGCGCCTCGGCCCGACTCGTCGACGGCTTGAACGAGCACGCCGACAGGTTCGCCGAGGACGTCAACCACCTGGTCGCCCAGCAGTTCGACCGCCTGGGGCTGGACATGCTGGACATCGCCGGCAGCAACCGTGCGGCGGAACTCCTGCGAGCGAGCGGAACGGTTCGGCTGCGGCCGGCCACCGCGCCAGATCCGCGGAGCCCCGGCGCTCCCCGGGCAGGCTCGGGGGCGCACCCCGAGCAGGGCGCGCCGTGGATGCACGAGGTCGGGGAGTGGCTGTCGAACGCCAGGAAGATGTGGGGAGCAGGAGACGGACTCACCGGCTCGTCGGGATCGCTGGGACACGGGGCAGTCAAGGACGTCGGGCACTTCTTCGGTGCGCGGTTCAAGCCCTGGCAGGCCGTCAAGATCGCTGATCGCCTGGGCAAGGCGCTCAAGGTCGCGGGGGTCGCTCTCCAGGTGGCCTCGACCGTCCACGAGGTGTGGCGCGGGGACCGCGAGGCCGTCGCCGAGGTGGAGCGTCAGCGACGTGCGCGTGCGCTGCTCATCACCGAGATCATGGCGATCGCGGATCAGATTGCGGCGGACGCGCACGCCCAGCTGCGGTCCATCGTCGATCCGCCGTTCGAGTCGGCGATGGCGGAGATCGATCGCCTGCGCGATGGGATCCTCGCCGACTCCTCCCAGCGCGATGCCGCTTCCCGAGAGCTGTCCGCCATTGCCGCGGAGGCCGACGCCTTCCTGCGGCGAAGCCAGTCGATACTGGCGCCGACCTCGCAGCCGGACTAGCGCATCGCCCGGGGCGCCGTTCTGCTCGAGCCGGTCGGCGCAGCGTTCGGCGACGCTGCGCGCCCGGAAGGCCACGCGGTCACCCCAACCACTCCAGCGGCGGCGAAGAGGATCGACGACCCGCCGGGGGTGCGGCGGCCGCGGGGCGCCGGCGTCGGCCATGCTGCGCCGCATGCGACGTGACTCGGTGCAACGCCGTCTCAGGATGGCGATCAGTAATCTGATCCTCGAGGACTGGCGCCTGCTCACGGTCCAGGCGGGCAACAGCGACCAGCCGGTCGGCGAGGTGTCTGTCGCCTGCGCGCTCGGTTGGCACCTACGCCGGCTGATGGACCGCAGCTGGGACATTGACTGCGAGTACAACCGGGCCGGACGCGACCTTGAGGCCGTCGTCAAGCGCAGGCGGCCCTCCAACGCCCCGGATGACGAGCGAGGACGCCGCGTCTATCCGGACCTCATCGTGCACCGTCGCGGGGAGAAGGGGCGAGACAATAACCTGCTGGTGCTGGAGTTGAAGACGAACCATCAGCGGCAGGAGCGCGGCAATCGTCAGGGTGGGGGGCGCAGCGGTCCCAGCCGCGGGTCCCTGGACTCGATCGCCGAGGTCCGGGACACGCACGAATACCGGCACGGTGTGCTGCTGGACCTGCGCGTGGAGTCCGACATGATGGAGCCGCACTGGCAGTGGCTGGGTACCGCCGGGCGGGAGGCGGCGCCCCACGCCGTCTACACCCGGCCCGGGTCCCTGCGGGAGCTGTGCACACGCGGCCGCGTCGAGGCCGAACGCAGGTACGCACAGCGCTGACCGTGGTGGCTGCCTGCACGGCAGCCGCCGAAGATCCGCGGCGATGGCCGGGCGGGTATCGGTGCCTGGGGTGACGAGCGGAGCGCGTCTCCGATGGCTGAGGTGCAGAGCCGCCGACGCAGTGCGGTGAGCCATCCGCAGACCTCGTTCCCCCGTTTGGGTGACCGCCCGCGCTCGAGCAGCGGTCCTGTTCGTGTCGGCAACCATCATGGCCACGCGCGCCACCGGTAGTGGTGCTAGCACGAAGGAGGGGCCATGAGCAGCTCGCCGGAGGAGGCCGAAGCGTTTGACGGCCACCCCGTCGTGGGCCGCTGCCCGCGATGTGGCAGCAGCCCGGCCGACCGCGCCCGCCTCCTTCCATGCGGCACTTTCATCCCTCCGCAGTGCTCGGTATGCGGAGCCTTCGCGGGGTCCGTGCGTCCTTCCCTCTGGCACCTGCTGGCTCTCCTCAGACGCCGGCGGTGACGTCGTCACCGGCGTCGGCACGCCCCCTGGAGGCAGCCGATTCAGCTAGACCGCGCGGCCTGATCCGCGGGGGAGGGGCGGTCGCCAGCCGGTTGATCCCGGTGCGCTGGCCCTGACGCTCGCCGACCACCTGGCGCGGATGGCGCTCCCTTCAACCGGTGGCAGCTCCAGCAGTCCCAAGGCGTAGGTTCCCAGCCACTGGCCGACCCGACCGGCCGTTCCGCTTCGAGGCTGTGTCGTAACCTGTCAGGCCCCTGAGGCAAGGTGTGGACGGCGTGTCGCGCTCGGTCAGCGGACGAGCGGCAACATAGCGTCGCAGTCATGTCCCCCGCTGGTCAGACTTGTGGGAGGTGACCCATTGCGGCCGATGAACTCTCTCGGACGGCAGATCCGTCAACTTCGGGAAGCTGCTGGACTCACGCAGGCGGAACTCGCCGAGCGGACGGGAACGTCTCAGTCGGCCGTAGCCCATCTCGAGAGTGGCAGGCGTATTCCGACTTTGACTACTCTTCAGAAGTTTGCTCACGCCTTGGGTCGAGACGTCGTCGTAACCTTGTCATGCCGCGACGGATCAGAGACTTGCTCCCTGGCATGACGCAGTACATCTACCTGGACGCCGCCGCCAACACGCCAATCGCGCCCAAGGTCTACGACGCAATGACTCGTGTCTTGCGAGACGTGGTCGGTAATGCCTCTAGTGGCAACTGGGCCGGCCGAAAGAGCGCCGAGTTGGTCGGCGTGGCCCGTGAGCAGGTTGCCGCCTTGACGGGTGGCCGGCACCAAGTTGTATTCACGAGCGGAGCGACCGAGGCGAATAATCTGGCGATCACGGGTCTTCTTTCGGGTCCCCGTGGCTTGCGCAATCAGGTAGTGGCCTGCCGGACGGAGCATCCCGCCGTCCTCAACCCGATCAACGCCCTGAGCGAGCGAGGCTACAAGGTTCAGCTCCTCGATGTGAATGAATATGGCGAGCCTGACCTGCAGCAGTTGGCCGAAGTGATCGGCGACAGGACCGCTCTGGTGAGCATCATGGCCGCCAACAACGAAACGGGGACAAGGGCGGACCTTTCGCACATCTGTCGCCTGGCTCACGACAGTGGCGCACTTGTCCACACGGATGCTAGTCAGGTGTTCGCTTTTGGGTCCTCTCCCGGCGTGGCCGCGGCCGACCTTGTGACGGTAAGTGGACAAAAGATGCATGCACCCCAGGGTGTGGGCGCCTTGCTGGTTTCCCCTGAGGTGCGGAGGCAGTTGCGGCCGTTGGTCCTAGGTGGGGGCCAGGAAAGAGGGCTCCGTAGCGGCACCGAAAATACAGCTGGCGTTGTTGCGCTCGGGGTCGCGGCCGAGCTGGCGTTGCAGGGGGCGGCTGAGAACGAAGCGCATGTTTCCCGGCTCAGGAAGACGTTGATCGACAGCCTTGAGGCATCGTTGCCTACCGTCGAGGTGAACGGGCATCCAACCGGATCCTTGCCGAGCATCGTCAATGTGTCCTTCGGTGCCGAAGACGCTGAAGTGCCGGCGGATGCCGTAATCGGCCACATGGAGTACGTCGCGGCGAGCAGTGGGAGTGCCTGCAGTTTCGGTGTTCCAGGGGTCTCACACGTTCTCAGTGCCATGGGGCTGCCTGACCACCGTGCTGAGTCCGCGGTCCGGTTCGGTCTCAGCCGACTCACCACCAGGGAGGAGCTCGCGGCCGCGGTGCCTCGGATCATCAGCGCCGTCCAAAGTGTCAGACGCTTGACCGATCCTGGCTCACGCCCTGGAACTGATGCACCTGTGAGGTATCGATGAGCGGCGCACTCTTGGCTGCTGCAACAAAACCCGCGTTCGCTCGCCACGAGACGTTCCACCTGCGCTTCGGGTGGCTGCGAAAGGCTTACGTCGAGGCGCAGGCCGACCCGTACGGTGCCGTCTTCAGCCAGGACGATGCCACGGTTAGACTGGGCGTCGGCAAGAACATGGTTAGCGCCATCCGCTATTGGGCTCAGGCGTACAAGATTCTGGAGGAGCAGGAGAACAAGGAGCGGCCGCGAATGCCGCTACTTGTTCCCACTGCCTTCGGTCATGCGCTCCTCGCCGAAGACGGATGGGATCCGTACCTGGAAGATGTGGGGTCGCTCTGGCTCCTTCACTGGAAGCTCCTTGAGCCTCCCTGCCTAGCTCCCGTTTGGTGGGTGGCCTTCAACCTCTTCGCTCAACAGCAATTCGAGGAACGACACCTGACCGACCATGTCGTGGAGCTGACTTCGGCGGCTGGTTGGCCTGCCGTCAAGGAGTCATCGATCAAGAAGGATGTGGACTGCCTTCTGCGGACCTTCGCACTTCGCCGATACGGACGCCAGACGATGGACGACTTGCTCGATTGTCCGACGCGTGAACTCGGGCTCATCACCCCAACGCCGGGCGATGCCCGCTCCTGGCGCTTCGTCGTCGGCTCGAAGAGCTCGCTGCCGAACGCTATTCTGGCGTTCGCCTCCTTCGAATACATGGCGCGTGCCGGCGCAGGCTCCCGAACTATGAGCCTGGCTCGCCTGACCGGAGATCCGGGGAGTCCCGGGCGCGTCTTCGGGCTGACGGAATCCGCAATGTACGACGCCTTGTCAGCTGCGCAACAACGGATTCCTGGTATGCGCGTCGCCGAGCCGGCCGGACTGCGACAACTCGTAGTCGAGGGGGATCCTGGGCTGCTTGCGAATGGGGCTTTGAGCGCATACTTCGGTGCTCGAAGGAGTGTCGCGTGACGCAGCTGACAATTGGGCCCGAGAGCCTTGCGACGCATATCGCTCCGCGAGCGGATTACCTGCGTGCGGCGAACCTGGAGCGGCACCTTGACCAGGGCGACCATTATATTCCTACTGGTCGAGCCCTTGAGGTACTGCGTCGGATTGTGCACGCCGTCCACGAGCCGGCGTCCGGTAGGGCGTGGTCGCTGACTGGTCCCTATGGGGCCGGCAAGAGCTCCTTTGCCCTCTTCCTCCGATCGCTCCTAGGGGCGCAGGGGCGCCACCGTCAGCGCGCAGAGGCAGCTCTGGCGGGGGCGGACCCGGGCCTTCTCAAGGAGCTCGCCCGGGCGAGGTCGACTGCGACCGGAGACCCTTCGAAGGGGTTCGTTCTTGCCACAACGACGTGCCAGCGGGAGCCTCTCGGCGACGGGCTCCTGCGAGCCCTCGAGCTCGGCGCCAAGGCTCACTGGGGCGACGCGGTCCCGCAGCCGATCACCGAGGCCTTGAGAGCGTCAAGCGAGTCGCCGGATGCTCGCTCGATCGCCGCGGCGGCGGAGGCTATAGCTGCGCACGCGCCTGTGCTCATCGTCCTGGACGAGTTCGGCAAGGCCTTGGAACACTTCGCTGGTCAGTCGGTGCGGGATGAAGAGGCGGCTACCGCCGACCTCTTCGTGCTTCAGGAGCTCGCCGAGCGGGCCAGTGGCGCCACCGCTGCTCCCGTCTTCCTTCTGACTTTGCAGCACCTCGCGTTCGATGACTATGTGCGTGCCGCGCCGGCCGCGCAGCGCAGGGAGTGGGGGAAAGTACAGGGGCGCTTCGAGGATGTGCCCTTCCTGGAGACGCCCGAACAGTCGCTGCGGCTGGTAGCCGTTGCTCTGAACGATGCGACGATCTCTGCTCCTTTCGCGGCGCAGCGCCGCCAATGGGCTGAGCGCTCCTTCGAATGCATCGCGGAACTGGGGCTGGCCAATCACATTCCGGGCGGCGCTGAGACCATCGAGCACTGCTACCCGCTGCATCCGACGGCGCTCCTGGCGCTGCCAGAGCTCTGCGCGCGGCTGGGCCAGCATGGGCGAACCCTGTTCGCCTTCCTTACTGGCCGAGAGCGTCACACCGTGGCGGACTTCTTGGAGAGAACCGCTGTACCGGCCCCGGGTCATGAGCTACCTACCCTCAAGCTGCATGACCTGTACGACTTCTTCACCGGCCCTGGCCACTCGCTTGCCCTAGGGGTCGGCGGGAGCCGATGGAGGGAGATCGACGATCGAGTCCGTGAGGCGCAGTCCATCGATGCGGACGACCAAGTCGCCCTCAAGACGGTGGGGCTGCTCAACCTGCTGGGCAACTCGAGCGGCCTGCACGCTTCTGCGGCACTGGTGGGCTACTCCCTCGGCAGGCCTGACATCAGTTCGCGCTTCGACGTCCGGGACAGGTTGACCAGTCTGGAGGCTCGCGGCTGGGTCACGTACCGCGCTTTCGCTGACGATTACCGCCTGTGGCAGGGCAGCGACGTCGACCTTCGCGGCCGTGTCGCGGACGCTCGGGAGCAGTTGCGAAACACCAGTCCAGCGGACCTTCTCAACCAGCTGCAAGACGCGTCCCCGGTCATCGCCGCCAAGCACAGCCAGCGAGTCGGCATGCTCCGCTACTTCACCGTTGCCTACGCGGATGCATTCCGCGCCTGGCCGACCCTGGAAGCGTCCAGTCCAGCCGATGGACAGCTCATCTATTTCCTCGGGGACCCCGAGCAGGCCAAGACCATGCCCGGCGTTTCGACCGACCGGCCGGTGATCGCTGTGGTGAGTGACCGTGCCTCCGACGTGCGAGACGCGGCGATCGAGGTGGCAGCGGCGCTGAGCGTCCTGGATCAACAGGACGTCGTGACCGACCGGGTCGCACGACGAGAGCTGCAGGATCGAGCCGCGGATGCACGCGCCCGTCTCCGTACCGCCCAGGCCGAGGCCTTCGCCCCTACAACCGAGGGCGTGCAGTACTTCCGCATCAGCCCTGACGGCCTAGCGGATTCCTTGAACGCGGAGCATGGCCTGTCGCGCTTGTTGTCCACGGAATGCGACCACGCCTACCCGGAGAGCCCCGAGATCCGCAATGAAATGCTGGGGCGCCGGGAACTCACCAGTCAGGGTGCAAAGGCGCGACGCAACCTGTTGGAACTCATGATGACGAGGCCCACGGAGAAGGCCCTCGGAATGACTCACTACGGGCCTGAGCGCGCCATGTACGAGGCAGTGCTGAAGCACACGGGCCTTCACGGCCTAACTCGCGATGGCAGCTGGACATTCAGTGAGCCGCGAGAGTCGAGCAATCTCGTCGACATCTGGCGCGCCATCGACCGTGTCGTGAACCCGGCCGCGAAAGCTTCCGTCGGCGTGGACGCCCTCTACTCGGTGCTGAAAGCTCCCCCAATCGGAATCAAGGATGGCCCGATCCCGGTCCTTCTCGCTGCCTGGTTGCTGCAACGCAAGGACGACGTGGCGGTCTACGAAGAAGGGACATTTCAGCCGTCGCTGAGTGCCGACCTCTTTGAGCGGATGATCAAGAATCCGAGACGGTTCCGTCTCAAAGCGTTCTCCGCCTCCGGGGCGCGAGCGAAGGCGCTCGCAGCGATCCGGCAGACCGCCTCCGCAGCGGGGCTCGTCCAGTCAGCCTCGGCCTCGCGCGGCATCAGGAACAGCTCCATCCTGACTACTGCGGCACCTCTGCTTACGTTCGTGCGGCGTCTGCCCGACTACACAATCCACACCCGGCAGCTGACCCAGATCGCCGTCGCCGTGCGTAGTGCGCTGCTCGGCGCGCGGGAGCCCGACGCGCTCTTGTTCCAACAGCTGCCGGCAGCATGCGGCATTGCGCCACTAACCACCAAGACTGCCACCGCCGACGTTGAGGGCTTCGTTAAGGCGCTGGGGTCGGCCCTACGTGAACTGGCCGGCGCCTATCCCAAGCGTCTGGCGGACAACGGTGTCCGGCTTGCCACCGAACTCGGCCTTCCGCAAGACTTGACCAAGCTTCGAGCGGAACTGGCTGCGCGCGCCGAGGTGCTTGAGGACAAGGTCCTCGATCCGCGTCTCAGGACCTTTCTCTTCACTGCACGGGACAACGTCCTGCCGGACGAGGCCTGGCTCGAATCCATCGGCCTCGCCATCGCAGATCGTCCGCCGGCCTCGTGGCGGCAGGATGATGTTGACCGCTTCGAGGTGAACCTCAGGAGCCTGATTGCTGCGTTCCGTCGAGTTGAGGCATTGCACTTCGACGCGGCGTCACGGGGGAGTACAGACGGTTTCATCGCCCGTCGCTTCACACAGACTCGACCCAATGGAACCGAGGCCACCCGCGTCCTGTATGTGGATCGCGCGGCAAGTGAGGCGGTCGCGGAAATGGCCGACGAGCTCCTTGAACGGGCGATCAAGCAGTTCGGCCCACAGGGTGCCGACGCCCTGCTGCAGATGATCGCCGAGAAGGTTCTCGAGGCGCCTACCGCGGACAAGATGCTTCAGTCCGCGGCCACGCCGAAGCTCAAGATGAACGGGGAGAGTGCTCATGGGTAACGCGCTGAACGGGAGCGCTGTCTCCCTGGAGGAAGCGCTTCGTGACACTGGTGCACGCCACGTGCTGGGCATCAGCGGGGGCAAGGACAGTGCGGCGCTAGCGCTCTACTTGCGCGACAGGGTTCCGAACCTGGAGTACTTCTTCACGGATACAGGGGCCGAGCTTCCCGAGACCTACGAGTACCTCCAGCGTCTGGAGTCCGTGCTCGGGCGCCGCATCGTGCGCCTCAACAGCGATCGCGACTTCGATCACTGGCTGCAGGTCTACGGCGGGGCACTTCCTAGTCCACAGATGCGCTGGTGCACCAAGAACCTGAAGATCAAGCCACTCGAAGCATGGCTCGGGGATGATCCCACGTACACCTATGTCGGGATCCGGGCTGATGAGAACCGCGGTGGCTACATCAGCACCAAGCCCACCATCCGGCCTGTCTTCCCCTTCAAGGAGGACGGCATCGACAAGGCGAAAGTCCTCCGCATCCTGGAGGATGCCGGCGTCGGCCTGCCCGAGTACTACGAGTGGAGGACCCGCTCGGGTTGCAGCTTCTGCTTCTTTCAGCGGAAGGCCGAATGGGTGGGATTGTCGGAGCGGCACCCGGAACTCTTCGAAGAGGCGATCGCCTATGAGGAGAAGCGAGGCTTCGAGGATTCCGCGATGCAAGGTCGCGCATACACCTGGAGCCAGGGCGAGACCCTTCGAGAGCTTCGCGAGCGTGCCGAAGAGATCAAGTCCAAGCACCAGCAGTCACTCGATCGAGCGGCTCGCCAGCGAGTGAACTTGCCCCTGGTCCAGGTGCTTGGCGATGTTCTGGATGATGAGGACGACGCCGACGGCTGCACCGTGTGTCACGTATGAGCACTGGCGCCATGTCTGACGCCCTCCGTACCGCTCTGCAGATGCACTGCGATGACGACTGGGCGAGCGTCACCTTCCGGCCGCCTTTCCTGCGACTGCTGGACGTCGACCACTGCAGCGTTCTGAGCGCGCAGCTGGCGGAGCTCGGCGAGTGGGAAATCCGGTCGGCAGTTCCCGATCTCCAACTACCCGACGCGCCCGGGCTCTACATGTTCGTCTGGCGCCCGACTTTGGTGCTCAAGGCAGCTCAGGCGCCGCATGAGCGGACCTTCCCCTGGGTCTTGTACTGCGGTCGCACCGGAGCGGGGGCGAGCACGAACACGCTCGCGAGTCGCTTCCGTACGGGCTATAGCAAGTACTTGATCGGAGAGCCCAGTGACCTGTTCCTACGCGAGCCGCCCGCCGACCGCGCTGGTCGGCTGGGTCGATACCTGCAACTGCGCCCCCTCGAGTTTTGGTTCTTGGAGATCGACGACCAGGTCAAGATCGCTCAACTCGAGAAGCGCCTGATCAAGGCTCTTGCTCCACCCCTCAATTCACAGCACAACCCCAGCCGGCTCCCGGTGCGGAGCGGCAAGCCCGTCAGCGCCTTCAAGGAGATCTGAACGCATGGCCAACAAGACCTTTATCCCCGCGCTCCGGGCGAGAGTGGGCGACTGGGACTATTACATCTGCACAATGAAATACGCCGAGGTTGCGCGGCAGGTGCAGTTCGCTTACGAGCTCAACGGAAACGCCGAGCTGAACAGCATGATCCAGCGAGGGATCAGCACGCGGACCGACGAGATCGTCAAGTACCTGATGAACAACGAGCACCGTTTCCTTGGAGCGCTCATCATCGCATGCTGGGGCGGGAGCCCGGAGTACGTGCCCCTGGAAATGGCGGATCCCGAGAATGTTCTTGAGGGTATCGATCAGGGGTTCGGTGTTCTCACGTTCGATGGCACGCAATCCTACTTCGCCCTCGATGGCCAGCATCGCCTGCGCGCCATCAAGGATGCCCTGAAGAAGGACCCCAGTCTCGGTAGCGAGGACATCGCTGTCCTGATCGTCTCGCACTACGAAAGCGAGTCCGGTCGTGAGCGGACGCGGCGACTGTTCACAAATATCAACCGGAACGCGAAGGTCACGACCGCTGCGGAGAACATCGCCCTCGACGAGGACGATGGCTACTCCGTCCTCACGCGACGGTTCCTGACGGACCATCCCTTCTTGGCGAAGGACAAGGTCGTCAAGGTGTTCACCTTCGTGGGCGACGAGGGGGAGCGCCGGCTCGCGGGAAAGCAGATCGCCGCAACCGACAAGTATGCCTTCACGACGATCGTCGTGCTCCGCGCCCTGCTGCAGGACCTCTGGTTCGAGAGCACGACTCTGGACCTCAAGGACCGGCCTGCGGCCGAAGTGCTCGATGAGGCCTATGAGGCCCTGGCTGAACGGTTCGATGCGCTGCTGAAGGCCTGCGGCGACATCGTGGGTCGGATGGACAGTGCCACCTCGGCCCGCGATGTCCGCTACCCGAAGGGGCAGGAGGGGGAGGGGCATCCGCTGATGCGTCCCATCGTGCAGCAGGCGGTGGTCCGCGTGGTCCGCCAGATCGTTAACCAGAAGGCCCTGACCTTCGAAGAGGTGATGAGTCGACTCTCAGAGCTGGATTGGCGCCTGGAGGCGGCTCCCTGGACGGCCGTCTACAACGTCGCGACGAAGAAGATGATCACCGCGAAGGAGAACGTCGGCCTGCTCGTGGACCTTCTTTACGTGCATCTGGCGCCGCCCAGTGCGCAGGCGGTCAAGCGGGCGAGGAGGTCGTTCAAGGAGATCACGCACGCCACGTATCCCGTCTCGGAGGAGACGCTCGCGGCGCGAGTCGACTCGAGTCGTCCCGCGGATGGTGGTGATGGCGTCGTGAACACCGACGACCTCAGCGAGGAGCCCAATTCCTTCGAGGCCACGGGAACACCGCCGGCCTGACGGACTGCCATTCTCGAGTGGAGGAGGTGGGGTGATGCCCTCGCCTCGTCCCTGCCGGGTTTCCCCCGACCCTGGCGGATAGAGCTGTGCCACGGTCGAGGGTTGCCGGTGGGACGTGCGGAGAGGGTCGCCTGGGACAAGGAAGTCCCAGGCGACCCTCGTGTTCTGCAGGCCCGGCACTGCTTGTGAAGCGCTGAAGCGGACCGCGCCAGCGCGGCCAAGCCGGCTCGGAGCGCCGGAATGGCAAGTCTTCGACTCCAGCCGGTCGGGACCGCACTGCCGTTCCAGCCGGTCGGGACCGCACTGCCGTTCGCGGCCCTCAAGCGCATCACCGGTGAGTTGCGGACGCCTGCGCCGAGCGGCATGACCCCCTCCGGCTCGGAGGCTGTCTCGGCGGATCGACGCGGCTATGCAAGCCGTCAGCAGTTCGTCGTTGATAGCCGGCCAGGGGCTGGGGCGGAGCTTGCGTGTGGCTAATGCGCCGGCCGTGGCGTCATTGACGCTTTGCTGCTGAACGCCGCGCCAGGTGCCGCGTCAGGCGCCCGACCAGCTAGACGGCGCCGTGCTTGTTCGAGTGTCGTCGCAGGACCGCCACCTAGGCCAACCCGACGGTCAAGCGACCTTCGAAACATGAAAGACGTCCGCCGGTAGCGCGTGGTCGAGCTGCCAAAGGATGCGCATCGGCCGCTCGCCGGTGTGGGACATGTAGGACATCGGCCCGGCGTACAGGTAGGGCGGCGTGCCGAGCGTTCCGTCCGCCGTCTTGGACTCGCGGACGAACAGGTGCACGGACGTGCCCATTGCCCGATGGTTGACGTAGCGCTGCCCCGTCTGTGACCGCTCCGCCGTCGCGTTCTGCGACTCCCACTGGAACAGCGTCGGCGTGATCGCGTGGTCGGCGTACATCGTGGTGGGGGAGAAGTGCGCCTCCGTCTTCTGCAGCGTTACGAAGAAGACGTCCGCGCGATCGCCGGGCACCCAGCGCACGCCGGAGCCCCACGTGCCGTTGAGGTCCTCGAGCCCGAAGGCCGCCAGCGCCTCGTCGCGGCTGTAGCGCGCATGGACGTGTAGCGGACGGTCGTAGGCCTCGCTCAGCGGCCGGGCCACCCGGTGAATCCGCTCGTGCAGGACGCCACTCAGCTCGACGAGCTCCTCGGCGCGGCCACGGTTGGCCAGCAGTCGAGCTAGCGACTCCTCCTTGGCACTGAACGGCGTCCGTGAGCCGAACAGCGAGAAGTGCAGCATCGCGGCCATTCGACGCAGACGAGCGCTGCTTTGTGCTGCGGTGTCTCGTCGCGCGGCCGACTGGAAGAATCGCAGCCGCTCGAGGTCGTCGACGTGCAGCATGCGGCCGAACGCGGCACCCAGGGCGGCGTCGTCCGGACCGGGTGCGTCCTCGACCCAACCGGCGGCGCGCTGCAGGTCCAGCCAGCTGCGACCGTTGCCGCGGTAGAGGTCCTCGAGCTCGACGCCCGTCTCCTTGAGAAAGTCGGACAGCGAGGGCGACTTCTCCCGCTTCGCCTCACTGACCAGCGCCTTCCACGACACGTTCAGCGACTGCTTGATGTTGTCGAGGACGATCCGCTGCGCCACACGGTCGAGCTCGATGTGGCACCCCGCCGGGAGGGTGGGGAAGCCCTGCTCGACGTCGCGCTGCACGCCTCGTCGCGAGCTGCCGGTCAGCGCGCGGAAGCGCAGGTCGAAGCGGAACTGCTTGTGCTGGGCGCCGATGAAGTCCAGGACGGTCAGGCAGGCCTTGTCCTCGGCCAGGCGCAGGCCGCGCCCCAACTGCTGGAGGAACACCGTGGCGCTCTCCGTTGGGCGGAGGAAGAGCACGGTGTCGACGGTCGGGATGTCGAGTCCCTCGTTGAACAGGTCGACGGCGAACAGGACGTTGACCGTCCGGTCCCGTAGTGCGGCCAGAGCCGCCGCCCGCTCTTCCCGAGTCGACGTGGACGTCACCGCGCGGCTCGGGATGCCGGCCCGGGTGAACCGGTCGGCCATGTACTGCGCGTGCTGGACGCTCACACAGAACCCGAGGGCGCGCATCCGGCCGGGGTCCTCGACCTTGTCCTTCACCGCCTGCAGGACGAGTCGGACGCGGTGGTCGTCGCCGGTGTAGACGTTGGTCAACTCGGTGGTGTCGTACCCGCGGCCGCGCTTCCACCGCAGTTGGTCGAGGGCGACGTCGTCGTGGATGCCGAAGTACTGGAACGGTGCGAGGAGGTTCTGCTCCAGCGCCTCCCACAGCCGTAGCTCGACGGCGGTACGTCCGTCGAACCAGGTGCGCACATCGGCGCCGTCGGTCCGCTCGGGCGTCGCCGTCAGCCCGAGCAGGACCGTCGGCTTCAGGTGCTCGAGCAGCCGCCGGTAGGTCGCCGCCTCGGCGTGGTGGAACTCGTCGACGATGACGACGTCGAAGTGCGTGGGGTCCAGCTCGTCGAGGTCAAGCTGGTTGAGCGACTGCACGGAGCCGAACACGTGCCGCCATTCGCGGGGCCGCTGGCCGCCGACGAACAGCTCGCCGAAGTCGCCCTGGCGGAGGACGTGTCGGAACGTCGACAGGCTCTGGGTCAGCAGCTCTTCGCGGTGGGCGACGAACAGTAGGCGGTCGACCATGCCGCTCTCGCGGAGGCGCCGGTAGTCCAGCGCGGAGACGACCGTCTTGCCCGTGCCGGTCGCCATCACGACGAGGTTGCGCCACCGGTCGTGGACGGTCCGCTCGGCGTCGAGCGCCTCGAGGATCTCGCGCTGGTAGCCGAAGGGGCGGACGTCGAGGGTGGTGATCTCGATGGGCAGGTCAGACGGGCCGCCGCGCTCCGCAGCCAGTGCCGCGCGAAGCCGGTCGCCGTCGCGGTGGGGCTCGTAGGTCTCGAACGACGGGTCGAGCCAGTAGCTGTCGAAGGTCTCGGCGAAGGTGGTGAGCAGGTGGGCCTGCTCGACGCTGGACAGCCGCACGTTCCACTCGAGGCCGTCGGTCAGGGCGGTGCGGGAGAGGTTCGACGAGCCGACGTACGCCGTCGACAGGCCGGTGGCACGGCGGAACAGCCAGGCCTTGGCGTGCAGCCGGGTCGTCCGGGTCTCGTAGGAGACCTTCACCTCGGCGCCGAGCTCGACCAGGCGGTCGAGCGCGCGCTGGTCGGTGGCGCCCATGTACGTGGTGGTGATGACGCGCAGCCGGCCGCCGCGTCGGCGCAACTCGCTGAGTTGCTTCTCGATGACCCGCAGGCCCTGCCACTTGATGAAGGCGCACAGCAGGTCGACGGAGTCCGCGGAGGCGAGCTCGCGGGCGACCTCGAAGCCGATGCGCGGCTGACCGCGGCCGTTGACGAGCAGGGCGCTGGTGGACATCGGGACGGCCGGTCGCTCCGGAAAGGTCGCCGGCCCGGGGGTGGGGGAGGGGCGGGTGACGGCAAGCAGCGTGCGCGGTGGCTCGACGACGGCGTCCTCGGGAGCGGCCGCGTCCGGAGCCAGTGCCGTGAGGGCCTTGATCATGTCGTTGGCCAGCGCGACCTGGCGTCCGACCGCGGCCCGGTCGCTTCCGCCGGCGATGCGCAGAGCCCGTGATGCCAGCTCGGCGATGTGGCGGGTCAGCGTCTCGTGCGCATCGACGGGGTCCAGCTCGCCCAGGGAAACGAGGTCGAAGTCCGTGCCGGCCAGCCGACCGTGCAGTGCCTCCGTCAGCAGGTGCTCGTAGACGCCGGGCGTCAGTTCTCCCACGGACGGACGGTAACCGGAACGCCACCGTCAGCAGGGAGTGCCACTCGGCTAGTGGCCGCCGATCCGGGGATTGGGCACGATCGGACGCTCGTTCCCGGCGGCACCCGCGCGACGGCGCACCTCGGTCAGCCCGGCATGGAAGGCGTTGCCCTCCAGGTTGAGCGGGACGTCCAGCGTGACGATGAGCTCGTTCTCGAGCTCCCACGGCCGCGGGTGCTCGACGATGCTCACGAAGTCGTGCTCTGCCATCCAGTCCGAGAGGACCTGCTCGCCGCGGACGAAGGTGCGGCGTCTGCCGGAGCCCACCTCACCGCCGTTCAGCAAGAACACGCGGTTCTGGTCCAGCAACTTGACGCGGCTGTGGTCGCCGGCTGGTCGCCGGCCGAATTCAAGATCTAGCCGAATCAGTTTCTCGAGGTGGAGCAACACAAGCACTTCGACGCGTACGGCGAGTTCGCCGCGTCCATGCGCCGCCATCTCCGACCGGGCGGCCTGCTGTTCATGCGCCTCGGCGAGACCGCGCCGGTCAACATGACCGAGGCGATCCGGCCCATGCTCGAGCCCTACTTCGACATCGAGTTCGCCGGACGGCGAGTGTGTCCTCGACGCGGAGAACCACGGTCTGCGCGACCAAAGGGCGACGGTCGCGGACCGGTACCTGTTCGCGACCGCGCGCAGCTGACGGCGCTACACCGCGAACAGCAAGCCACCCGGGCAGCTGCCCGGCACCTTTCGTAGCGCCTTGAGCACCAGGTCGGCGGTGAGCTTGCCGTCCCGCACCTGCTGCAACGCCGGGCGCGTCAGGGACTCGTCCCGCAATCAGTCGAGGCCCTGGCCGAGCAACTCGACGGCCTGCAGGTTCGGGCTGGGATCGCGGAGCTGCTGAAGGGCACACCGGTGAGGTCCGACAGTCGGGACAACTCGTCCTCGGTGTAGAAGTCCGCCGGAGGTCGATCGCGCTTCTCCGAGTTGTGCGCCGAGCATGGCGCCGTCGCCGTCGCCGTCGCCGTCGCCGTCGCCGTCCAACGGCCACAGCATGGCGAGCGGTCGGGTGTGGTCGAGGTGCATGGCGCTCGGAGGCGAAGGCCCGTCAACACTTGAAACACCGGCGGTCCAAGCGCGTGAAGACGTCCGCGGAGAGATCCCGGCCAGTCTCGCTCTTGTAGCGGAGTTGAGGGCTGCCGCCGTAGACGTGTTCGAGCAACTGCTCGAAGCGGCGCCGCCGGGCGGCGTCCTCCTTCATCCGGCCGGCCGTGGCTGCGGGTTGTGTGCGGCGTTGACTTCGAACTTCTTGTTGATCCAGGAAGCCCTTCCGGTTGATGGAAGTCAAGCTCACGAGCCGCGCTGCCGATGACAGACGGTGGCGTCTCAGTACCTCAGGAGGTCTGGGGCCCCACTCGTTCGCCGCGACCCTGGAGCGTGCCCGGATGTCCGACCTCGCCGCCGTGCCCTGCCACGGCCAGCCCTCCCGGCACCCGCTCGACCACAAGAGCTGACGACGCATGGCAGGTCTGCACCTCCACCGGTCGGAGAGCGCCCAGTCATTGGTCGACACCCTCGTCCACCTGCTGGCCGCCCCACGTCAGGACCCTTTCGAACCGGACGTCGTCGCCGTTCCCGCGCGCGGCATCGAGCGGTGGATCACCCAGCAGCTGGCCACCCACCTCGGCGCGACCGGCAAGCAGGACGGCATCTGCGCCCGCGTCGAGTTCCCCCGCCCCGACGACCTGCTGCTACGGGTCATCGCCGCGGCCAGCGACGAGCACCGGAGGGCCGTCGACGCCTGGCAGCCGGGCCGGGTCGTGTGGTCGATGCTCGACGTCCTCGACGAGGTTCTCCTAGAAGCACCGAACGGCGGGAGCGACTGGTGCGCCGCCCTCCGCGCTCACCTCACCACGGCCGATGGCTCACCCAGTGAGCGCCGCTACGGGGTCGCCCACCGCCTCACCGAGCGCTTCGCCGGCTACGCCGCGGCCCGACCTCACCTGATCAAAGCCTGGCACGCCGGCGATGACACCGCGCCCGCCGACCTGAGCTGGCAACCCGAGCTCTGGCGCCGGCTCCGCGAGCGGGTCGCCGCGCCTTCCCCGGCCGAGCTGCTCGACGGCGCCTGCGCCGAGCTGCGCCGCCGGCCCGAGGTCGCCGGTCTGCCGGAGCGGATCAGCGTCTTCGGTGCCAGCCGCCTCGACGCGGCCAACCTCCAGGTCCTTGACGCGCTGGCCGACCGCCGCGAGGTCCACCTCTGGGTCAACGCCGCCAGCCCCGCCTTGTGGAACGCCGTCCGCGAGAGCGGCCACACCGGCCCTCGCAGGGCAGACCTGCGCGTGCGGACGAACAGCCCGCTGCTGGCCTCGCTCTCCCGCGACGTCCGCGAGATGCAGGCCCGCCTCTCCGCGCTGAACCCCGCCAGCGACGTCCACCACCCGCCGGCCCGGCGGGCGAAGCCGCAGACCCTCCTCGAGCACCTGCAGGCGTCGCTGTCCCTCGACGACCGGCCGGCGCAGCCGGTCGAGCTCAAGCCCGACGACCGCTCCGTGCAGGTGCACGCCTGCCATGGCCGAGCACGGCAGGTCGAGGTCCTGCGCGAGGTCGTCGTCGGCCTGCTGGAGGACGTGTCCGGCCTCGAGCCGCGCGACGTGCTGATCATGTGCCCCGACGTCGAGACCTACGCGCCGCTCATCGAGGCTGCCTTCGGCGACGACGGCCATCCCGGCAGCACGCTGCGGGTGTCGATGGCCGACCGCTCGCCGCGCATGGTCAACCCGCTCCTCGGCGTCGCCGCCGACCTCCTCGACCTGGCCGCGGGCCGGATCCCCGCAACCGAGGTTCTGGACCTCGCCGGCGCGGACCCGGTGCGGGAGCGTTTCGGCTTCGACGACGACGATCTCGAGCGGCTGCACGACTGGACCGTGGCCGCCGGTGTCCGCTGGGGGTTGGACGCCGATCACCGCGACGGCTGGTCGCTCGGCGACATCCCGGACGGCACCTGGCGGACGGGGGTCGACCGGATTCTGGCCGGCGTCGCCCTCGATGAGGACGGCGGCCTCTGCGGCACCGCACTGCCCATCGACGGCATCGACTCGGCGGCCATCGAGCTGGCCGGCCGCTTCGCCGAGTTCGTCGACCGGCTCGACGACGCCGTAATCCGGATGGCCGGCCGGCACACTGCTGGCGTTTGGGGCGACCTCCTCGAGCGGTCCGTCGCCGCGCTGGCCGACGTCCCCGCCGACGAGCCCTGGCAGGCAACCGGCCTGCGCCGGGTCATCGACGAGCTCCGCGACAGCGCTGTGAACTCAACCGCGGAGATCTGCTTGGCCGAGTTCACGGCCCTCGTCGGCGCCCGTCTGCAGGCCCGCCCCACCACCGCCGGCTTCCGCACCGGCGGGCTGACCGTCTGCACGCTGACCCCGATGCGGTCGGTGCCGCACCGCGTCGTCTGCCTGCTCGGCATGGACGACGGTGCCTTCCCGCGGCCGGCCCCGGTCGATGGTGACGACCTGCTCCTGCGTGACCCCTGCCTCGGCGAGCGGGACCCCCGCAGCGAGGACCGCCAGCTGCTCCTGGACGCGCTGTGTGCCGCCGGCGAGTATCTGGTCGTCACCTACTGCGGCTCCGACGTCCGCACCGGCGCGCAGCTGCCGCCCGCCGTTCCGCTCGGCGAGCTGCTCGACGCCCTGGACGGCCTCGTCGTCACCACCGACGGCGGGCCGGCGCGCGACGCGGTCGTCGTCCAGCACCCCCTCCAGCCGTTCGACCGGCGGAACTTCCGACCCGGCGCGCTCGGCCGGCCGGGCCCCTTCTCTTTCGACGCCCTGGCCCTGGCCTCGGCGGAGGCGGCCGACGCGGAGCGCGCCGATGAGCCGGACCTCCTCGACGGGCCGTTGCCTGAGGAGGTCGAGGACGTCGTCGCGCTCGACCGGCTCGTGTCGTTCTGGCAGCACCCGGCCCGCGAGTTCCTCCGCCAGCGGCTGGACGTCGTCCTGCCCTCGGCGGGTGACTTCCCCGATGATGCGCTGCCGATTGCTCTCGACGCGCTCGACCGCTGGGGGATGGGCGACCGGGTGTTGCAGGACTGCTTGCGGGGGCTCGACGCCGAGTCGGCCCGCGTGCTGGAGCGGGCCCGCGGTGCGCTGCCGCCGTCCCCGCTCGGCGACGGCGACCTGGCCGACACCTGCGCCGTCGTCGACCGACTGCTGGCCGCCAGCAGCGACGTCCGCACCGGCACCGCGGAGACGGTCGACGTGGACGTCCCGCTCCCCGACGGCCGGCGGCTGACCGGCGCGGTCCGCGGCGTCCACGGAAACACCGTGGTCAGCGTCATCTACTCGAGGGTGCGTGCCAAGCAGCGGTTCCGGGCATGGGCCCAGCTGCTCGCGCTCACCGTCGCCCAGCCCGACCGCCCGTGGCGGGCGGTCGTCGTCGGCCGCGGCGAGGACCCGCAGCTCACCGTCGTCACCCTCGGGCCGGTCGATCCCGAGACCGCGCGGACGGCGCTGGCCGAGCTGGTGCGCCTGCGGGATGCCGGCCGCCGCACTCCGCTGCCGCTGCCTATCGCCACGGGCGAGGCGTACGCCGCGGCCCGCCGGCGCAACCCGGCGGACCTGCCCGCCGCCCGGAAGGCGGCCGAGGAGTGCTGGGTGAGCGGCCGCTACGACAAGGAGGACGCCGAGGAGGCGCACGTCCTCGCATGGGGGGCCGCCGCCCCGCTGGAGCGGCTCGAGGAGTGGACTGCGCCGCCCGGCGCCCTCGACCCCGGCACGACCGGCCCCACCGACTTCGACCGCCTCGCCCGCACGGTGTGGGAGCCGCTGCTCGCGCACGAGAAGCAGGAGTCCCGATGACCGCCGTCCCGACCGTGGTACCCGTGGACCTGTCCGGTCCGCTGCCCACCGGTACGACCGTGCTGGAGGCAAGCGCAGGCACCGGCAAGACGTACACCATCGCCGCCCTGGTGACCCGGTTCGTCGCCGAGGGCGAGGCGCGCCTCGGCGAGCTGCTCGTCGTCACCTTCGGCCGCCTGGCCACCAGCGAGCTGCGCGCCCGGATCCGCGAGCGGCTGGCCGTCACCCGCGACGCGCTCGCCGACCCTGCCGCGGCCCGAGGGTCCAAGGAGGAGGTCGTCGCGCTCCTGGCCCGTGGTTCTGACGCCGAGGTGGAGGAGCGCCGCGAGCGCCTCACCGTGGCGCTCGCGGACTACGACGCGGCCACGATCGCCACCATCCACCAGTTCTGCGCGGAGGCCCTCCGCGGGCTCGGTGTCGTCGCCGACGTGGACACCGGCACGACGCTGCGCGAGAACCTGGGCGACCTCGTTGACGAGGTCTGCGACGACGTCTACCTGCGCATGATGATCGACGCGCCTGGGATGGGCCTTGCGCATCCGGACGCGCGCGCCGTCGCCCGGGCCGCCGCGCTCGAGGACCCCCAGGCGCTGCTGGCGCCCGCGAACACGCCGGTGGGCTCCCTTGAGGGGTTCCGGGTGGAGTTCGCCGAAGCGGTCCGGGCGGAGACCGAGCGGCGCAAGCGTGCACTCCTGGTGCAGGGCTTCGACGACCTCCTCGTCCGGACCCGCGACGCGCTCGCCGCCCCGGTGACCGGGGAGGCCGCCCGCGACCGGCTGCGTGACCGCTTCCGCGTGGTCCTCGTCGACGAATTCCAGGACACCGACCCAGTCCAGTGGGAGGTGTTCCGGCTCGCCTTCCACGACGCTGGTGACGACCGTGCGCTGGTCCTCATCGGGGACCCGAAGCAAGCCATCTACGGCTTCCGCGGCGGCGACGTCCGCACCTACCTGGCGGCGGCTCAGCTCGCCGGGACCCACTCCACGCTCGGCACCAACTGGCGCAGCGACCAGCGCCTACTCGACGGCCTGCAGACGATCTTCCGCGGGGCCGCCCTCGGCGACCAGGAGATCGTCGTGCGCCCCGTCCGCGCCGGGCACACCGGCACGGCGCTGGAGCCGGTGGACGACCGGCCGGTCCAGCTGCGGGTGCTGCAGCGCGACGGCACAGTTCCGCTCGTCAGCGGCAACGGCATCCAAACCGAGGCCGCCCGTCGGGCGGTGGCGGCGGACGTCGCCGCGCAGGTGCGGGGGGTCCTCGACTCCGGCAGCACGATCCAGCCCCGGTCGGGTACGGGCGGGCCGCGCGAGCTGACCTGCGGCGACGTCGCCGTCCTCGTGCGCACCGGCGTCCAGGCCGTCATGGTGCGGGACGCGCTGCTCGCCCGCGGCGTGCCCTCGGTGCTCACCGGCCTGTTCAGCGTCTTCGCCTCCGACGCCGCCGACGACTGGCTCCTCCTGCTCGAGGCGCTCGGCGCGCCGCACCGGCGTGGCCTGGTGCGCCGCCTGGCGCTGACGGCGTGGTTCGGCTGGTCGGCCGCCGAGATCGACGAGCGGGGGAGCGAGGCCACCGACGAGCTGGCCGACGTGTTGCGCAGCTGGGAGCAGGTGTTCGCCCGCCGCGGCGTGGCCGGCCTGTTCGCCGCAGCCTGCGCGGACCGGCAGCTGCCGGTCCGCCTGCTCGGCCGGTCCGACGGCGAGCGCTTGCTCACGGACCGGCGGCACGTCGCCGAGGCGCTGCACGCCGAGGCGACGCGGTCGCGACTGGGGCTCAGCGGCCTGCAGGCGTGGCTGCGGGCCCGGGTCGACGAGGCCCGCTACGACCAGGACGAGGAGCGGGCGCGGCGGCTGGACACCGACGCGGCCGCGGTGCAGATCGTGACCGTCCACGCGAGCAAGGGCCTAGAGTTCCCCGTCGTCTTCGTCCCGTTCGGCTGGGACCCGGCTGGCGGGGGGAACGGGCAGAAGCTGCCCCGGCTGCACGACGCCGCAGGGCGGCGGGTTCGGCACGTCGGGGGCAAGGGCTCGGCCGACTACACGACGGCATGCCAGGCCGAGAAGGACGACAGCGCCGGTGAGGAGTTGCGGCTGCTGTACGTGGCTGCCACCCGCGCGGTCTCGAGGCTCGTCCTGTGGTGGGTCCCGGCGCGCTCGACTGGGACCAGCCCGCTGCACCGGCTGATCTTCACCGCGACCCCCGCCGTCGACGTCCCCGCAAAGGTGCCCGTGCCCGCGGACGCCGCCGCGCTGACCCGGCTGCAGGCCGTGGCGAACGCCGCACCCGGCGGGGTCGAGGTCGTGCCGTTCAGCGCCAGCGACGGCGGAGCCGGCGGAGAGGCCGGCGCCGCCACGGCGAGCGACGACGGCGACCTGGCCGCTGCCGTGCTGACGCGGACCGTCGATCCCGACTGGCGGCGGACCTCCTACACCGGGCTGACCCGGCGGGTGCACGAGCGGCCCGCCGCGATCGTCACCGAGCCGGAGGTGACCGGGAAGGACGACGAGAGCGACGACGTCCCGGCCGAGGACGGCGCGGCGCACACCGCCGACCAGGGGCTGCGGAAGCTGCCCTCGCCGATGGCCGACCTGGCCGGGGGCGCCGCGTTTGGCACCCTGGTGCACGCCGTCCTCGAGGACGTGCTGACCGCCGACGGCGACTCGGGGGAGCGGCTGCGCGCGGCCGCCGGCCGGCACCTGGCGGGCCGGGCGGGCGGGCCGCTCCCCGAGGAGCTGGCCGCTGCGCTGGAGCCGTCGCTTGCGACGCCGCTGGGCGCGCTCGCGGGCGGTCGGCGGCTGCGGGACTTCCCGGCGCGGGACGTCCTGACCGAGCTGGACTTCGAACTGGCGCTGGCAGGCGGGGACACCATCGGAGCCGAAGTGCGGCTCGGCGACGTCGCCGCGCTGCTGCGCGACCGGCTGCCCGCAGACGATCGCATGGCCGCGTATCCCGCCGCACTGGGGGCCCGGGAGCTGGCCGGGCAGCGCCTGCGCGGGTTCCTCACCGGCTCGCTGGACGCGGTGCTGCGCGTGACGGACGGCGCGCAGCCGCGGTACGTGGTGGTCGACCACAAGACCAACCGGCTGGCCGATCCCGCGGTCCCACTGACCGCCTGGCACTACCGCCCCGCCGCGCTGGACGCCGCGATGATCGCCGCGCACTACCCGCTGCAGGCGCTGCTCTACCAGGTGGCGCTGCACCGCTTCCTGCGCTGGCGGCAGCCGGACTACGTGGCGGCCGAGCACCTCGGCGGCGTCCTGTACCTCTTCCTCCGCGGCATGTGCGGATCGGTCCCCGGCAGCGCGCCGGAGGGCGACGTCCCCGGCGTGTGGTCCTGGCAGCCACCGGCGTCGGTCATCGAGGAGCTGTCCGACCTGCTCGCGGAGGGAACGCGATGACCGTCGCCCTAGAGTCCCGGCTGGCGCTGCGGGCGTCCGGCCTGCTCGGCGCCTTCAACCGGGCCGGCGTGCTCGACGCCGCGGACGTGCACGTGGCGCAGCGGCTAGGCCGGCTGCGGGAGGAGTCCGACGAGCAGGTGCTGCTCGCCGCGGCGCTCGTCGTCCGCAGCACGCGGCAGGGGTCGGTCATGCTGCCGCTGGCCGACGCCCCGCGGACCGCCGTCCCCGCCGAGGGCGCCGAGGCCGCCGCCGGGCTGCCCTGGCCCGAGCCGGCGGGCTGGCTGACCGTGGTCGCCGGCAGTCCGCTGGTCGCCACCGACGATGACGCTCGCCGGCCGCTGCGGATGGCCGGGGGAGCCCTGTGGCTCGACCGGTACTGGCGCCAGGAGGTCGCCGTAGCCGACGACCTGTTGCGCCGGGCCGCCCACGCGCCGGACGTCGACCTGACGCGGCTGCGGACCGTCCTCGCCCGGCTGTGGCCGGGCACCGCGCCGGACGACCAGCGACTGGCCGCGGCGGCGTGCGTGTTGTCCCGGGTCTCGGTGCTGGCCGGCGGCCCGGGCACCGGCAAGACGACCACCGTCGCCCGCCTCGTGGCCGCGTTCCGCGAGCTCGCCGAACCGGGCGCGCCGCCGCGGCTGGCGCTGGCCGCCCCCACGGGCAAGGCCGCGGCCCGCATGAGGGAGGCCATGCAGCAGGCGGCGGAGCGTGATCCGCACCTGGCCGACGCCGACCGGGACCTGCTCCGGCAGATGACCGCCTCGACGCTGCACCGGCTGCTGAAGCTCGGGTACCGGGTGCCGCGGTTCGCGCCCGGGCGGGACAACCCACTCCCGCTCGACGTCCTAGTGGTCGACGAGGCCTCGATGGTCTCGCTGACCCTGTTCGCCAAGCTGCTGGATGCCCTGCCGCCCACCGCCCAGCTCGTGATCGTGGGCGACCCCGACCAGCTGGCGGCCGTGGAGGCCGGCGCGGTGCTGGCCGACCTGACCGCGGACGCCGACGGAGGGCGCACGGCCGCGCTGACCGAGCGGCTCCGGGCCGCGGTGCCGCACGACGTCGGGCCCGGTGGGCAGGTGGTGCCGGAGTCCGCGGGCGCGCGGGTCCGTGACGGCATCGGCTTCCTGCGCACGGTGCACCGATTCGCCGACGGCGGGCCGATCGCCACGCTCGCCGACCGGATCCGGGCCGGCGACGGGTCGGCCGCCCTCGGCGTGCTCCGCAGCGGTGCGGACGGCGTCAAGTTCCTCGAGGTGCCCGACGACGGGCCGCTGACCGGCGCACCCATCGCCGCGCTGCGCGCCGAGGTCACCGACCACGCGCGGACGGTGGTGCAAGCGGCGCGGGCGGGGGACGCCGCCGCGGCCCTGGCCGGCCTGGAGCGGCACCGGCTCATGTGCGCGCACCGGCGCGGCCCGCGCGGCGTGAGCTATTGGGAGCGGTTGGTGGAGCGCTGGGTCGCCGAGGACGTCGGCGTCGAGGCCCGGCGCGACGGCCGCTACGCGGGGCTGCCGCTCATCGTGTTGGCCAACGACTACGACAACGACCTGTTCAACGGGGACACCGGCGTCGTCGTGGCTCGCGGCGGCGACCTGGTCGGGGCTTTCGGATCACCGGAGGATCCGGTCGAGGTGCCGCTGGGCCGGCTCGGGGCGGTGGCGCCGATGCGGGCGCTGACGGTGCACCGCAGCCAGGGGTCGCAGTTCGACCGGGTGACCGTGCTGCTCCCCGCGCCGTCGTCCCCACTGGCGACGCGGGAGATGCTCTACACCGCTGTCACCCGCGCCAAGTCGGGGGTGACCGTCGTTGGGTCGGCTGCGGCGGTGTCCAGCGCGGTCGCGCAACCGGTCGCCCGGGCGACTGGGCTCCGGGCGCGGTTAGCCTGAGCCGGCTCGTTAGGCCTCGGCCAGCCGTCCGGGCACGCCGGCTTTCCGCAGCAGGTCGCCCACGTGCGAGGTCAGCCCGACCGAGCCGCGCTGCGACTCATGGCTCTGCTCCAGTCCGCGCCCCTCTACAGCAAGGGGTCGGCTCTCACGGCAGCGCGCGAACGTGTCGCTTCGCAGCGGTTGGCGGACTGGTTCGACATTCGAGCAGCTGTGTGCTGCGCTGCCGAGGCGGATACAGCCGTCGAAGGGCAAGGCCTTCGGCCAGTACGACCGGGACCTGGTATACCGCTACGGCGTCGTGGACCTGCAGGTCGAGATGCGGGGAGGGTGACGGGACTCGCCAGACTCACTGTGGCGGCAGATGCGAGGCGCGCGGGCCTGGCCGACTGACGAGGCGGATGGTGCACCGGTGAACAGCCGAGTGCGTGTCCGGCACATCATGTCGGGGGTTCTTGCGATCCTCCGGTGAGTTCCACAGCGGTCACGGGGGTGCACATGACGGCGCGGGTCTTCCCGGCCGAGCCGGTCTTCGAGTCGCATGCCGAGCGGCAGTTCGCCGAGGCGTTGCGGGACCAGCTGCCCGACGACGCCGTCCTGTTCTGCGGCCAGCGCTTCAGCGACCGGCGCGAAGACCGCGAGGCCGACGTGATCGTCGCCTGGCCCGGCTTCGGCATCGCCGTCGTCGAGGTCAAGGGCGGCAGCGTGTCCCTGCAGGGCGCCGAGTGGCGCCAGGCGAGCAACGGGGAGAGCCGGCGCATCCGCCCGGTCGACCAGGCCGTCCGCTGCAAGTACCTGCTGCGCGACTACCTGCGTCGGGACCGGCGGTGGCGGGCCGGTGACCCGCGGATGGCACACCTCGTCGCGTTGCCGGCGACCGTCCTCCCGGAGAACTTCACCGCACCCGACGCACCGCGCTGTGCGGTCATCGACCGCACCGACCTGGGGCGGGCGGCGGCGCTCGTCGCGTCCGCCCTGCGGCAGTGCGAGACCGAGATCGAGCCCCCGACCATCGACGACGTCGAGGTCCTCGTCGACTGCCTGGCCGGTGTCGGCATCCCGCAGCAGGACCTCCTCGCGCAGCTGCACGAGCGCGAGTCCGAGTGCGACCTGCTCACCCGCGAGCAGGCACGCGTGCTCGACATGCTCGAGGACATCCGGCGGGTCGAGGTCCGCGGGGGAGCGGGCTCGGGCAAGACCTGGTTGGCGCTCGAGAAGGCCCGCCGGCTGGCGCGGAGCGGTGAGCGGGTCGCCGTCATGTGCTACTCGCGGGGGCTCGCGGAGTTCCTCCGCCGGCGGGTGGCCACCTGGCGGCCGAAGGAGCGCCCGGCCTACGTCGGGACCTTCCACGGGCTCGGCATCGACTGGGGCGTGCCGCCGGGTAGCGACGACGACAGCGGCTACTGGGAGCACCGGCTCCCCGACCGGATGGTCGCCCTGGCCGGCGCCCTGCCGGAGGAGGAGCGCTTCGACGCCGTCGTCATCGACGAGGCGCAGGACTTCGCCGAGAGATGGTGGCCCGCGGTCGTGGCGGCGCTGCGCTCGCCGGACGACGGCCGGCTCTACGTCTTCGCCGACGAGGGCCAGCGGGTGTTCGCCCGCCAGGGCCGGCCGACCGTCGAACTGATCCCGTTCAACCTCAACGAGAACCTGCGGAACACCAAGCAGATCGCCGGGACGTTCGGCAGCCTGACGCCGACGCAGATGCGCAATCGCGGGGGCAACGGGGTGCCCGTGCGGTTCATCCCGTGCGCAAGTGAGGACGCCGTCGCCGCGGCCGACGACGCCGCCGAGGCGCTACTGGAGGAGGGCTGGCCGCACGAGGCGGTCGCGCTGCTCACGACCTACCACCGGCACCCGGTGCAGGTGGAGCGGCAACAGGACGGCCAGGACGCCTACTGGAAGACCTTCTGGGAAGGCGACGACCTGTTCTACGGGCACGTCCTCGGGTTCAAGGGCCTCGAGCGGCCGGCCGTCGTCCTCGCGGTCAACGGCTTCCGGGACGAAGCGCGGGCGCGGGAGATGCTCTACGTCGGCCTCTCCCGTGCGCGCGACCTGCTGATCGTCTGCGGCGACCTGGAGCTGATCCGCGGCGTCGGCGGCGAGGCGGTCGTCCGACGGCTGACCTCCACCGGTTGAGCCCGGCAGAGCGCCAACCGCGTCGTAGCCGGGCGTCCGGTCGTCGATCCGGATGATCGATCGCCGTCCTGACTTGAGTCGAACCGGCCAGGTGCCGTCTTCGTCTCTAGGCGCAGCCGCGGGTGCTCATGTGGCTGATCTGCGTTGCGCCCGGTCCCTGCCGATAGAGACAGGCGGCATGCCGCGGACGCTCTCGGAGCGTCCCCACAAAACGGAAGGGGCGTCCATGTCCTCGAAGCCCATGCCGGCCGAGACGCCGAGTGTCCGCAGGCCGATGCGTCCCCGCGTCGTGCGACTCGTGGACATCGGCCTCGATCCTGCGTTCGACGCCTCCATGTCCTTCGTGCAGGCGACCCTGCACAACATCAACGCGGGCGCCGAAAGCCCGATCGTCGAAGTGGAGTTCGTGCGCTCGCGGGACCTCCTCACCGTGGGGATGGCCTTCACCGCGCCGGCTCACGTGCTTCACGTCATGGCACACGGTGGCGCCTACGGAGACGCCGGCCCGACCTTCGAGAGCAGTGACCAGCGGACGTCCTACTCACTCGACAGGCTGGCTGATGACGTCGTCCGACTGGGACGAGGTATCCGCACATCGACTGTCTTCGCAGATGGCTGCAGGACCGCTACGGCGCCCTGGCAGCGTGCCTTCGAGCACGTGCTCCAGGGGCCGATCACCTACATCGGGACGACCAGCAACATCGGCTGGCACGAGGCAACCGTCTTCGGCGCCATGTTCTACGGGGTGCTGTACCGCAACAAGGGCAAGGGGACGGACCCCGCTGAAGCGGCCATGTCCGCGGCTCAGAAGGCGGCCGCTGCCTACACCGACCTGCTGGGGAGGAAGTGCCCGTACAAGGCCACGACCCTCGAACCCAGCCAGTGGGCGTTGGAGAACGTCCGTCCGACCGGGGACTGACATCGGCAGGCCGCGCCGGTCCTCCGAGGTCCACGCGGCAGGTCAGCTCGATCGAGCACTGAGACACATCGAGGAGTCGCATGTCCGCAAGACCAGCCGTCGCTGAGTTGCTGGACGGAGTCCGCGGCGTAACGGCCGTCGACCCGAGGGCCGACCGTCGGAACTCCGTGAACAACACCGTCATCCGGTGCGTCTACGACGGCAAGCGTGCCGTCGCTGTGGGGACGACTACCAAGAACCAGATCGAAGGCCTACTTGACCTCGTCGACCTCCATCTCCACGGCGCCGACGTCCTCGACGACACGGCCGTGGCCCCGGACGAGGTCGTGCTCCTCCTGGTCCAGGACGATCCGGACACCGAAGCCGAAGGGGCCCTGAGGACCCTGGCGGCGCAGCTCAAGGCACCGTTCTCCGTCGTCCTCAAGCGACTGACCAGCCGAGGCGAGGTCCTGCCGATCAGTGGCGGCGGGCTCGACGACCTGAGCGACCACGAGAAGTACCGGTACACGGAGTGGCGCCAGTATCTGCTGAATCTCGGAGAGCAGCCGCCGGCGCTCGTCGCCCGACTACTTGCGGCTGTCCCGCGCGAGGAGTTCCGCGCGTATCCGATGCTGACCAAGACCAACTGGTGGTCGCTCCGGCTCGAGGGGCTGGAGGTCGCCCAGGTCGGTTCCCGACAAGGGCGGCTCGACGTCGGTCGCGACTACGACGGGAGGAGCGGCCCGGAGCGCACCACCTGGCTTTCGACCGTGCCCGAGGGGATGCTGCAGGTCACGGACGAGGACGCTTCCGTCGCCCGAGCCGCAGCCGCGATCAACGCTTTCGCCGACGCCTGGAACGAGGCGCTGACCGACCAGCCCGCGAAGCAGAAGGAGCACACCCTCGAGGCGAGAGTCTTGCGAGGTCTGGTGCCCGTACACGCATCGACGGGTCGACTCGAGCTCCTGCAGCCTTTGAACGACCAGAGGGTCAACTGGGGTAGCCAGTTCCCGACGCGCTGGGGACGGACGGCCTCGAACGCAGGCCGCTACCTCGATGCGCTCCTGCGGGACGGCTCCACTCCGTGGGCGCTTGAGCTCAAGACCGAGGGGTCGGCGGGGGTGGCCGGCTACTACCGGCATGCGGTCGGGCAGGCCGTCCTCTACCGCCACTTCATCCGGCAGGCGGTCCACCTGGCGCCGTGGTTCGACCGGTTCGGTCTCGATCACACTGCTTGCCGTGCTGCCGTTGTGGTCCCCGAGTACCGAGCCGAGACCGCCGCATGGGGTGAGCGCCTTCGACGCGTGTGTGAGGTCTTCGACGTGGAGCTGATCACCGTTCCGGAGCGTTACGCACGTGCCGGGGTGCTCACCGCCTGACCAACCGGTCGGACCGGTGTCCGCAGTGTCCTCCACGGCCGGACATGGCAGAGGCCGTCCCACTGTGCGCTCACACGCGGTGGGACGGCCTCGCGCCGGAGCGGAGGACACTGGCACACCGGTCCGCAGTGATCAGCTCCCGTGAGGTCGCTCGCACTTGCTCGTGTAGGCCATCGCTCGCCTGACCCGGACGGGTGAGCACACCGTGCCTTCCGTCGGCCCCGGCCGGTACGACTTCCCCGGAACTTCGATCCGATCGAGTTCCGGTGGTCCGAGGGTGTGCTGACGGCGGGGACGTCCCGCAGGTGGGGGAGACGTGTTCCGGGAGCCGCTGCGCCGCGATCCGCTCGTCGTCGGGTGGGCGGCGGTCCTGCTCCTGGCCGGCTTCGTCGCGCTGAGCAACAACACCGAGTGGAGCGGCTCGCTCGAGGCCGACCGCGTCGCCGGCTTCCTCAAGGACCTCGCCGAGGCCTTCCTCTGGTCCTTCTTCCTCCTCCTGCTCCTCGCCTGGCTGCGTGCCAAGGCCTGGCGGGACACCGGCGGCGGCCGCGGACCCGCCCGCGGGCCGCGCCCGCCGCAGCGGCGGGACTCGACGCTGCCGTGGACCGACCGCTGGATCCGCGACTGGCGCGAGGAGGCCGCCTCCGGCCGGACGGCGACCGAGCAGGAGCCGCAGCTGCTCGCCTGCCGGCACGGTATCGCCGCCGACGCCGGCGCCTCCGACACCCAGGTGCCCGTCCTGCGCGCCCTCTCGGTGAGCCACACGATCGTCCGCCCGGGTTCGGCGGTGCTGGTCACCTGGTGCTTCGAGCACGCCCGCGACGTCGTCGTGGACGGCCGCGGCGGCCACCCGCCCTGCGGCGAGGCGCTCGTCCCCGTGCACGCCAGCCGCCGCATCGAGGTCACCGGCCGCAACCGTTTCTCGACGACGCCCGCGGCCACGCCGGTCGTCGTCGCGGTGGCCGTTCCGCAGCTCGACCTGCCCACCGTCGCCGCGCCACCGCCGGTGTCCCTGCACGCCGACGTCGCCGCCACCGTCGGCGCCCCCTCGCCCGTCACCCAGCGGCTCGACGCCTTCTGGGCCACCCAGGACGCCCTGCACCCGCGGATCGAGGTGTCGCCGCGGCTCGTCGGCGTCCCCGGCTCGCTGGTCGACAGCCTGCGCCGCGCCACCCGGAAGGACCCCCGGTGAAGTCCCTCAGCCGAGCCGCCCTGAGCGAGCACCTGCTCACCGTCGCCGGCGCCAACCGCGAGGTCCTGCGCGAGGCGCCGAAGGAGCGCGGCAAGCAGGTCGCGATGGGTGCGGTCCTGCTCTCCACCGCCGGCCTCGCCGTCGTCTCGGCGAGCTACGCCCTGCACATCGCTCTGCACCTGTGGGTGCCGGTCGCGGTCGTCGGCGGCCTCGTGTGGGGGCTGGTCATCCTCAACCTCGACCGCTGGCTGGTCGTCTCCTCGCCGCGCCTGAAGCGGTGGTGGAGCACGCTGGCCATGGCGCTGCCGCGCGTGGTGCTCGCCGTCCTCATCGGCGCCGTCGTCTCCACGCCGCTGACGCTCGCCGTCTTCAGCGCCGAGGTCGCCACCGAGGTGGAGGTCATGGCCGCCGAGGCCGAGGACGAGTTCAACCAGCGCATGCAGGCCGACAGCCGGACCGTGGACCTGCAGGACAAGCAGGCGCGGATCGCCGAGCTGGAGGCCGACCTCGCCGACGGCGTCACCCAGGCCGACGTCGACGAGGACCCCGCCGTCGTCGACATGCAGCGCCGGCTCGACGAGGTGACCGCGCGCTACGAGGCGGCGGAGGCGGCCTACAACGCCGAGATCGACGGCACCGGCGGCACCGGCGACCAGGGGTTCGGCCCGGCCACCGACGCCCGCCGCGCCGACCGCGACCGGCTGCGCGCCGAACGCGACGCCCTCGCCGCGGAGCTCGACACGCTCAAGGCGCAGACCTTTGAGCAGCTGCAGGGCGAGGAGGCGCAGAAGACCGTCGACCAGCAGAACGAGCTGGCCGGCCTGCGCGCCGACGTCACCTCGCTGCAGCGGCGGCTCGCCGCCGAGGCCGCCGCGCACGAGGCCGCGGTCGACGACAGCGACGGCATCCTCGCCCGGCTCACCGCCATGTCCCGCCTGGAGGAGGGCAACCCGACCCTGGCGACGGCGCACCGGCTGCTGTTCTGGTTCATGACGGCGATCGAGTGCCTGCCGATCCTGTTCAAGACGATGCTCGCGCTCGCCCCGCCGTCCCTCTACGAGCGCCTGCTCGCCCTCGGCGACGAGAAGGTCGAGGAGCGGGTGCGGCTGCGCATGCAGACCGAGTACGAGGAGGCCGAGGTGCTGGCCAGGTCAGCGCTCGCGGCCGCCGAGGCACGGGCGGCGCGGACGCTGGAGGCCGAGTCGCGGGCGACCGGGATGGTGCTCGAGGCCCAGCTCGACGTCACCCGCGACGGCGTCGACCGCTGGCGCGACGAGCAGCTCGCCCGCTCACCGCGCGTCAACGGCGCCGTCCTCACCAAGCACTAGCCGAGTCCCGCGACGACGACCCGCGCCGCCTCCGCGACGAGCGCGTCGTCGTGGCGGGCGTCCGGCTCGTCCCGGCTCGACATGACCGCCAGGACGATCGGCGCCCGCCCGGGCGGAGTGAGGACGGCGACGTCGTTGCGGGTGCCGTAGGCGCCGGTGCCGGTCTTGTCGCCGACGTCCCAGTCGGCGGGCACGCCGGCGCGGATCAGCGCGTCACCGGTGGTGTTGCGCCGCAGCCAGTCGAGGAGCTGCGCGCGGTCCTCCTCGGCGATGCGCGGTCCGTCCACCGCGTAGGCGCGCAGCGACCCGGCCAGCGCGCGGGGCGTCGTCGTGTCGCGGGGATCGCCGGGGACGGCGCTGTTGAGCTCGGGCTCGGTGCGCGCGACCTCGGTGACGTCGTCGCCGACGGCCTCGAGCGCCGCGTCGAGACCGGCCGGGCCGCCTAGCTCGCGCAGCAGCAGGTTGAGCGCGGTGTTGTCGCTGAAGCGCACCGCGGCATCGCACAGTTCCGCGAGCGTCATGCTCCCGCCGACCCGGGTCTCCGTCACCGGCGAGTACGCCGTCGTGAGGTCCGCGGGGGTGACGGGCACCGGCCGCTGCAGGTCCGCCGGCGACGTCCGCGCCAGCAGCGCGCCGGCCGCCAGCGCCTTGATGGTGCTGGCGTAGGCGAACCGCTCGTCGGCCCGGTGCTCGAGCGTCGCCCCCGAGCCGGTGTCGACGGCGAAGACGCCGAGCCGGGCGTCGAAGCGTGCCTCGAGGGCGGCGAACTCCGCGGACATGTCCGGGGCCGGTGCGCTCGTGGCGGTGGCGGTGGAGGTGGTGGTCGCAGGGGGAGCCGCCGTCGACGGCGAGCCGCACGCCGCCAGCGCGACGGCCACGCACACGAGACCGGTCAGCGGGGCGCGGCGCACGCCCGTCGTTCTACCCGAGCCACTCCTCGACCCGGTCGAGCTGCTCGTGGGTGAGCCCGACGTAGAGGTCCGGCGCGACGACGAGCACGTGCGGGTTCGCGGCCAGCCAGTCGCCGGTGTCGTCGGCCTGCTCGGCGAGGTCGTCGTCGATCCACACGATCCGCCGGTCGGGCTCGGCCGCGGCCACCTCCTGCGCGGCGGTGAGCTTCCACCAGCCCGAGCCGCCGCCGAAGATGCCGAGGAATCCGGTGGGCGCGGCGCCGGCGCGGGCGTGCACGCGCAGCCCCCGCGGCAGGCCCATCGGTTCGGCGAGCAGCCGGTCGGCGTCGCCGGCCCAGGTGGTCAGCCACTGGATCTCCACCCGGCCCGACTCGTGCAGCTCCCGCAGCCGGGCGGTGATGGTCGGGTCCCACGCCAGCCGGTACCCGTTGAACGACCCCTGCCGCCACCCCGCGGGCAGCTCACGGCGGGGCGCGTTGAGCACGCCGTCGACGTCCAGGAGCAGGATCGGACGGTCGGCGCGTGAGCTCATGATCTGATCCTCGCGCGTCTCACCAGACCCTTCCCGTCGCCTCAGACACATGTGTGCTGATCGGTCGGCGCGTTGACCTTGAGCGCCGTGCGCCGCGCCCGATGGTCTCGTTACCCCACAGTTCCGCAACCTCGAGACCTGGAGACGACGATGACCGGCGAGGTCCAGCTGATCAGTGACGGAGACGGCCTGGCGGTCATCGGCGACCGGGCGGCGGTCGAGCGCTTCCTCGTCTCCGAGAAGCTGGCGTACGGGTCCCGTGACTTGCCCCGGCTCGGGAGTGTGCTCAGCCGGGCAGCCGCGCTCGTGGATGCCGGCTCGAAGGTGGCGGAGGAGTCGGGGCGCTGGGTCAAGCTGACCAAGCAGTCGGCAGATCTCATCGCGAAGCACGGGCTGACGCCGACCAAGACGCCGGGCGTCAGTCACGCGATGGTCGGGGACCCCGGATCGATCAAGAAGTGGATCCAGATCGCACAGGGGCCCGGGGCGAAGGCCGCCAACCCAGCGGTCCTCAGCGGAGCCGCGGGGGTCATGACGCAGCTCGCCATGCAGCAGGCCATGGACCAGGTCACCGACTACCTCGAGACCATCGACGAGAAGCTCGACGACGTACTCCGGGCCCAGGAGGACGCGGTCGTGGCCGACATGGTCGGCGTGGGTTTCGACATCGACGAGGCGCTGACCATCCGCGAACACGGGGGTCGGGTCAACGAGGTGACCTGGTCGAAGGTCCAGGCCGCGCCGGCGACGATCGCGCGAACGCAGGCGTACGCGTTGCGGCAGCTCGACGCGCTCGCCGAGAAGGTGGAGCGCAAGGCGAAGGTCGGCGACCTCGCCAAGGCGACGAAGGACGTCGAGACCAAGGTCGAGTCCTGGCTCGGGGTCCTGGCTCGTTGCTTCCAGCTCCTCGACGCCGTGGCCGTGATCGAGCTCGACCGGGTCCTGGAGGTGGCTCCTGACGACCTGGACGGGCACCGCCTGGGGTTGAGAGCGGTCCGGCAGAAGCGGCTGGACGCAATCGCGCAGAGCACCGAGCGCCTGTTGGGCCGCATGACCGCAGCAGCAGCCACCGCCAACACGAAGGTGCTGTTCAACCCCGTGGCGTCCCCGGCCGTCGTGCAGTCCAGCGAGCACGTCGTCACCGCCATCACCGCACTCCACGGACGGCTCGGGATCGAGTCCCGCGAGGAGTCGCTGGAGGCGAGGGCGTGGACGGATGCGGCCGCGGAGCTCAGGGATCGTGTCCTGGAGACCGGAGCGGACGGCGTGGATGCCGGCAAGCGGCTCGGCAGCGAGACCTTCGACCTCGCCAGGTCGGTGACCGGCCGGCTCTCGAGCGGGATCGCCGCGCGCACGTTCGGTCGGCGCACCGAGGACGAGGGACAGGCCGGCGCGAGCGAGTAGGCGCCACCTGACCGACGCGGTGCCCCGGCAGCCACGCGCTACCGGGGCGCCGGCGTCTCAGCCGAGGAGCCAGGAGAGCCGCGACGAGCCCTCGCCGGGGCACTCGGCGGTGGCGGCTAGCGTGCTCCCGTCGGCGGCGAGCGCGAGGGCCGCTGCCGAACTGCTGCTGGACCTGCCACCCTCCGTGCATGACGGTGTCCATCGCCATCCCGGACGTCCCCGACGGGACTCATGCCGTGCTACTCGCGCGCGCCACTCGGGCTGGGCAGTCGCTCCAGTGCTACGTCCGGGACCGCCTCATCGAGTCGGCGAGCCGGCCGACTCACGAGGAGTTGTGGGACCAGGTTCAGCACCGGGTCGTATCCACCGGTTCCCGGCTTCCCGCGGCGGAGATCATTGACCTGCGCGGCGGGGACCGCCGCTGACGACCGAGGCCGCCCCGCCGCGACGCTGCGGCGGGACGGCCCCGTCAGGACTGCGTCAGAGGGTTACGAAGTCGATCTCGCCGGCCTCGTCGCCGGCCTTCTCCAGGATGAAGTCGATGACGTCCTGGGTGTCGGTCCGGTAGGCGAAGCCCGTCCCCGCGCAGGCGCCGTTCATCACGAACGAGTTCACCGCGGTCACGGTGTCGCCGACGAGGACCGGGCCGCCGGAGTCGCCGAAGCACGTGCCGCCGCGGCCGCCGCCGGGGTTGGTCGACAGCTTCACGTTGTAGCCGCCGGCGTTGGTGCCGTTGAGCCCGATGATGAAGCTCTCGGCGGTGAGGCGCTCGCGGTAGGCGACCTGCTTGGTCTGGCTGCCGTTGCTCTCCTGCACGCCGTAACCGGAGATCGTCGTGGTCGCCGAGTTGCCCGGGTGTGAGCGCTTGTAGCTGTCGAGCGAACCGGCGGTGGCGAGCGAGGCGTACTCGGTGATCTCCGGGTACACGGCCGTCACCGGGTGGTCGAGGATCATCAATCCGGCGTCCTTGGTCTCGGGGATGTTGCCGAGCCCGGTGTAGCCGTACGAGTAGATCTCCGACGACGTCACGCCGTAGTCCTCGTCGTACGGGTAGGCGCCGCCGAGCGCCTGGACGTCCTGCTCGAAGTACACCCGCGCGCTCGTGGCCACGGTGCCCTGGTCGTCCAGGGTCACGCAGTGCCCGGCCGTCAGGAAGACGGTGTCGGTGAGCAGGCTGCCGGAGCAGCGGTGGGTGGCGTTGCCGTCGGCGTCGAAGAAGACGGCGAGACCGACGTAGTCGTGCTCGGTGTCGTCGGTGAAGTTGCCCGTGATCGCCTGCGCGGCGGTCCCTCCGGCCAGCACCAGCGCTGATGCCAGTGCCACCGTGGTGACGGTCTTCCGCATCCGGTTTCCCCCTCGGTCACGTGCCGGCCGCGTGCCGGCCGCCGGAGGTTAGGCAGACTTGCTAACAACACGCCAGAGCGGATACGGATCGCTCCGTAGCGTGAGACGAGTGCAGACGCCGGACCCGCAGCTCACCGCCCTCGTCGAGCGGTACCGCTTCCTGATCGAGCACGGGGCGACGGTCGTGGTCGAGCAGGGACGCGAGATCCACCTCGGCGACGTCGAGGCCCGCACCGTCGTCTTCCGCCGCGACGACGGGACCTACCAGGTCGACCGCTTCGACCGGGGGCGGCAGTGGTTCGAGATGGAGGCGCGGGACCTCGCCGAGGTCGAGTTGCTGATCGCCGACCGCTTCGGCTCCTCGGTGCACCGGCACCCCGATGCCTGGCGGTTCGCCTGCGTGCAGCGTGGCGACGGCCGCGTCGAGGTGCGCCAGGACGGCCGCCTGCGGGCCACCTTCGCCGACCTGCACGGCGCCCGCGCCTTCTCCGGCTTCGCCGCCCTGACGCCGGCGGAGCTGTGGGCCAAGCCGCCGCGGGTCGGCCGGACGGGGTGGGTGCCGCCGGTCGACGAGGGGACGCGCGCCCTCCTCGACCGGCTGCGCGACGTCAGGGTCCTCGCCGTCGACGAGGACCGCTGCGAGGTGCACCTGGACGAGCACCGGATGGGCGCCCGCCTCACCCGGGTCAGCGGCGTGTGGCACGTCTGGGAGGGCAACGACTACTCCGTCCCCGGCCCGCCGACCCTGATGACGACGGCGGCCGACGTCGTCGAGCAGCACCTGCGCCTCCGCTTCGCGGGAGACCCGGCCCCCGGCGAGCCCGTCGGCGAGCTCGTGCGCGACGGCGTCGTGGTCGCCCGCGGCGCCGGCGTCGCCACCGGGCTGCTCCACGCGCTCGGGGACGGCGTGGGACGCGTGTGACGACCGGGTCCCGACCACGACCGGGACTGCCGATCACTCGGGGGAGCGGCGGACGAACCACGACCCCCGGCGCTCGGGGAGTGCTGACCACATGGCTGGACGACGACGGCTCCAGGACCGCCTCGCGGTCCTCGGCGGCGCGCGGCCCGACCTGCTCGAGTCGGCGCCGGGTGCGCGGCCGCGGTTCGCCGCGCTCGGCGGCGTCCTGCTGAGCACCGGTGGCCTCGCCGTCGCGTCGGCGTCGTTCGCCCTGCACATGGCCCTCGGCGTCTGGTGGCCGTTCGCGCTGCTGCTCGGCCTCGGCTGGGGCGCCGTCGTGGTCAACCTGGACCGGATGCTGCTCGTCGGCATGGCGCACGACGCCTCGCTCAAGCGCAACCTCGCCCTCGCCGTCCCCCGTGTCGGGCTGGCGCTGATCCTGGGCGTCGTCGTCGCCACCCCGCTGACGCTGCAGGTGTTCCACAAGGAGATCGACGCCGAGATCACCGTCATGCAGGCCGAGGCTGCCGACGCGTACCGGGAGTCGCTGGAGGCCGACGCGCGCTTCGCCGGCCTGGAGGAGCTGCGGGAGAAGGTGGCGCTGGAGCAGGACGTCGTCGCCACCGGCGGCTCGGCCGACCCCGCGCTGGTCGCCGTCCAGGCCGACCTCACCGCCAAGCAGGCCGCCTACGACGCCGCCCTGGCCACCCAGCGCGACCTCGAGGCCCGCGCGCAGTGCGAGCTCGACGGCACCTGCGGCACCGGCGACGCCGGCACCGGTCAGGCCTACCTGCAAGCCCGGGCCGCCGCCGACGCGCAGGCCGCCGTCGTCGCCTCCGCCCGCGCCGAGCTCGACGACGCCACCCGGGGTGCCGCCGGCGCGGAGTCGCGCAGCGCCGACCTCGCCGCCGCCGCGCTGGCCACCGACTCCGCCGAGCTGGCCCGGCTGACCGCCGAGCTCGACCGGCTGCAGGCCGCCTTCGACAGCACCAACGAGGGCTCCGGCGGCATCCTCATGCGCCTGGAGGCGCTCGACCGGCTCAGCGAGCGCAACGCCACCCTGGCCGCGGCGAAGTTCATGCTGTCGCTGCTGTTCATGTGCGTGGAGATCCTGCCGGTGCTCATGAAGGTGCTGCTCAACTTCGGCCCGCCGACGGCCTATGACCGGCTCGCGGCGCTGCGCGACAGCGGCGACGTGGACATCGAGGAGCTGCAGCAGCAGTCGCGGCGCTCGGTGGCCGAGGCCAAGGAGGAGCTGCTGGTCATGGCCGAGCAGGAGCGGCTGGACCGGCAGAAGGCCGCGATCCGCGTGCGCCGGCTGGCCGCGCTCGCCCAGGAGCAGATCGACGCCGAGGAGGCCGCGCGCCCGGTGCCGCAGCCGGCTGCTCCCGTGGACGACGCCGGCCGCATCTGGGACACCGGCCCGATCCGGCTGGCCCGCTCGGCCGCCCGCACGATCCGCCCGTCCCGCCGCCCGGGCGCCCGGGTGACCTCCGGCGTCTGACCGGCTCGCCGGTCGCGCACCTGAACGCTCCTCTCGGGTGGTGTCCAGCCGGACGCTCGTGCTCTGCCCACGGTGACGGGGCAGAGCACGACTGTCTCTAGGGGACATCGCGTCCCGTCGGCGCCGCGGTAGCCGCGCCCGGTGACGATCAGTCGCGCTGCCACTCCGTGGTCGGCTGCAGCACCGCCTCGGTCAGCGCCTCGGTGCGGAAGTGCGTGAACTGCTGGTACTCGGGGTCGGCGACCATCCGGCTGAAGGCCTCACGCGAGGGATAGCGGACCAGCAGCACGGCGTCCCAGTCCTGCCCCTGCTCGGCGACCAGGGGCGTGCCGCCGTCGCCCGCGTAGACCACCTCGCCGCCGTAGCGGGCGAGGAAGGTGCCCGACAGCGCCTCGCGGTAGCGGTCGTAGGACTCGCGCCCGCCCTCGGTGAACCGGAGCAGGTTGAGCATCACCACCGGCCCGCCCGGGTCCTCCTGGAGGAAGCGCTTGAGGTCGGCACCGCGGGGGTCGATCGCCATGGCCGGACGCTAGCAACGCGCCTCCGGGGCTCAGCCCAGGAGCAGTCGCCACACGGCGTAGCCGTCGTCGGCCGCGTCGCCCAGCGCCCGCCACTCGGCGGCATCCGGATCGCTGAGCACGAGGTCGAGTCGCTGCAGCCGTTTGCGGTCGCTGCCGGCGAAGCGGGCCCGCTCGGCGAGTGGGTCGCTCATCAGGCTCGCGAGGAAGGCGGCGTCGCCGCGGTGCCGGGCCCGGTCCCGGGTGGTGCTCTGCCAGGCCGCCGCCTTGAGCACCAGCGCGCCGAGGAGGTCCGGCACCGGCACGGTCGCGGACCGGCTCCCCTTCACGACGGCGAGCGGGGTCGCCCGCCGGAGCGCCTGGTGGCCGCCGTCGATCTGGGTGGTGTCCCCGCCGACCGCGGTCCGCAGCGACCAGCGTAGGGGGAGTGGTCGGGCGCCAGGACGTCGACGACGGCGCCGTCGGCCGGGCGGCGGAAGCGGTACACCTTGCCGGTGCTGTCCGGCTCCGGGCGCAGGTCGAGCTGCCGAACCGCCTGCACGCAGCGGCTCAGGCCGGCGCGGTCGCTGAGGAGGTCGGCGAGCACGTCGACGTCCTGACTGGCCCGGGTGGGCGTCCGGCCGGCAGCGATCCCGTGCAGCATCACCATCTGCCCGCCCACGAGCACCCAGCCCGCAGGATCGAGCTGGGCGGCGATGTCGAGCACGAGGTCCCACAGTCGGTCGAGGGCGCCGCTCAGCGGCGGGAGGACGACCGTCGCGGGAGCGGTCATCCCCGGAAGGCGACCAGCGCCGCGGTGAGCAGGTCCAGCCCTGCCCGCCTGGTCCGGACGTCGGAGGACTCGGCCAGGTCGACGGCGACCACTACTACCGGCATGTGCTGCCGGCCGGCCAGTGGCAGGTCGGCGAACCTCGGGACGCGGATGACGACGTTCGGCTCCCCCCGGTCCGACAGGCCGAGGTCCCGGCGGAGTCGCTCGAGCGTGCCCTCAGTGCAGTAGCCCTCGACCGCCGCGCCGGCGGCGATGATGTCCGCTCCCACCGCGTCGGCCGCGGACAGCCCCGAGGCGACGAAGCCCTCCGCCGCGGACACCCGGTCTCGGTACGCGGGCAGTGCCCGCAGTTCCCGGCGGTCGGCGCGCTCACGCACGGATGCGACGACCTGCTCGGCGTCCGAGGACCGGAGCCGCGCCGCGACCCGGGAACGGGCCGACCGGTCCAGCCACTCCGCGCGCTCGCCGGACAGTTCCCAGAGGGTCGCCCAGGCGGTCGGTGCCGCGAGGAGGCGGCCCGGGCTGACGGGCATCCGGGCGCGCTCGTCCACCGCGTTGTCCGGGAGGACCAGCGTCCGGCCGATCCGCTGCGCCGGCAGGGTGCCGGCCCGGACGAGCCGGCGCACCTCCTGGGGGCTGACGCCCAGTCGGGCCGCGGCCTCGTCGACGGTCAGCACGGCGGCTCCTCGGTTGCAGAATCGATGCGCTAACGCATCAATTCTGCAGCACCGCTGTTATGAGCTAGCGACGGCTCGCCGATCGTTCGTCAATCAGGCGATGCGGCTCCATGTGCCACAGTCGTCGGTCCGGAAGGCCGTATCGAAGGGTAGGAGTTCGACGTAGGTCTGTCCGTCGGGGAACTCCCATGCGAGGACGGCGTCATAGTCCCCGCTCAGGTTGCTCAAGCGCTGCCATGAGCAGTTCGAACCGCCCGTGGACTGATAAGTCCCTGGCTGGAGCTCAGGACCGACGAGGTAGGTGCCGTCCGCGAATCCACCACTACGGTCAGGCCCGCCGCTCGTTGCGGGTGTCCACCGGCCGCAGTCATCCGTCGAGAAGGCCACGTCGGTGGGCAGAATCTCGACATAGGTCTGTCCGTCAGCGAACTCCCACGCGAGGACGGCGTCGTAGTCCCCGCTGACATCGCTCAGCCGCTTCCAGGAGCACCCTGACCCACCGTCGCTGCGGTACAGCCCGGGCTGGATGTCCGTGCCGACCATGTACGTGCCGTCGCCGAATCCGGGAGGCTCGGGCGGCAGTTCCGGTGAGGGCTGTGGCGGCTCAGTAGCGGTGGTGGTCGGCACAGGGACGCGGTCAGCATCTTCCTGCGCGTCGCCGGATCCGGACACGGCGCTCACGACCAGACCGATGAAGAGGAGCACCACCACGGAGGCGGCGATCGCACCCAGGATCGAGTACGGCCGACTGCCGTGCTGCGGTCCGCCGGGAGGTGGCGGGCCCCAACCCGGTGGCGGGCCCCACCCCGGCGGAGGTCCGGGCGGCGGTCCCGATGGCGGCATCCCCGGCGGACCCCACGGTGGCCCTGGCGGACCCCACGGCGGAGCACCTGCGGGCATCCCGGGCGGCGGACCCCAGCTCGGGGATGAGGGTGGTGGCGGAGGACCCGGTCGCGCCCATGGCGGCGGGAAGCCGCCGAACGTGGGTCGGCCATCGCCAGAGTGGCCCTCGCCTCGCGGCTGGTGCATCGATGTGGTCCCTCCGTCGATGAGTGCGACCGCGGGAGTATCCGGTGTCCGGGCAGCCTGCGTAGAACTGATCCGCCCGGAAGTGGTGCGACGTCCCTCGGGCCTCAGCGAGTCGCCAGGCGCTGCAGCGCCGCGGAGAAGGAGGCGTTCCAGAGGCCGAGGTGCGGCCAGCGCTCGGCGACGTGCGCCGTCGCCTCCTCCACCGACATCCCCTGCTCGCGCACCAGCCAGCCACGCAGCACCAGTCCGGTCCGCGACGCCCCGCCGTGGCAGTGCACGAGCACCCGGTGCCCCTCGGCGTGCAGCGCAGTGAGGTCGTCGAGGACGTCGGCAAGCATCACGTCGAGGTCGACGTTGTGGTCGTTGTCGGCGATGTAGGACATCCGGTGGTTGGTGTGCGGGAACGGCTCGCCCAGCCGGCACAGCGAGATGACGGCGAAGTCCTCGTCGCTGTACCTCGCGCCGTCGAGGTTGCCCGCCCAGATCCCCGGCAGCACCTCCACCGGGCCGATCCGCGGGATGACGCCGGGGTCGTACGACGGCACCGGCTTCCCGTCCAGCGCCGCGGCGAGCTGCTGCAGGTCGGCCAGCCGCCACACCCGGCCGCCGTGCCCGGGCACCGTCCCGTGCACGGGCGAGGACCACCGCATCGGGATGCCGCCCATCCCGTACACCGCCCCGGCCAGCCCGCCGGCCACGCACGCCACGGTGTCGGTGTCCCCGCCGAGGTCGATCACCAGCCGCAGCACCTCGGCGAAGTCGCGGCCGGTGCGCAGCGCCCAGAGCGCCTGACCGAGCGTCGGCCACACCGCGCCGTTCGACTCCGTCGCCATCGACGGCTCCCAGTCCGGAGCCAGCACCGTCGCCCACCGGTCGCGGTGCTCCTCCGCGACGAGTGACAGCGCATCGGGGACGGCGGCCAGCGGGTCGCCGCCGTCGAGCGCCACCCCCATGAGCTCGTGGAGGACGGCGCAGCCCTCGCCGGCCGCTGGGTCGCCGTGGGTCAGTGCCGAGATGCGCCGGGCGGCGTCCACGGTCGCCTGAGTCCCGTCACGCGAGAACCGGATCGCCGCCGGCGTCGTCCGCATCAGGGAGCCGTTTCCGGCCGCCCGTCCGGTCCGCGCGAAGTGCTCCGCCGCCGCGCGGTCCCACGGCAGGCCCGACCCGAACACCGCCCGCGTCTGCACGCCGATGTCCGGCGGCCCGGCCGCGGCCCAGGCGGCGAACCGGCCGAACAGGTCGGCCTCGTCCAGCCCGCCCCGCTCGACCAGCGACTGCGCCACCAGCAGCGCCATCTGCGTGTCGTCGGTGAACTCGCCCGGCGCCCACCCGAGCGACCCGCCGCCGCACATCTCCGTCGCTGCTCCCCGGGCCGCCACGGGGAAGCGGGCCGAGAACGCGCCGGGCGGGCCGAACTCGAACGGCGCCCCCAGCGCGTCGCCCACCGCTGACCCGACCAGCGCCCCGGCCACCCGGTGCGAGCGGTGCAGTCCTGCCGTCACCGGCTCAGTCTCCGTGATCGGTCAGCCGGGACGCCGTCAGCCTCGACGCTGCGTGTGCTCCGTCCACCTGACTCCGTCGAACCAGCGGATGAACTGGGCGTTCATCTGATCGGGGTACCAGCCAGGCGGAAGCTGCAGCAGGCCCGACTGCGCCTGCTGCACCGGCGCCGAAGGCAACGCCTGCGGCGTCGTCTGCGATGAGTGCGGCGCCGCCGGAGGAATCTGCGGCGGCATGGGTGCCGGGGACGAGGTCTGTGGCGTACCCGCAGCCGGCATCGTGCCCTGCCCCTGCTGCTGCATCTGCTGGGCGACCTGCTGAGCGTGGATCTGCTGCTGGTGCCAGGCCTGTTGCTGCCACGCCTGCTGCTGGTGCCATGCCTGGACCTGCTGCTGTACCGCCATGTGTTCCTGCTGGGCGATCATCTGCCGCTGGTGTTCGAGCGCCATCGCCTGCTGGGCGACCTGTACGCGAGCTGCGTTGCGCGTTTGACGGGCGTAGCGGGTCGCGCGCTGCTCCTTGTCCCGGAAGGACACCAGGCCGAACGTCGAGAGCGACACGGTCTTGCGGAGCAGTCCCACGGGTTGTTCCTGTCTTTCGGCAATGGGCGTTCCGCATCCTCGCCGCTCCTCCGCGCATTGAGGCGCTTCGGTGAGCGTGTCTGGCACCAAGGGAGGACCGCGCTCTCCGCGTGTGGGCGGTGTGACTCGGCGACGGCGCCACCGGCGAGGGACACGCCGATCACGGGGTCCGCGTGAGAACGTCCCGTCTCGATGTACCGCACCGACGGCTCCCTGGTCCTGAGCCCCACCGACCTGACCCGCCACCAGGCCTGCGCGCACGTGACGACGCTCGACCTCGCCGTCGCCGACGGCCGGTTGAAGCCCCTCGCCGGCGGCCCCGACGACCACGCCCTGCTCATCGCCGACCTCGGCACCGAGCACGAGGAGAAGTACCTGTCGGCGCTGGAGGCCGAGGGGCGCAGCGTCGTCCGCATCCCCACCCGGTTCGACGCCGCCGGCCGCCGCGAGGCCGAGGCGCTCACCGTGCAGGCGATGCGGCAGGGCGTCGACGTCATCGCCCAGGCCGCGTTCTTCGACGGCGTCTGGGGCGGCGCGGCCGACTTCCTCCTCAAGGTCGCGACGCCCTCCAACCTGGGCGCCTGGTCCTACGAGGTCGCCGACGCCAAGCTCGCCCGCCGCGTCAAGGTCCCCGCGCTGCTGCAGATGGCCACCTACGCCGAGCGCCTCGCCGTCCTCCAAGGGAAGGCACCCGAGCACGTCTGGGTGGTCACCGGTGACGGCGCCACGAACCCGTGGCGGCTGGTCGACGTCGCCGCCTACGCCCGCCGCGCCCGCGCGAAGCTGGCCGGCTTCCTCGCCGACCCGCCGCCCACTGCGCCCGTCCCCGTGCCGTACTGCGGCCAGTGCTCGTGGAAGGCGCGCTGCACCGCCGAGCTGGCCGACGCCGACGACCTCAGCCTCGTCGCCGGCATGCGCGCCGACACCCGCGCGGCCCTGCGCGCCGCCGGCATCACCACCCTCGAGCAGCTCGCCGGCGCCGACCCCGAGACGCTCAAGGCGGCCCGCATCGGCGCCGCCACCCGCGCCCGCGTGCAGGAGCAGGCCCGCGAGCAGCTGCGCGAGCGGCGCACCGGCGTCCCCACCCGCACCCTGCTGCCACCCACGAAGGGCCTCGGCCTGCTCCGGCTGCCCGAGCCCAGTGACGGCGACCTCTACCTCGACTTCGAGGGCGACCCGCACTCCGCCGACGGCGCCGGGCTGGAGTACCTCGCCGGCATCGGGCGGCGCGACGGCAGCTTCACCGCGCTGTGGGCGCACGACCCGGCCGCCGAGAAGCAGATGGTCGCCGACCTGATCGACCTCATCCTGGACGCGTGGCGCGCCGACCGCGGCATGCACGTCTACCACTACGCCGCCTACGAGGTGAGCGCGCTCAAGCGGCTGACCGGCCGCTACGGCGTCCGCGAGGCCGAGCTCGACGAGCTGCTGCGCAACCAGCGCTTCGTCGACCTCTATCCCGTCGTCAAGCAGTCGATGCGGATCAGCAAGGGCTCGTACTCGATCAAGAAGGTCGAGGCGTTCTACGGCCGCGAGCACACCGGCGACGTCGCGGACGCCATGGGCAGCGTCATCGCCTACGAGAAGTGGCTCGCCGACCGCGACCCGCAGCGCCTCGTCGACATCGAGCTCTACAACAAGGACGACGTCGACTCCACCCGCGAGCTGCACGACTGGCTGGAGACTCAGCGCGAGGAGCTCGAGCGCGAGTTCGGCGGCCAGGACCGCCCGCTGCTCTCGGAGGCCACCGGCCCGGTCGAGCGCACCGACGCCGAGCTCGCCGAGCTGGCGCTGGTCGACCGGCTCAAGGACGCCGGGCACGACCTGCTCGGCGACCTCGTGCAGTGGCACCGCCGCGAGGCCCGCCCCGGCTGGTGGGAGTTCTTCGCCCGCAAGGAGATGGACGACGACACGCTCGTCGAGGACGGCACCGCGCTCGGCCGGCTGTCTGCGCCCGTCGAGGTGGGCCAGGAGAAGCGGTCGAAGCTCTACGAGTACCGCTTCCCGCCGCAGGACACGAAGCTGTCGGTCGGGTCCACGGCGGTCGACGTCGACCAGCGGGCGGGCATCGGCACCGTCGTCGCGCTCGACTCCGCCGAGGGCCGCGTCGTCGTCAAGACGGCGAAGGCCCCGGCCACGCCGCGCGGGCTCGGGCCGAGCGGCCCGCTCGACGACAAGGGCATGCGCGCAGCGATCACCGCCACCGCCGACGACGTCCTCGCGGGCACGCCCTGCCTCGGGCAGGCGCTGCTGGAGCGGCGGGTGCCGGCCGACTGCCGCCGCCGTCCCGACGAGCAGGCCGGCGACGCCGTCGTCCGGATCGGCCTCCGGCTCGACGGCGAGGTGCTCGCCGTCCAGGGCCCGCCCGGCAGCGGCAAGACCCGGGCGGCGTCGATGCTCATCCGCGCGCTGCTCGACGCCGGCAAGAAGGTCGGCGTCACGGCCACCTCGCACGCCGTCATCGGCAACGTCCTGTCGGCCGTCGACCGGCCGGCGCTGCAGAAGTGCGACGAGCACCAGGCGTGCGGCGCGCCCGGCGTCGAGTGGTCGAAGGACGGCAAGGACGTCGCCCGGCGGCTCGTCGACGGCGACGTGCGGCTCGTCGGCGGGACGGCGTGGTTCTGGACCCAGCCTGACCTGGCCGAGGCCGTCGACGTGCTCGTCGTCGACGAGGCGGGGCAGTTCTCGTTGGCCAACGCGGTCGCGGTGGCGCGGGCCGGGAAGTCGCTGGTGCTGCTCGGCGACCCGCAGCAGCTGGCCCAGCCCTCGCAGGGCGTGCACCCCGGCGACTCGGGGCTGTCGGCGCTGGAGCACCTGCTCGAGGGGCACCCGACCGTGCCCGAGGGCCGCGGCATCTTCCTCGACACGACCTACCGGATGCACCCGGCGCTGACGCGGTTCGTGTCGGACCTGGCGTACGAGGGCCGCCTGGAGTCGGCGGCGCTGCGCGAGCGGATCACCGTGCGGCCGGGCGGGCTGGTGTCCGGCAGCGGGCTGGCGGTGCGGTCGGTGGCGCACACGGTGCCGGCCTCGGCGTCGTCCACGGAGGAGGCCGCCGAGGTGGCCGCCGTCTGGCGGTCGCTGCAGGGCGTCGGCTGGGTCGACGCCGAGGGCGCCGAGCGGCCGATCGGCCCGGACGACGTGCTCGTCGTCGCCCCCTACAACAACCAGGTGGCGCTGATCCGCTCGCTGCTGCCCGACGGTGCGCGGGTCGGCACGGTGGACCGGTTCCAGGGGCAGGAGGCGCCGGTCGTCGTCTACTCGACGACGTCGACCTCGGCCGACGAGGCGCCGCGCGGGGTCTCGTTCCTCTACGACCTCAACCGGCTCAACGTGGCGGTGTCGCGGGCGAAGGCGCTGGCGGTCGTGGTGATGAGCCCGCTGCTGCTCGACGCGCAGGTGCGGACGCCGGAGCAGCTGCGGCAGGTCAACGCGATGTGCCGGCTGGCCGAGCTGGCCGGTGTCTGACACCGCGGAGCTCGCGGGCCTGCTCGGCGTCGGCGCGGACGTGCTGGTGCGGGCGCTGGGGGACGGCTGGCTTGAGGTCGCCGGGCCGCCGCACGAGCGCTGGTTCGTGAGCGGGCGTCCGGTGCAGGTCGCCGTCGGCTGGGACGGGTTCGGCTTCACGCTGGCCCGCCCCGAGCCGCGCTGGTCGGGCGACGACCTGGTGTGGGAGTTCGCGGCCGAGCGCGGCTTCGGCTCCGACGAGGTCGTCTACGAGCGGGCGATGCTGGCCGAGGCCGCGGAGGAGGTCGCCCGCCGTCGCCGGCGGACGTTCCGCTGGTGCCCGGTGTGCCGCGAGGTCAACGCCCGCGAGCACGTGCACGACAACACCGGCCTGTGCATGCGCTGCGCCGAGCGCCACCTCGGCGTCACGTACTGAGCGGGCCCGGGAGGGGCCGATAGCGCGACAAAGGCCCTCTGGGGACCGACGACGGCGCCCCGGTCGGCGGTGACCGGGGCGCCGTCCGTCCGTCAGGCGACCCGGCGGGCGCCCTGGTAGCCGGTCATCGAGTCGAGGTTCACGACCGCGACCGGCTTGCCGGCGGTGGAGGCGTGCACCATCTGGCCGTTGCCGATGTACATGCCCACGTGCGAGACCGGGCTGTAGAAGAACACCAGGTCGCCGGGCTTGAGGTCGGACTTCGCCACCGGGGTGCCGAACGTCGACTGGGCCCGCGAGGTGCGGGGGATCTCCACGCCGGCCGCGCGGTAGGCGAAGCTGGTCAGCCCGGAGCAGTCGAACCGGTCGGGACCGGTCGCGCCGTACTGGTACATGTCGCCGCGCTGCGCGAGCGCGGTGTCGACGGCCGCCTGGGCGACGCCGTTCGGAGCGGCCACCGGGGCCGCCGCCACGACCCCGCCACCACCGCCGCCGCCTGCGGCAGCCGAGGCCGGGAGGGGCGAGAGCGCGATGCCGGCTCCGGCGATGGCCGCGACGGCGATGCCGCGGAACGAGCGACGGGCGAGGGGCGTGCGTGCAGTCGTCATGGACGACGGTTCTCCTGTTCTCCACGGTCGCCTACCGGGTTAGCTGACGGGTTCGGGCGGGGGAGTCGCCCGGCGCGAGAGGTCGCGCTTCACCCCTGGGACTCGATGGGTCCCCGGTCCGGAGGGCGGCTGGCTGCCGGCGTCCGGTTCGGCGTGGTCCGGCGGGTGTCACACGGGTTCGTGACGGGGGCCCGGCCAGGACCAGCGGGAACGGTAGGGAGGGCCGCGGACCGTCACAACCGCCCGAGGGACGCGCCACGCCCGGTCCCGGACCGTGGACTTGACGGCGGCCGCCCATCCGACACGCCACCGCCACCACCGCAGATGCCTCTCCGGAGCCCGCGACGCGCGACCGCGGACGCGCGGGGACACGCCGTGCCCCACGAGAAAGGACGGCGCGGTGCGTCCGCACGCGGTGTCAGGAGCCGCCCACGGACGGGCGGTCTCCGAGCGTGGGGACGTGGCGGTTGCCGGACGCGTTGACGGGGCACGGAACGGGGGATCGAGAGAGAGGAGCACCCCATGGGAATGATGAGGAACCTCATCGCCTCCGGCGTGGCCGCGAAGGTCGTGCAGGAGCTCAAGAAGCCGCAGAACCAGGCGAAGATCAAGCAGTTCGTCCGCGACTTCCAGGCCAAGCAGAAGAAGGGCGGCACCGGCGGCCGCGCCTACTGACCGCTGATCCGCCCGCGGCCCCCGTCCCACCCCGGGACGGGGGCCGCGGTGCGTCCGGGGCCGGTGCGACGGTCCGTTGCAGTTCCGAGACGGCTCGGTCCCCGGCGTCCCGGACAGCGACCCGACCCCGTGTGACGCTCGCCGGCGTCTAGCCGCGACGCCGGCGCCGACCTCCCCGGGAGGCGCTGCCGGCGCGCGTCCGCACGACCACCACGGAATGCCCCATGAACCAGTCCTCCGCCCGCCGCCGACTCGGCGCGCTTCCCGTCCTGCTCGCCACGGGCCTCCTCCTCGCCGGCTGCGGGGACGACGGCGAGACCGGCCTCCCCGCGCCCACCTCCACCCCGTCGGCCCCGGCGACGTCGTCCGCGGCGGCCCCGACCACGCCCGCCCCGACGACGCCCGCCCCCGAGCCCGCGGTGGCCCCTGCCCCCACGCCGGAGGTGACGCCGGCTCCCGTGGTCGTGGACTTCCTCATGCCCGCCGTGGTCGGCATGACGCTGCAGGACGCCCAGGACCTGATCCAGACCAACGGCGCCTACCTCAGCCTGTCCCACGACCTGCTGGGCAGCCGCAACCAGGTCCTCGACGCCAACTGGCGGGTCTGCACCCAGAACATCGCACCCGGCCAGCGGGTCACCGGGGACGTCGAGGGCGCCATCGACCTCGGCGCGGTCAAGCTCGACGAGCTCTGCCCCTGACGTCCGGCCGCGGCCCCGTCCCGGTGGGACGGGGCCGCGGTGCGGTCAGGGCCGGCCGGCGTGCGGGACGTCGACCTCGGTCGCGAGCAGCACCGCCTCGCGCACGGGCGCGCGGTTGTGCTCGTAGAAGTCCGGCGCCGCGCACATGAGCAGCGTCCGGCCGTCCTCGCCGCCGAGCATGCAGGCGTAGACGCCCAGCCCCTCGGGCGCGGCGACGGCGTCGACGATCTCGCCGCCCTCGGCCACCCGGACCACCCGCCCGCCGACGGCGTCCGCCGCCCAGATGCAGCCGTCGGCGTCGAGCGCGCAGCCGTCCGGGGCGACGGCGAGCTGCCCGAGCACCTCGTCCACGGTGCGCCCGGTGACCTCCGGCCCGAGCGACGCCCACACCCGCCGGTTGGTCAGCGACCCGTCGTCGCCGAGGTCGAACGCCGTGTACCGGTTGCCCAGCGTCTCGCCGACGACCAGCGTGCCGCCGTCCGGCGTGATCACCGACCCGTTCGGGAACTGCAGCCCCTCAGCCGCGACCGACACCGTCCCGTCGGGGTCGATCCGCTTGAGCGACGCGGTCGCCGCCTCGCCGCCGCCCATCAGGTCGAAGCCGAAGTCGCCGACGAACACGTGCCCGCCCGGGCCGACGACGAGGTCGTTGAGGTGCCCGCCGCAGTGCTCGGTCAGGTCGGCGTAGGTCGACAGCGCCGACCCGTCCCAGCGCAGCACCTCGTGCGTCTTCATCGACACGACCACCAGCGACCCGTCGGGGAGCCACCCCTGCCCCGACGGCTGCCCGGGCACCTCGAACCGCACGGTCTCCTGCCCGTCGGCGGTCACCGTGCTCACCGTGTGCCGGTAGAAGTCCGACACCCACCACGTGCCCTCGTGCCAGCGCGGCCCCTCGAAGAACCCGCCGCCGGTCAGCACCGTCCGCACCTCGCGCTCTGCCATGCCGCGGACCCTAAGAGTCCGACGCCGGCGGCCCCAGCGGAACGGGGTCGGTGCCCGCGACGACCGGCGCCGTCACCGTGCCGATCCGCTCGATCGTCACCGCCACCTCCACGCCCGGCCGCAGCCACGGGTGCCGCTCCTCGCCGTGCAGCGACCGCAGCTCGAGCAGGCAGCCGGTGCCCACGGTGCCGCTGCCGACGACGTCGCCCGGCCGCAGCTCCGTGCCCCGCGAGGCGTAGGCGAGCATCTGCCCGAACGACCAGCGGACGTCGGCCCAGCTGCCGCCGCCCTGCTCGACGCCGTCCACCGAGGCGCTCATCCGCAGCGCGTAGCCGTGCCCGGACCGGTACGGCTCCAGCTCGTCGGGCGTGACGAGCACCGGGCCGATCGTCGTCGCGCCGTCCTTGCCCTTCGCCGGGCCGAGGCCGATCTTCGACTCGACGCCCTGCACGTCGCGGGCGCTCCAGTCGACGAACACCGTGTACCCGGCGATCGCCGCCTCGGCCTCCTCCGGCGTCAGGTCCGACCCGCCCCGGCCCACGACCGCGGCCACCTCGACCTCGTAGTCGAACGCCGCCGAGCCGGGGGAGACCGGCACCGGCTCGCCCGGGCCGCGGACCGCCGCCGGGTTGGTGAAGTAGAAGACCGGCTGCTCGAACCAGACCGGGGACACCTCCCGCCCGAACGCGGCCGCGGCGTTGCGCGCGTGCTGCTCGAAGGACAGGAAGTCGCGCACCGACGGCGGCCGCGGCACCGGCGCGCGCAGCACCAGCCCGTCCTCCGGCAGCACCTCGGCCGGTTCGCGCCCGGCCGCCGCGGCGAGGTCGGGCAGCAGGTCGACCAGGGCGGCGTCGAACCCGTGCACCCGCCCGTCGCGCAGCAGCCCGGCCCGCTCGGCGCCGTCGGCCGGCGAGACGTAGGTGACCCAGCGCATCAGCTCTCCTCCCTCACGCGCGGCAGCCGATCGGGCCGCCGTGGAACTCGACCATGTCCGGCCAGATGTCGGCCAGCGGGAGCCGCTCGCCCGGCGGACGCCCGTCCAGCTCGGCGTAGGCGCGGTGCAGGTTGCCCACCAGCCGCTCGGACTCCTGCCACCCCGCGTACGGGTTGTCCGTGCGCCGCCGGGCGGTCTCCAGGGGTGTCCACCCGGCCGCGTGGCCCTCCCGCGCCGTCGCGTCGACGAAGGCCGCGTAGCCGGCCAGGTCGTCGAGCAGCCGGGCCACCTCCGCGCCGCGGCACACCGGCCCGTGCCCGGGCACCAGCACCTCCGGCTCCAGGGCGCGCAGCGCCTCGACCGCCCGCGGGTACCCGGACACGCTGCCCTCGGCGAGGAAGGGCTGGCCGCCCGCGAAGGCGACGTCCCCGGCGAAGACCACCCGCTCGGCGGGCAGCCAGGCGACGACGTCGCCGCGCGTGTGCGCCGGCCCGACCGCGTGCAGCTCCACCGCCCGCTCGCCCAGGTGCAGCGTCATCGCGCCGGTGAACGTCAGGTCGGGCGGCCGCACCTCGAGCCGGCCGTAGTCGGGCCCGGTGAGGACCTGGGCGGCGAGCAGGCCGCTGGCCAGCTGGTCCTCCCGGCTGTGTGCGTGCCCGACCACCGGCGTGCCCTCGGGGACCAGCCAGTTGCCGAAGGTGTGGTCGCCGTGGTGATGGGTGTTCACCACCGCGCGCAGCCGGCCGGGGGCGACGCCGGCGACCGCCGCGAACAGCGCCCGGTTGCGTGCCTCGGTCGAGGTGGTGTCGACCATGAGCCCCGCGCCGTCGTCGCCGGTGACGACGCCGGTGTTGTTGATCATCCAGCTGCCGTCGGGCTGCACGTAGGCGAAGACGCCCGGTGCCACCTGCTCGAGGGCCGCCGCCGAGATCGCGGTGCTCACCGGACGGCCGGCTGCGGGCGGTTGGCCTGGAAGAGCGGCTCCATGACGTCCCATCCGTTCTCCGGGGTGCCGGGGAGGGTCACGCCGGCGTCGGACAGCCGCTGCAGCAGGCCGTCGCAGACCTCGTCCGCCTGCCGGCCCAGCGCCGCCAGGTCGTGGTCCACCAGCACACCGTCGCGCTTCACCACCCGGCCGTCCACCAGCACGGTGCGCACGTCGGCGACCGTGGTCTGGAAGACCAGCGAGCCGACGACGTCCGGCCGCGGGTGCATCTCGAACGAACCGCCGCCCACCACGACGACGTCGCCGCGCTTGCCCGGCGTCAGCGAGCCGATCCGGTCGCCCATGCCCATCGCGCCCGCGGCGTTGACCGTCGTCCAGGTGAGCGCCTCGCGGGCCGTCGTCGTCACGGTCTCCGGCATCCGGCCGGCCAGGTTGACCGCCTGCGTGGCGTCCCAGCGGTCGAAGCCGAGGCCGAAGCGCATCTCGTGCCACAGGTCGCCGGAGTTCAGGCTGATGACGTCGGCCGACAGGGTCGGGGCGATCCCGTGCCGCCGGCACCGCTCGAACACCGGCCGGCCCATGCCCATGTTCAGCTCGGTCTCCACCGAGATCGACACCTTGCCGCCGGTGCGGGCCAGCGCCGCCCACTCGTCGTCGTCGAGCGTGTTGCAGTGCACGTGCACGATGTCGGGCCCCAGCTGGCCGGCCTCGTCGAGCTCGCGGATGCCGCCGGTCACGCAGCTGCCCCACACGCAGCCGGTGTGGCTGACGACCAGCGCGCCGAGCTCCCGGGCGACGGCGAGCTCGTCGAGCGTGTGCTGCCACGGCTGGCCGAACACCTCGCTCAGCGAGACGCCGAGGGTGACCAGCCCACGCGGGTCGGGGAAGTGCTGCCCGGCGAGCCGGCGAAGGTCGCGCACGCGGTCGTCGTGGGTGCCGAACTGCGGGTCGGCCGGCCGGCTCTCGAAGAACCCGTGGCAGTGCGCCGCCCGGACGCCGGACTCGACGATCCCGGCGACCGCCGCGTCGGAGTGCGCCGGGGTGTTGTTGGTGTGCGAGAAGTCGAGCAGCGTCGTCACCCCGGCGTTGAGCGCGTCGGCGCCACCGAGCAGCTGGCCGACCCGCACGTCCTCCGGGGTCATCGCCGGCGAGATGGCCAGCCGGATGCCGAAGTAGTAGTCGCCGAGCGTCCAGTCGGCGCAGATCCCGCGCACCACCGACTGCCAGGTGTGCCGGTGGGTGTCGATCAGCCCGGGCAGCACGACGCCGCCGGTCGCGTCGACCACCTCGGCGTCGTCGACCTGCAGGGAGGGGGCGACGGCGACGATCGCGCCGTCCTCGATGAGCACGTCCCCGGTGGGCAGGTCGCCGATGGCGGGGTCCATCGAGACGACGTGGCCACCGGTGACGAGGGTGCGGTGCTGGGCCATGGGGTGCCTCCGCGGCGTCGGGGAGTGGGCCCGCCCACTCCACACCCGGCGCGGCGCCGGATCATGTGCCGGATCGGCAACGGTCAGCCGGCCGCCACCGCGTCGGCGGCCCGCCGGAACGACTCCACCGCCGGCCGCCGGTCGGCGGCCCGGGTGACGACGGCGACCTCGACCGGTGGCGCGTCGAGCGGCACGAACCGGACGTCGGGGCGCGGGAAGAACGCCGCGGCGGCCGCGCCGTGCATGCCGATCCGCCCGGTGGTCGCGACGGCCGCGGGGATCGACGCCGGGTGCCGCACGGCGCTGCCGCGCCCGTCCATGCCGGCCGGGCCCACCCAGTCGCGGAAGCGCGGGTGCGCCGAGGACATCCGCAGCCACGGCTCGTCGGCGACGTCGTCGCGGGTGAGCAGGGGGGCGTCAGCCAGCGGGGAGGAGGCCGGCACGACGACGACCGACGGCGTCCGCAGCACGGTGCGGAACTCCAGCCCGTCGACGGCGCCGAGGTGCTGCACCAGGCCGACGTCGAGGTCGCCGCGGCGGACGGCGTCGTACTGGTCGTCCATGTCGAGGTCCTCGAACAGCAGGTGCACGCCCGGCGCGGCCGCGGTGACGACGTCGCGCAGCGCCGGCCAGCGGTCGGCGGCGCCGAAGCCGAGGACGCCCACCCGCAGCGCGCCGTCGTCGGGCTCCCTCGGCGCGGCGGCGTCGGGCAGCCGGTCGAGTGCGGCGAGCACCGTGCGGGCGTGCGCGGCGACCCGCTCGCCGGCCGCGGTGAGCGCCACCCGGCGGCTGGTGCGCTCGACGAGCCGCGCGCCGACGTCGCGCTCCAAGCGCTGGATGCGGCGGGAGAAGTGGCCGGGGTCGAGGTAGTGCCGCCGCGCCGACCGGCCGAAGTGCAGCTCCTCGGCGAGCGTGAGCAGGTAGCGCAGCGACTCGACGTCCACGGCCCACCTCCGGCGCCGGCCGGCTCCGTCGCCGTCCGCCCGGCCCACTGTCCAGCACGGGGCACCGGTCCAGGAAGCGGTCGTGCTCTGCACACACCCGTGTGCAGAGCACGACCGTCCCCGGGACCTCAGTCGCCCGCGGCGCTCGCTGCCCGGCGCAGCCGGAACCGGCGCAGGGCCACGGCCTTCTCCGTGCGGCCGAGGCGACCGGCGGCTTCCCGGACGGTCCCGACCATGACCTCGACGTCCTCGTCCGGGGTCCAACGTCGCGCGCCGGCCATCGGGCGAGCCCGCATGCCGGGCGGTCTCGTCCATGCGGCGACGAGCGCGGCCGCCGCGCGTTTCCGCTCCAGGGCGAGGCACCCCCGGGGATAGAGCCAGGCGGCCAGGGTGGCGGCTCCGTCGCTGGCCACCATCGGGTTGTAGACGCCGTCTCGGGTGTTCCGCCGGACGGTCCGCTCGAGGCCCGTCACCGCGCGGACCTGGGCGCAGAAGAAGTCGGCGAGCGGCTGACTCGCGGTGACGAAGCTGAGGAACGGTCGCCCCGTCCGCGTGAAGCCCACGCTCCCGTCACCGTCGACGAGGCCGCGCAGGTAGTCCCGGGTGCTGAACGGGACGGTGGGCGGTGCGACCAGTGCCGACTTGGGTCCCGCCGGTAGGCCGAGGCCGACGAGCTCACGACGGACGGACAGGTCGCACAGCGTCCACACAGCGGACCGGTGCGGGCCGAAGTTCGTCGTCCGCACGCGATGGGACACCCGCGAGTGCACAGGGAACAGGCCGGCGAACTCGTGGAGCACGGCTTCGTCCTGCACCGCGAGCTCGATCATGAGGCGCCCCTTCTGTCCGGTACCGGCGTAGAGGCTGCCGTCGGTCTGGGCGAAGCCGAAGAAGTAGGCGTGCGCAGGGTCCATGAGGTCGAGATGCGGCACCAGGCAGACATACCGGGAGCCGCCGACGGAACCGATCGCCCGTGCACCGGCGGCTCGCACACGACATCCGGCGTCGCGGACCCCGGCGTGCCGTTTCCGTTCCGCATGCCCCGGGCAGCCCGACAGCGCCCGCCGGACATCCAGCAGTGAGGACCCCCGTCATGCAGGTCGGACTGAAGCTCGCCACCGAGGCCTTCCCGCCGGAGGAGATCGTCCGCCAGACGGTCCGCGCCGAGGAGGCGGGCTTCGACTTCGTCGAGATGAGCGACCACTTCCACCCGTGGCTCGACACCCAGGGCCACAGCGGCTTCACCTGGTCGATGCTCGGCGCGATGGCCGCGAAGACCGAGCGGATCGGCCTGGTCACCGGCGTGACCTGCCCGATCATCCGGTACCACCCCGCCGTCATCGCGCAGGCCGCGGCGACCGTGCAGATCCTCTCCGGTGGCCGGTTCACCCTCGGCATCGGCGCCGGTGAGCGGCTCAACGAGCACGTCGTCGGCACCGGCTGGCCGGCCGTGCACGTGCGGCACGAGATGCTCCGCGAGGCCCTGCAGATCATCAAGCTGCTCTGGCAGGGCGGCTACCGGACCTTCGAGGGCAAGTACCTCCAGCTCGAGGACGCCCGCGTCTTCGACCTCCCCGACCAGCTGCCGGTCATCGCCGTCGCCAGCGGCGGGCCGCACGCCTCCCGACTGGCCGCCGAGTTCGGCGACGGGCTGTTCGCCACCGAGCCGCGCGAGGACCTCGTCGGCGCCTTCCGCGAGGCCGGGGGCTCCGGCCCGCACTACGCCGAGGTGCCGATGGCCTGGGCCGAGACCGAGGACGCCGCGATCCAGGAGGCCCTGGAGAAGAGCCGCTGGGCGCTCACCGGCTGGAAGGTCATGAGCGAGCTGCCCAACCCGGTCAACTTCGACGCCGCCAGCCAGACGGTGAAGGAGGACGACATCCGCGGGCAGTTCTCCGTCGGCCCCGACCTCGACCTGCACGTGCAGCAGGCGCAGCCCTACGTCGACGCCGGCTTCGACCACCTCGTCCTGCAGAACGTCGGCCCCGACCCCGACGGCTTCATCGACGCCTGCGCCGGCGGGCTCATCGAGCGGGTGCGGGGCCTGACGGCGTCCTGACGCCGTCGTCCCTGCCGATCTCCGCAGCGGTCCTGCCACCGCGCGCGGCAGTGGGGGAGGAGGGCACGGCCCGGCGGCAGACTCGCCGGCCGTGACCTCCTCCCTGCCCGCGCTGCCCGACACCCCCGCCTGCCGCCTCGCGCGGGAGGTGGTCGCCGAGTTCTCCTCGCCCGCCCTGGTGAACCACTGCCTGCGCAGCTACCTGTGGGCCGCCGACCACGCCGGCCGCCACGGCATCGCGTTCGACGACGAGCTGCTGTTCGTCGCGGCGATGGTCCACGACCTCGGCCTGTCCCCGGTCTTCGACAGCGCGACGCTGCCGTTCGAGGACGCGGGCGGCGCCGTCGGCTGGGTGTTCGCGGCGGGCGCGGGCTGGCCGGTGCCGCGCCGCCGTCGGGTGGCCGAGATCGTCGTCGCGCACATGGCGCCGGAGGTCGACGTCGCCGTCGACCCCGAGGGGCACCTGCTGGAGCTCGCCACCGGCCTCGACATCTCGGGGCGCGACCCGGCGGCGTGGCCCGCGGACCTGCGGGCCGCCGTCCTCGCGGAGTACCCGCGGCTCGGGCTGATCGACGAGTTCGTCGCCTGCTTCACCGACCAGGCCCGCCGCAAGCCCGACTCCCTCGCCGGCCGGTTCACCGAGGCCGGCTTCGCCGACCGGGCCCGCGCCAACCCGCTGGACCGGTAGTCCGCGGCACCGGTGGTCCGGGCCGGGTCGTGCTCTGCCCACGGGGACGGGGCAGAGCACGACCTCCCCGGGGAGGTCAGGGGCGGGCGACGACGACCTTCCCGATCGTCGACGACGACTCGACCCGCCGGTGCGCCTCCGCGAGCGTCGCCGCGTCGACCGGCGACAGCCGCGCGGTGAGCGTGGTGCGCAGCACCCCGGTGTCGACCAGCCGGGCCACCTCGTCGAGCAGTTCGCGCTGGGCGGTGCTCTCCGGGTCGTGCAGCGGCCGGCTGAACATGAACTCCCAGTGCCATCCCTGGCTGCGCTCCTTGAGCGGCAGGGTGTCGAGGCCCTCGGGCTCGTCGATGGCCACCACCGAGCCGCCGACCGTCATCACCCGCGCGAACGTCTCGACCATCCCGGCCGAGTACGGGCTGAACACGTACCGCACCCCGCCCGGCGCCACCCGCGCCACCTCGGCCACCAGGTCGCGGCGGTCGACCACCTCGTGCGCGCCGAGCCCGCGCACCCACTCGGCCGCCTCCGGCCGCGACACCGCCGCGATCACCGTCAGCCCGGTGAGCTGCCGGGCGAGCTGCACGAGCATCGACCCGACGCCGCCGGCGGCGCCCATGACCAGCAGCGTGCCGGTGCTCTCGCGGGTGAGCGCCCAGCGCTCGAACAGCGTCTCCCAGGCGGTGATCGTCGTCAGCGGCAGCGCGGCCGCCTCCGCCCAGTCCAGCGACGCGGGCGCGTGCCCGGCGATCCGCTCGTCGACCAGGTGGTACGCGCCGTTGGAGCCGGGCCGGGCGATCGAGCCCGCGTGGTAGACGGCGTCCCCGACGGCGAAGGCGGTCACCGCCTCGCCGACCGCGACCACCGTGCCGGCCGCGTCGAAGCCCAGCACCCGCGGCTGCCCGCCCGGGTCGGCGCCGCCGCGCAGCTTGACGTCGACCGGGTTCACCGAGACCGCCCGCACCTCCACGAGCAGGTCGTGCGGACCGGGTGCGGGGACGTCGAGCTCGACGTCGGTGAGCACGTCGGGAGAGCCGGGGGAGGAGTAGGCGACGGCGGGCATGCGGGACGGGAGGGACATGCCGGCGACGCTATGCGCGAGGTACAGGTTTCCCGCAAGGGAGCTTGGTTACTCCGGGGAACCACGGCAGGATGGGGACGTGACGACGGCGCACCTGCCCGCCTGCGGGCCCCGGGACGTGTACGCGGCCAACTGCCCCTGCCGGTCGGTGCTCGACCTGCTGGCCGACAAGTGGAGCGCGCTGGCGCTCGGCGCCCTCGAGGAGGGACCGCGCCGGTTCGGCGCCGTGCGCCAGCGGCTGCAGGGCATCAGCCCGAAGGTGCTCACCGCGGTGCTGCGCCGGCTGGAGGAGGCCGGGCTGGTCGACCGGACGGTCTACCCGGCCGTCCCGTTGCACGTGGAGTACGCGCTCACCGACCTCGGCCGCGACGCCACCGTGCCGCTGGCCGCGCTGCGCACCTGGGTCGAGCAGAACATCGACCGGTTCCCGGCACGCGCCTGAGGCTCAGCCCCGGTCGAGCAGCCGCAGCGCCGGGCGGGACAGCCGCTTCTCCAGGCTCACCCGGTGCCGGCCGTCGGGGTCGCGGCGGAAGTCCAGCGAGTCGACCAGCGCCTGCATCAGCCGCAGGCCCGCGCCGCCGTCGCCGTCGAGGCCGGCCGCGGTCAGCGAGGACCGGGCGGCGGCCTCGTCCCGGTCGAAGCCGGAGCCGTCGTCGATCACGGTGATCCGGCAGACGGTGTCGTCGATCGCGACCGACACCTCGTACCCGGCGTGGTCACCGGCGTGCCGGACGACGTTCGCGCACGCCTCGGTGAGCGCCAGCGTCGTCTCCTCGACGACCGGCCGCTCGACCTTCAGGTGCTCCAGCGCCTGGCGGCACAGGCCGCGGATGAACGGGACGCTGTCGACGTCGACGGGCAACGTCACGGTGAACGAGATGTCCACGCCGGGCCCCTCTCTGCAACAGCGGGTTACGCTCCTCCGGTCCGTCACCCGTGGAGGAGGAGCCCGATCGTGCAGTTCGCCGTCGACCGAGCATCGGTCAACGGCCGGCCCGGGCTGAGGGTACGCGGAGAACTCGACATCGCGACGGTGCCCCGGCTGGCCGAGGGCGTCGCCGCCGAGCTGGCCGCGCGGCCGCGGTCGCTGGTCATCGACCTCACCGACACCGTGTTCATGGACTCCGCGGGCGCGCGCGAACTGGCCCGCGCCGCGAAGCAGTCCGCCGCGGCCGGCGTCGCGCTCCAGGTGGTGTGCCCGCGGGAGAACAAGCCGGTCCGCCTGGTCATCGACCTGCTGGAGCTCCACCGCCTCGTCCCGGTGGTCGAGGTCGCGGGCCTCACCGGCGGGGAGGTCGGGTCGTAGGGTCGGTCGCGATGACCAGCACCCCGACCGGGACCCCGGCCGATCCGCCGCCGTCCCCGGCTCCCGACCCGGTCCGACGGCGGGTCGACGACGAGGCGCTGGCCCGCTGCGCCGAGGAGCCGATCGCGGTCCCGGGGGCGGTCCAGCCGCACGGCGCGCTGCTCGCGGTCACCGAGCCGGGCCTCGAGGTCGTCGTCGCCTCGGCCAACGCCGCGCAGGTGCTCGGCACCGACCCCGCCGGGCGCACCCTCGCCGACCTGCTGGCTCCCGCCGAGCTCGACCGGCTGCGCGCGGCGCTGGCCGCGGACCTGTCGGAGGCCGACCCGCTGCGGGTGGCCCCCGGCGGCGCCGAGCTCGACCTGGTCCTGTCCCGCAGCGGCGACCTGCTGGTCACCGAGTGGGAGCCGGTGGCCGGGGCCGAACAGGCGGGCGCTGCCTGGCACCGCCGGCTACCGACCGTACTGCAGCGGCTGTCGGCACCGACTTCGCTCGAGGGCCTCACCGGCGTCCTCGCCCGCGAGGTGCGCGCGCTCACCGGCTTCGACCGGGTGATGGTCTACCGCTTCGACGCCGAGTGGAACGGCGAGGTGGTCGCCGAGGACCGGCGCCCCGACCTCGAGCCCTTCCTCGGCCTGCACTACCCGGCCAGCGACATCCCCGCCCAGGCCCGCGCCCTGTACGCGACCAACTGGATGCGGCTCATCCCCGACGCCACCTACACCCCGGTCCCGCTCGAGCCGCCGCTGGTGCCGGGCACCGGCCGGCCGCTGGACCTCTCCGGCGCGATGCTGCGCAGCGTCTCCCCGGTGCACCTGGAGTACCTGGCCAACATGGGCGTCACCGCGTCGATGTCGGTCTCGCTTCTCGACCGCGGGAGGCTCTGGGGGCTCATCGCCTGCCACTCCTACAGCGGCGCCCACCGGCCCTCCTACGCCGACCGCACCGCCGCGGAGTTCCTCGGCCGCACCGCCTCGCTGCTGCTGCACACCACCGTGGAGGCCGGCGACCGCGACGCCGCGGTCGGCGTCACCCGGCGCGAGGCCGACCTGGTCGGCGCGATCGGCCGCAGCCCGCGCACGCCGGTCGCCGCGCTCGTCGACGGCGAGGTCACCGTGCTCGACCTGCTGCCCGCCGCCGGCGCCGCGGTGCGCCTGGACGGGCGGCTGCACCTGCTCGGGAGGACCCCGCCGGCCGAGCGGGTCGCCGCGGTCGTCCCCGCGGTGCTGCGCGCCGGCGGGGTCACCGACGCCCTCGGCCGCGATGTGCCCGGCGCCGCCGACCTCGCCGCCGACGCCAGCGGCGTGCTCGCCGTCGAGGTCGGCGGCGCGCGCGGCGACTTCCTCGCCTGGTTCCGGCCGGAGACCCCGCGCGAGGTCACCTGGGGCGGCGACCCGCGCACCTCCAAGGTGACCGCGGGCCGGCTGTCCCCGCGCCGGTCGTTCGCCCGCTGGACCGAGACCGTCCGCGGCACCTCCCGCCCGTGGCACCAGCACGAGGTCGCCGCCGCCCGCGCGCTGGCCACCCACCTCGGCGAGGCCGTGCTCGCCCGCGCCGGGGAGGACGACCGGCTCTCCGCGGCGCTGCAGCGCACCCTCCTGCTCGAGGAGCTGCCGAAGGTGCCCGGCGTCGCGCTCGGCGCGCGGTACCGGCCCAGCGAGGCCGACGTCGTCGGCGGCGACTGGTACGACCTCGTGCCGCTGCCCAGCGGCCGGCTCGCGATCGTCCTCGGCGACGTCGCCGGGCACGGGCTGTCCGCCGCGGCGGTGACCGCGCAGCTGCGGCACGCCCTGCGGGCCTCGCTGCTGCGCGACGAGGGCCCGGCCGCGGCGCTCACCGAGCTCAACCGGCTGGTCGGCGCGCTGCTGCCGGGCGAGATGGCCACCGCCGTCGTCGCCCAGCTCGACCCCGCCACCGGCGAGCTGGCGCTGGCCAACGCCGGGCACCTCCCGGCCGTGCACGCCGGCGACGGCGGCGCGCGGCTGGTCACCGACAGCCGCGGTCCCGCCCTCGGCCTGCTCGACGACGCCGACTACGGGCAGACGGCGCTGCGCCTGGACGCCGGCGACCGGCTGCTGCTCTACAGCGACGGCCTGGTCGAGCGGCGCGGCCGGCCACTGCCCGAGGGCATCGAGGCGGTGCGGGAGGCGGTGGCCGCCGGTGCCGGGACGCCGCAGGACGTGGTCGACGCCGTGGTGGCCACGCTCGACCCGCCGGGCACCGACGACGTCACCGTGGTCGGGCTGGCCCGCGTCTGAGGGTCAGGCGCCGCCGCGGACGAGGTAGCGGTAGGCCGGCGAGTCCGGGTCCAGGTGCTGTATGCGCAGCGGGCTCGCGGCGGTGCGCTGGAGCAGGCCGGGCAGGCTGTCGGCGCTGCCGAGCTCGATGCCGGTGAGCGCCGCGCCGGTCTCGCGGTTGTCCCGCTTGACGTACTCGAACAGCACGATGTCGTCGTCGGGGCCGAGGACGTCGTCGAGGAAGCGGCGCAGCGCGCCCGGCTCCTGCGGGAACTCGACGAGGAAGTAGTGCTTGAGGCCCTGGTGCACCAGGGACCGCTCGACCACCTCGGCGTACCGGCTGACGTCGTTGTTGCCGCCCGAGAGCAGGCAGACGACGGTCTGCCCGGGCTCGACCCGCACGGTGCCGCCGGTCAGCGCCGCCGTGGCCAGGGCGCCCGCGGGCTCGGCGATGATCCCCTCGACCTGGTAGAGCTCGAGCATCTCGGTGCAGACCTGGCCCTCGGGCACGGCCACGAGCTCGGCGCCGGAGTCGCGGACCAGCGGGAAGGTGACGTCGCCGGCCCGGCGCACGGCGGCGCCGTCGACGAACGTGTCGATGGCCGGCAGCTCGACCGGATGCCCGGCCGCCAGCGCCGCGGCCATCCCGGCGGCGCCGGCGGGCTCCACCCCGACGAGCCGGGTGGCGGGGCTCGCCTGCCGCAGCCAGGTGCCGCAGCCGGCGAGCAGCCCGCCGCCACCGAGGGGCAGGACGACGACGTCGGGCGCGCGGCCCAGCTGCTCGAGCACCTCGACGGCGACCGTCGCCTGGCCCACGACGACCGGCCAGGCGTCGAACGCGGGGACGAGCGTGGCGCCGGTGGCGGCGGCCCGGGCCTTCGCGGCCGCGGCGGCGTCGTCGTAGGTGTCGCCGGCCACGACCAGCTCGACCATGTCGCCGCCGAGCGCGCGGATGCGGGCGCGCTTCTGCCGTGGGGTGGTGCCGGGCACGAACACCGCCCCGCGGACGCCGAGCGCCCGGCAGGCGTAGGCGACGCCCTGGCCGTGGTTGCCGGCGCTGGCGCACACCACCCCGGCGGTGCGGGCGGCGTCGTCCAGGCGGCTGATCGTGTTGTAGGCGCCGCGCACCTTGTAGGAGCGGCCGACCTGCAGGTCCTCGCGCTTGAGCCACACGTCGGCGCCGGTGAGCGCGGACAGCCGCTCGTTGCGCTGCAGCGGGGTGCGCTCGGCGACCCCGGCGAGCCGGCCGACGGCGTCGCGCACGTCGGCGGGGAAGCGGTCGAGCTCGGGGACGACGGCGGTGCTCACGGGGGTCCATCCTCCCTGGCGGGGCGGGTGTGCTCCCGGGCGGAGTCGTGCTCTGCACACCTGTGCGTGCAGAGCACGAC